>JAFLEF010000059.1 GCA_017309115.1 Verrucomicrobiota bacterium | reverse complement strand
TTGCGGCGACGCAGTTGCCTTCAGCTACACGACGCCCTGTCGGCATCGTACTCAGTCTTTCACTGGTTAGTCTCATCAGTTTCACAAACGCACGGACTGCGGCAGCCCTCTGCCGCTTTGGGGCGCGTGAGCGGTAAGAGGGGGTGAGGAATGCTTCATACCCAAGAACGACCGTTTACAACGTATGGCAGCTGCGGTAAGAAGAATTCGCCAGCAGAGGCCCTTTCGGTGAATCAACTATTTAAGCCCGAGAGCACGGACTGGAAAGGCACTCTGACGGCGGGGGACCGTTTCCGCCACCGATCGTTGATCTGCACCTTACCACCTATGCCATTGGCGGTACGCGCTTCGGCAGCTTCCACGGGTCGTGGCGATACAAGCCACGAGGTCTCTACCTCTACGATCAGTCAGAAGTCGAGAGTTCGCTGTCTGCCTTTCCCGCCGTCGATGTCTTCGTCGCCCACAACTCGCCACGACACATCCATGACCGGGACGACGACGTTCACTTTGGCTTTGAGGCATTCACGCGCTACATTGACCGAGCTCGACCGTGCTTGTTCATCCACGGACACCAGCACGTTGACCAAGAGACACGACTCGGCACCACGAGAGTCATCGGAGTTTATGGACAGGGACGATTGGACATTCAGTGAGTGCTCGCCGAACAAGATCACTCCACACGAACCTCCGCCGCGCGTTTCAAGTTCGGGCGCCGCAGTTCATCGGACGCTGGATTCGCTGCCAGCGCCTGGCTCCGGCGGCGGTCGGTGAGCTCTGATCGTTCGGCGCAATGACAAATGGCAACTCGCCGGCGGCGTCGCGCTCATCACTCTGCTCGGTGGAGTGCTATTGGTGGCCTCCAGAGATGGCCAGCCAAGGTACGCTGGAAAACGGCTGTCCACCTGGCTCGATGAGTTAGCTCCGCTGCACTCCGACGAATGCTCCCTTTTAGTTCGCACCCACCACCCACCGGTTCATCGGACGCCGGATTCGCTGCCTGCGCCCGATTCCGGCGGTGGTCGGTGAGCTCTGCCCGTTCGGCGACATATGACGCGTGTCCTAATACTCACGGTTGAAGACACCATCTGGCTCACGCGACCGGGAACCCAAATGCTGGTTCTCCATCCCGCGTTTCCAATCCCGGGAGACTGGAACAGACAACCCTGGACTGAGCGGACTGAGCCTGTGATTGTTGTCCGCCCTGACAAACCTGAATTAGAGGCCACCGCGAAAATCAGCATGACGCACCTGAACATCCCCGATCCAAACGTCTCCATAGACGAGCGCTGGCGGATCACTGTTTGGCTCACGGACAGGACAGCCGATGAGGTTCCGGTTGGCAGCAAGGTCTTCGTGTCACCAGAGGTTCGCGATGCCATACTCTAACCCAACGTCGCCGAACAAGATCTGTGCACCCGAACTACCGCTCCCCGTTTCGACTTCGGGCGCGCTGGTCGGTGGGACGCTGGATTCGCTGCCAGCACCCGGTTCCAGCGGCGGTCGGTGAGCTTTGACGCTGAAAGTATGACACCCCCCGAGCTATGGAAGCGGTGGAAGGTTACGGAGGCTCACTTGGAGCACGCTCGTGGATTGCTCCCGGAACCGCCGGCGGATGTCGCGGCAGAGTATGAGCGCCTGCTCACCGACTACAGATCCTATCTCGGTCACAACGAGCTTGAGCTTGCTCTGGACACGCTGCAGGAGCTCGGCGATCTGGTGCCGTGTCGAGGAGGTCTTTGGCGGAATCTTGAGAGAGCTGCCGAGACGATGGAGTTGCATGACCGGCTTCCGCATCTTCGCCAGAGATTTGTGCAGGCGGCGAAGGAGAGTTCATGAGCCAGAGGACGGCGAACAAGACGCTTGACCGAATGACGAGGAGCGCGGCCAGCCTCGCGCTCCAGTTCGGCCATCCTTGGCGCGCTCTTCCTCATCGGTCGGCTTTGCGTTCGACAGCTCCCCTCGCGACCATGAAATCGTTTAACTCGATCTTCGTCATTTCGAGTCTATTCCTCTTCCTCGCGTTACCCTGCTTTGCCCGTACGGATTCGATCAACGTTACCCCAAAGAACCAGAAGGAACTGGGACTCGATTTCTCGATTGCCGTCAGAAAACACAACCGGACGTTCATTGTGGATTTCGTTATTCCATCTGATAGCACCCTAGAAAGTCTTACGACGATAAGCGTTTTCTCCCCACAAGACGATTTCTCTGCTCCAACGGGTCTTTCAATCCCATTCATGGGCCTTACTCGTTTTCCCCGGGATAGCGAGAGCACTCCAAAACAGGTCGAGTGGGTTCGTGGAGTTCGTCTCCGGGTTGGTGAGGCCTCGATTGCCGGAGTAACAATTCAGTTCGAGTACCGTGACAAACTTTATCGGATCCGCCTTGCTGACTATGCACCCAAATAGTTCTTCGACCCCTTCGATCAAGATCGTTTTCAGCAAACCACTTCCCGTTTCGAGATCGGGAATGCCCGCTCATCGGTACCTGGATTCGCTGCCAGTCCACGATTCCAGCGGCGGTCCGTGGGCCTTGACGGCTAGGCAGCCATGACACTCCTCGTGCTATCTGACGACGATTCCGTCCGAAACCGAATCCAAAGTGTGCCTGCCGACGTTCTCGTGTCGTGCGGCGACATTTCCGACGCCGTCATATTGATCGCCGCGCGGACAGTCGGCTGTGCTCACGTGTTGGCCGTCAAAGGCAATCACGACGGCGGGGGACCGTTTCCGCCGCCGATCGTTGATCTGCACCTTACCACATATGCCATTGGCGGTACGCGCTTCGGCGGCTTCCACGGGTCGTGGCGATACAAGCCACGAGGTCACTACCTCTACGATCAGTCAGAAGTCGAGAGTTCGCTGTCTGCCTTTCCCGCCGTCGATGTCTTCGTCGCCCACAACTCACCACGACACATCCATGACCGGGACGACGACGTTCACTTCGGCTTTGAGGCATTCACGCGCTACATCGAGCGAGCACGACCGTGCTTGTTCATCCACGGACACCAGCACGTTGACCAAGAGACACGACTCGGCACCACGAGAGTCATCGGAGTTTATGGACAGAAACGATTGGAGATTCAGTGAGTGTTCGCCGAACCTCCACTCGACCGAACCGCCGCCCGGCGTCGCCGTTTCGTTACCGCCGAAGAGGATTTGAGGCCCCGTGAGGTCAGCGGCGGTCGGTCACCCGTATCGTTATGAAACTGTTCCGTAGCTCAAAGAGACAAACGGACTCTTTTGACCTGCGGGTTTACGTCGTTCCTGAGGAAGACGAGGATTATTTCTGCTTGCAGGTTGATCTTTTGATCAATGGAAGTGTTGGAGTCGGCCTGCCTACAGATCTGGTAGAGTTGGAGAAGGCATTGGATTCACCCGGGGAGTTTTTCATCTGGACGTGCGACTGCGGCGCTCCCGGATGTGCAGGGCGTTTCAAGGGCATCAGGGTTGAACATCTGAATGATCGGCTCAGTTTCAGGGATTTGGATGCCAGCCCACAGCTGAATTTCACGTTCGAGACGTATTGGGTGCGCAGGACGTTTCAAGAAACGTTAAAGCAAGGTGCACGACTTGCTGAGTCGCTGAAGGGCAAGAAATTGGTTTCTATTCCAGACCAGAACCGAAAGTTTTTTGATACTTTGAGTGTTTTCGACGTCTCATAACACGATCGCTCCACCCGAACCGCCGGTGCCCGTATTGACTTGGGTCGGACTGGTTCATCGGACACCGGACTCGCTGCCGGCGTCCGCGTCCGGCGGCGGTCGGCGAGCTCTAGGCATACTTGCACCACCGTGAAACATAAGCTTGAGCCTCGTAGCATCATTCAGGAGAACGCCAAGCGCGTTACCGAGTTGCACGAGCGTATCCATGACACTGTCAAGCGGCGAGACAGCAGTCCCGAGGCCCGCTCAGAGTGGTCGAGGGCGTGTGCTGAGTTCCACGGCCAGTATGATGCACTGGCCTTTCCCGGCGGCTACTCGTCTGCTCTGAAGAAGATTCAGGCTGGAGACAGTCGTGCTATTGAGGACGCGGTGGCCTTTCTTGAGGTTCGGCCCTATTTCTTTCGTTCGCAGTATATCCGCACCAAGCTGACTCGACTGTTGAAGCGCGCGCAGTTGACTACGCGACAGACCGAGAGATTTCAGAGAGCTTTGGAAGCAGACAAGAAGAAGAAAGTGAGGACGACGTATGCCCACCCGGTTGCTCCAGTGAACGCGCCGATTGCGCCTCGGTTCCATTCTGGGCACGATTCTCGGCGCGTCACTGAGTAGCGAAGTTGAGTGGAAGACTGACAATGAAGTTTACTGAGGCAGCATTCTTTACAGGCCGGCATCTTTTCGCTGCTGCTTGTAGCGCCGTGTTTGTTGCCGCAGGTCCAGTCATTGCCTATGGCGTTCTGGTCGTTGTTGGCGTCGCCTTTTATGGAGACATGGGCGGCCCGCTCAACTTCGTTATCGTTCCGGTTCTTTCCGTGTTTCTTGGTGTCGCCACCACGTTGCTTGTTTATGTCCCGCTTTGTCTTGGCTTCGAGTTTTGGCGTCGGCGTTCGCGCATGCCGGTTTGGCTTCCGCCGCTCCCTTTCTTCGCGGGCTGTCTCTTGTTTTTCTCGGCGTTGTTTCTGCGAGTGCCGCCGCCACCCTTTGTTCACATGGGCGTCGCATTTGCTCTCGCCGCCTTTTTCACTGGCGGCTTCTCCATTTACTGGTTGGTATCGTCCTTCTCGGATATGATCGTGTCGTGGTTTCGAAAGAGCCCAACGATCCGGGCGCGACGAACCGCCGCCCTGGTACTCCGCTCAATGAAGGGGGGTAGTTGAAGAGAGCCTCGTGCGCTCCGCCTTCTTTGTCGGCGGCGGTTGCTCACCTCTGGCGTTCGGCCGAATGATCAGACGTATGCCGTGGTATGATCTGACAATCAATCCAAAGGTAGTCGGGGGTTACTACTCGGGCAGGCCCGCGCTTGACCACATGGAACTTCATGGCGTGAAGCTTTATGACGATGGCCCGGTCCTTCATTTGTTGGCCTACCTCAGACCGTTTCCGGACATGCCCAGCAAGCGTTGGCCAGTGGGTGCGAATGCTGCGGAGATTGATCTCGCTCTTTGGGGAATTCGCACACTTTCGGTTGAAGGGTGGGCGACGAAGATGGTTGGCGTGTTCACGCTGGAGCACATCGCTGAACATCGGCTTCGTTTCAGTTTTCTTTCGGACACAACAGCCATTCGAGGGGAGTGCATGGGTGTCCGGATCGACAGCATCACAGGTTACATCCGGACTTCCGAACCCGGCGCTCCACCGAATGGCCCGGCGGAGCCTCTTGGCAATCCGGGTGCCGGTGGCGGGCCGCCATCGGTGAACGATTCGTTCGGCGTCAAATCATGAGCCGCTACATCCCACCGGAGCTGGATACGAGCATTAATGAGCAAGTGCTGAAGTGCCTTGAGGGCCTATCCGCTCATTCTGATGTGGCCGAGGCCTTGACCACTGCGTTTGAACCGCTGGGAGATGTTCAGGTGTTCTGTCCGGATTCGCAGCAGTATCTCTATGTGGTTGCCTCCACAAAGGGTGTGATTGTTGCATTCGCCGTCGAGATGAACACGATCTGTTTCCGCCTCGATGAGCGCATGAAGACTCGTGCGCTCGCCAGTGGAGCGGCGGCGTATCCCGACGGCGGCGACCATTGGGTTTTGTTCACGCTTTTCCGAGAGGATTGGCCGGAGGTTGATCTTGAGTTCTGGGCACGGAAGGCTTACGTCGCACCGCCATGAAGGCATCCGTTCTTACTCGCATTCAGATGAAGCCCTACGGAGCCGGGGGACGGAATGCACCTTTCACAGAAGACTATTGCCCCGACTTCGTGGTTTCGGGTCAGAGCGAGCGGCTTCAGGTCCGAGCAATCCAGTGTCCGGGACCAGTTGCGCCGGGCGAGGAGGCGGAGCTCGTCTTCTCCCTGATGTATCACCCCCAGCGCGACTACAGCAGCTTGCAGGTCGGCGTCACGTTCGACGTGATGGAGGGATTTCGGGTGATTGCCACCGGGCGGATCTTGGCGGTTCACACCTGAAGCCCCCCTAACGCGGCTGCACAGTGCACGCGCCGATTGCGCCTCAGCTCCATTCCGGGCACGATTTTTGGCGCGTCACTGAGCAGCCACGTTGGTAGCCCTCATTACACGTTATGAGATTACTCAATCGTTTGTTCGGACAGAAGCCGCCTCTGGAAGCGCCAGCGGAGCGTATCCCCGAGTCCATCGCCACGATGCAGGAGTATTTGCTAGGCGTCATGTCGCACTATGGAGACGCGCATTTCCACGGAGACACGCAGGCCAAACAGATTCTTGCGGTTTACTCTTTTGGTGGAATCAGCGCGCTTGCGATGCAGCACAAGATGAGTCCACCACAGGCACACGCCGTTTGCCTGGCGCTGTTCACGAGGTTCTTCGGCTTCGACGCGGCGGATGCCGCAGCCAAGGCGGAGGCGGTGATTACAGCGGCGCCGGACCGCACATCACATCTCTACGGCATCATCCATCGAGGAGCAGATGGTTTTGTCCATTGGCAGCAGCAGTCAGGCGACGGAGCGGCCAAGGATTTCGCTCAAATCATGGCGCATTTCCAAAAGGCCAAGACATGAGGGTTTACAGACGATCCTGTGAACGGGAGCCAGCCGATTTGTTCAGAGAAAAATCGATTGGCCCAGGGACAAGTCGACCTTTGCCTTCGCCTTAAACATCGCGCGCCATGAAGATTTTCTACGGTCATTCTGAGGGCAGAGACGATGTGTCGTCGGAGGCGCCGATCGAGACGACAGTGGACATAGCACTTGGGGTTTTTCGCGGACTCGACGCTCGTAGAGGTTTTATGGGCGTTACCTTTGAGTCTCCTCTTTGTCTCCAGTTGTTTTGCCGTCGAAACGACCGTGTCGAGGTTGAGTTGTTGGATACTTCCAGACCAGCATTGGACAGGTGCGAGGCGCATGTTGACTTTGCTGAGAGCTTGATTCGGGCTGCATTTGAGGGCCGAGATTTATTTCAGGTAGCACGCCAGAGCGACCAGGTTTGGGAGCACCTGGACATGGCAGGCTAGATCGGCAAACAGGCGCTACGGAAGCGACACGATGCCCATTTGAATGATTCTTGAGGCCCGTTCCTATTCGTGTTTCTGGGTGTGATTCGTGGTCGGAGACGGGGAAGGGGCGAATCTGGAAAACAAGAAAGCAGGAGGAAGAGGGGAGGAATATGGTCGGGAGAGGAGAACCTCCGCCCATACGGGAATTTGGGCTTTCGTTATTCGGTGAGGTGGGCGTTCATCGGATAGATTTTCAGTTGATTATGGACCACTTACCAAGCGGCGGCTCGTCGGAGACGGGGACGGAAACTTTTCGAAGGCGGCTCAGACCTGTGGCGTACCCGCTGGCCATCCTGGGCTTGGCGCTCGTCGGAACATTAATAGGACCTCGCATCGCCAATGCCGTGGAGGAGCCCGTCACCCTGAAACCTGTGGTCGAGGCAGCTACCTCTCCGGAACTGCAACCGTTGCAGGGAGTCTGGGACGGAGTCTTCGTCGGCGATTCGAAGAGCCCTAGAATTACCATCACGATCACCGGCGACTCGCTTCATTTTCATCGGGACACGAACTTTTGGTTTGAGACGACTTTCACCCTGCCGCCCGGCAAGAATCCGAAACAGTTGCACGCCACCATTCAGAAGTGTCCCCCGTCGCAGGCGGACAGTCTCGGCCAGGTGGTTCGGGCGTTCTTCAAGATCGAGGAAGGGACTTTGACCCTGGCCACGCTGGGGGACGACGAGACCGCGAAGGGATTCGAGACTTCGGGGACGCGCTACGAACTCCGGAAACTGGTCCCGCCCAGCAAGAATTCCCCGCCGTCTTCGGTCCCGTGAACCGCTGAGTATGAGTACCACCTCCACCCCGATCTCCAATTTCCTGGATCGTTCCGACGCTGAGCGAGCTCAGCAGGCTCTTCGTGCTGCGGGCATCGAGTGCACGCTCCGAGCGCCTGGAGATGAGTTGCCACCGGGTTGGCGGCGGGAGCCGACGGACTCGAGTTTTACGGTGTGGGCCGCGAGGGAACGCTTGGAGGCAGCGACGGCGATCATCCAGGAATCGTGGCAGGATTCGGGTGATGGTCCGACGTGCGAGCGATGCGGCGCCGGGAATCCAACGATCCACCACACGGTCCTCCAGGAGGGTACATCGGTGACGAACCACTTCTGTGAAAAGTGCCATTCCGACCCCTGCTAACGCTCTCTCGGTTTCTGCTCCGGACCCAAGCGGTTTGAAACCGCGAATAGACGCGAATTCACGCGAATGGCAGGTGCGGAATCGAGTTTAGAGTGGTTCTTTTGGGAAGGTTTAACCGCAGATTAAACACAGATTCTCGCAGATTTTTTTCAGGGTTGCTGAGCCGGGAGGGGACCGGAGAGTTGAACGTTGAGAGACAATGCGCGTAAGCGGTAAGCAGTAACCTGACCGGTTTTCGCCTTTTCCTCTCAGCTCTCAACTACCCACAAACCAGTTGAGAGTTGAAAGTTGAGAGTTGAGAGAAAAGACCTCGAATCCAGCACGTTAGAGATGCCAATGGGTTTGTGGACACAATGCAGATCCGGTTCACCGGTTTTCGCTACTCTCAACTTATTCTGGCCCCTACAGCTTCAGCCATTCCACGCCCGATTCCACGATTCGGAAGCGGCGGGCTCGGAGGTTGGATTGAGGGCCTTCTTCGTAGTACACCACGAGGACCGAGCCATCCCGGAGATTGACCAGCGAGGGATAGGCGCCAATCACTGAATCCACCAAATACGCCTCGCTCCAGGATTCCCCATCGTCGCGACTGACGCGCAGCGCTGTGCCGCGGGTCGCGCCGGCCACCGGTTGACGGTAGGCCAGGATCAGCTCACCCGTGGCGGTGCGATGCAAATACGGACAATGGCCAACAAAACCCGCCGGGCGGGCTGGACTCCAGGAAACGCCGCGATCGGTGGAGCGACTGAAGTTCAGCGGCGCGCCCTTGCCGCCGCGGAGCGCCGCCAGGAGTTCTCCCGAGCGCAATTCAGTGACATCCGTCTCGGCATCCAGGAACTGCCCGCCGGATGGGATCTTCACGGGCGGTTCCCAGGACTGGCCGCGGTCGAGACTGCGGATCGTGCCGCCCGAGGCGGTGTCGTTGGTTTCGGAATAGACTCCAACGATGAGGGTACCGTCGGTGAGTTCCCGAACCGGTGAGCTCACATAGACGCCGGGGCCGATCAACTTGGGTTCGCTCCAGGGACCGCGGGGCTCACGGGCTTCGATCACCTGGGTTCCGGCCTCTGTGAAGAAGGAGCCGATCAGCCGACCGTCCTTGAGTTGTGTCAGTGAGGGATCCCGGTCATCGGCGGGACTGTCGAAGAGGGTTTCTGGTTTCGACCAGGTTCGACCTTCGTCGCTGGACCACGCGACGCCGATCCGGCCGCCGCGAGGCCAATCGGTATTGGGCACCCCCACGTGGGTGTACGACGCGTAGAAGATGCACTGAAGGCGGCCATCGGCGAGACGGCAGACGTCCGGGAACGCTTCGTACCGTCCAGCGCCGCCGTCGGCGCACACGGTGACAAAGTCCTGTCCGCCGTCTGCGACCGTGGGGAGGGAGGGGCGAAACTGGAACGCGTAGAGGTCGGCATCCTTTAAAGCGAAGCGGAGGCGAACGGGCTGTCCCGCCAATGCCGCCACGTTGGAGCCGGAGCGCCAGGTGACGATCCGCGCCAAGGAGTCGCCGATGAGTTCCGGGCAATCCGCGAGGGCGAATCCGGGAAAGGCTTGGCCGGCTTCATTCTGAAGTTCCACCCGCACCGAACCGGCGGCGCTGGTGGCCACGTTCAATTCCAGTTCCTCCCCTGAGAACCGGAGAGGACGGGTGCGAAACTCTCCTCCGGCGTAAGGCGCATGAATCGACGCGAAACCGTCGGTTCGCAAAGTGAGTCGTTCGAGGTGAATGGATGGCTGGCCGTAATGGCGAACGACGTAGAGCGAGAGTTCTTCCGGACCGGTGGGGAGAAGTCCAAGGGCGGGATAGTTGGCGCGGGCAACCCAGTTGCGCGGATTCGGGCCGGGTCGGATGAAGCTTTCGAGAAACGTCCGATCGTACCGGGTGCCGCCGCGGCTGGTAAGCAGGACGGCGTCGGAGTCGTCCAGATCCAGTTCGGCGTAGTTGCGCGAGTCCTTCAGTTCCAGCGTGCGGATTTGATCCTCGGTGAGAGCACGTCGTCCCGGATTGAAGCGCGCCGCCCAACCCAGATACAGGTGCGGAGCCCGGAAGTAGGGTTGGGTTTGATTGATGTAGATGTGTTCGGGCGGGGCTCCGGCAAATTCCATGTTCACCGGTTCGCTCCAATTCCGGAAATCCGGCGACGTCGCGCGGGCCACCCAGCGGACGTCATTGGTCCAGGTGCGGAAGTAGCAGAGGTACAGTTGTTCGTGGTCGGACCAGAACACGACGTTCTGGGAATCAAACTGGCCCTTGAGAATCAGGGGTTGATCACTGACAGACTTCCAGTGCAGGCCATCGGCGGACGTGTATCCGAACAGACCTCCCGCGCCGGTGCCGCCGACGGCTTTGTAACGTTCCGTGGGCAGAACTCCCGGACGGGTATCGAGGAAGGGGCAGAAGTTGTGGGTGACGGTTTTGGGTTCGACCAGGAACACGTTGTTGTCCCGGGTGCCGCTGACCTCGAAGAGTCCGAGATTGGGTCGGGTCCAGTGAAGGCCATCGGTGCTTTCGGCCACGCAGGAAACCTCGTGGGCATCGGCCGAGCCATCGCCGCGGGAGGTTGAGGGCCGGCCCCGGTAGTACATTCGGAAACGTCCCTGATCATTCAGGACGGTGACGTAGCCGCTGACGATTCCTTCCCACGGTCGGTCAAAACGGAAGACCACTCCGGCGGGATGCGGCGAATGCAGGCGGAGTTCGACGCCGGTCAGGGAATCGATCAGCGCCCGGTCCACGAACAGTTCCCGCCGCGATCCGAGATCGAGGGGGGATTCGGCCTGGGCCAATCCCAGCAACATGATGAGACAGGCCCAAACAGGGAAGAGACGGCGTGGCATGTCGGACAACTACACGTAGCGGAGTTCGACTTGGTGCTCCGTGCAGAACTTCCTCCAACGGCGGCGATCCCGGTAGTAGTTCAGCAGGCTGAGGGGGCCCCAGGTGAGTCCACCGGCGCGGGTGGTTCGGTCCTGAATGGCCTTGCGCAGTCCGGTGGCGCCTTTGCCCGGAAACTCGGTCCAGGTGCGGGCGATCGCCCACAGAAAATGCGAGTCGCTGCTGCCCACTTCGGCGGCGGGTTGGGGCCGGTTCTTGTTCATGCGTTGGCAGCGCATGTTGTTGAAGAACTCGGTGGGCGTGGAGTTGCGGACTTCCACGGCATCGAAGGGAGACGACATGAACTTGAGGCCCACGCCGGCGAATTGCTGGAGGCCGGGTAACCACGCGAAGGGATGGGCCGCCATGGCGATGCCACCTTGTTCATGAATGGCAGCAATGGTCTCCAAGGTATCCAGACCCTTGGGGACCAGCTTGTGAAGCCACAACCCGATGATATGCCCGTCCCGACTGGAGATCTCTACCCCTGGAATCAAATCCAAATCGGCTAAGTGATCGTTTTCGGGCCGGCTTTTGAACTCCTGCGCCTGCTCCCAGCCGTCCATGGTGTCGTGGTCGGTGATGGCCAGGGTGTCGAGCGGCGTATTGACGGCGACATAGTTGAGGACCATCGCCGGGGACATCATCCCGTCACTCGCGGTGGTGTGAACATGAAGGTCAGCCAAGCCCACGCGGTTGTAGCTATCACGGCCGACCGTCGGATGGCCACGCCGGAGTGAAAAAAAATGGGCGAAGGGATCGCCTTCGCCCGAATGGGTCCGTGGTTTGCCCAGAGCCGCTTCTGGGAAGCGACGGCTACTTCTTTAGCTTCGCAATGGCCGCCTGCATCTCAGTCAGATGCACTTGGGCATCCCGATTGTCAGTTACGGCGAGGATCTTGCCGTCCCGTCCGATAAGGAAGCTTACCCGACGCGACATCGGACGACCTTCCATAGGCACCGCAAAGGCCTCGGTCAGCTTGCCGTCCACATCCACAAGCAGCGGGAAGTTTAGATTGTGTTTGGCGCGGAATTTCTTGTGGCTTTCCGCGTCGTCGCGACTGACGCCCACCACCAACACGCCGTCCTTCTGCAAATCGCCCATCTGATCCCGCAATCCGCAGGCCTGCTTGGTGCAGCCCGGGGTATCGTCCTTGGGATAGAAGTAGAGGAGAACCACGCCTTTGCTGATCTGGTCGGACAATTTCCAGGGGTGTCCATCTTGGTCGATGGCTTCGACCTGGGGTGCGGAGTCACCGACTTTGGGGGTTTCGGCGGAGAACACGGTCAGAGCCGTGGTGGACGCGAGAATGGCCAACAGGAGAAACAACGGCTTCATGCGGGCGGAAACGTGAGTTGCCGGAGTAGAGCCGTCAAAAATCGTGTGAGAGAAATGTGGAGGCTGGCGGGGCCGTCAGACGTCTCCGGGACTCCAGGTCAACCGAGTGGGGAAGAAGACAGGCCGCGCCGGCATGGTGCTGGCGCGGCCTGAGCGGTTGGGCTTAAGACACCCAGGGGCTGCTACTCCCCGGCACTGGTCATCCCTTTGATCTGCTTCTCCAGGGAATCGAGACTCCAGTCGCCTGGCTTCTGGCTGGGGGGATAATCCTTGAGCGTGAGGAGGAACTTGCTGGCGACGGACTGCAGCGGCACGAGTACGAATGCGCGGTCGATCATCCAGTCGTGATACGTATTGGAGTTCTCCTGGGATTTCTCAAACGGATCGCGACGGAGGTTAAAAAGCAGAGGTAGGCGCAAGTGAACGAAGGGTTCGCGCCACACATCGAGTTGACGTGCGCGGTTTTCGAGGTAGGTCGCCTTCCAATCGCCGACCCGGATGGCCACGACTTCGGCCCCGTCATTCAGGTAGATGAACTCGCTTCGCGGGGACTTGTCGGTTTTACCGCTGAGGTAGTCGAGTTGGTTGTAGCCATCGATGTAGTTCTTGTAGCTGCGCCCGTTTAGCTCCACTCCCTTGGCGAGCTTTTCCTTGATGTCGGGAACACCGGCGATGGCGGCAAAGGTGGGCAGCCAGTCCTCATGTGAGACAATGCCGTTCAGGGTCACGCCCGCGGGAAACTTGCCGGGCCACTTAACAAAGCAGGGCACGCGGAAGGCACCTTCCCAGTTGGAATTCTTCTCGCCCCGAAAGGGGGTGGTCCCCGCGTCGGGCCACGTGTTGTAATGCGGGCCGTTGTCGGTCGAATACTGAATGATGGTGTTGTCCGCGAGGCCGAGCTCGTCGATCAGTTTGAGCAGTTCGCCCACATGACGATCGTGTTCCACCATGCCGTCATGGTATTCATCGCCACTGGGACCGCTGATGCCCTTGTTGGCTTCCCGGACGTGCGTGCGGAAGTGCATGCGCGTGCCGTTCCACCAGCAGAAGAAAGGCTTCCCGGCGGCGTTTTGGCGTTTGATGAAATCCTTCGCAGCCGCGATGGATTCGTCGTCCACCGTTTCCATGCGTTTTCGAGTCAGTGGTCCGAGATTTTCAATGGTCTGACCGCCTTGACCGTCGGCTTTGCTGTGTATCATGCCGCGCGGGCCATATTGCTCCCGGAACGTTTTGCCGTTCGGCAGCTTCAAGTCATTCGGATAGTCACGGTTCTCCGGCTCTTCTTCCGCGTTGAGGTGATAGAGGCTGCCGAGAAATTCGTCGAAGCCATGCATCGTCGGAAGATGCTCGTCGCGGTCTCCCTGGTGGTTCTTGCCAAACTGACCGGTGGCGTAGCCCTGGCTTTTCAGCACTGTGGCCATGGTGCAGTCGGTCTTTTGCCAGCCTTCCTTTGCCCCCGGCAGGCCCACCTTGGTCATGCCGCTGCGCACCGGAGCGGCTCCACTGATGAAGGCCGCACGTCCCGCTGTGCAACTCTGTTGCGCATAATAGTCGGTGAAGGCGAGGCCCTCCTTCGCGATGCGGTCAATGTTGGGCGTCTTGTAGCCCATCATTCCGCGGTTGTTGTAGCTGATGTTCCAAATGCCGATGTCGTCTCCCCAGATCACGAGGATGTTTGGCTTCTTGGACTGGGCAAGCGCGGCCCCGGTGCTGACTGCAAGAGCCAGGGTGACCGTGAGCCAGGCTCGCCAGATGCTTAGTGTTGGTTTCATGATCACTTTGTTTTTGTTCCGTCTTCGGTTTATGGGCCGGGAGAGTTCTGGAGCAGATGGGAGTGCGAGGATCGTGTAACGCTGGTGTGGCTGTTAAACTGGTCCAATGTGGGGTGATTTTCTCCAAGACGGAGTGCGATCCCGCCAACATGCGGAGCGACGAATCGGTCCGTCGATCGAATAGTCGATGATGGGGTACGGAATCGTCATGCCAGGAGGTAAGTCTCAAATACATCTGAAGCGATGTCCATGTCGAAACCATTGCTCTCTGGGCGCCCGCCATGCCGTACCGTGGGTCGCGGAGGCCTCCTAGCCCGGATATTTCACACTCTTTCTGCTGCGGCTGGCTGCAAGCCCGTCTGGCGGCGTTGGCCTCGCATTCCTCGCCGGACAGTATGTCCCCATACAGCCCGGTTCGGAATCGCCTCGGCCGCCTTGCCAGACGGGCTTTCGCTGCGCCTCGCGACGAAAGCCTGTGAAACATCCGGGCTAGCCCGGACACCTCACCGAGCTTCAGCGGTTCGGCGGGAGATTCTTCGACAGAATTGGGCGAACGGATTAAACCCAGACGGTGTTGATGCCGGGTCCAAATCGTTTTCGCCGCGCGGGGGGCCGCGTGGAGCGTTGGATTTGGAGGGGGTGGGGACTGTTGGTGGGTGCAGTATGGTTCGCCGTGGCCGCCGTGGCTGACGGTTCTGCCGCCTCAGATCATTGGGCATTTCGTCCGCTGGCGGCGGTCCGGGTGCCGACGCCTCGTGACCTCACCTGGGCGTGCACTCCGGTGGATTCCTTCATTCTGACCCGTTTGGAATCCGTGGGCCTGTCGCCGGCACCTCCGACGGATCGCCGAACCTGGATGCGTCGGGTGAGCTTGGACCTGATCGGACTTCCTCCGACGCCGGAACAGCAGGAGGCTTTTTTGCGCGACGAGGGTTCCGATGCTGAGGCGCGCTGGGTTGAGTTTTTGCTGGCGTCGCCCCGGTACGGTGAACGTTGGGCGCAGTACTGGCTGGATCTGGTCCGTTACGCCGATACCCATGGATTTGAGGTCAATACAGAGCGACCCCACGCCTGGCCCTATCGGGACTATGTCATTCGCGCACTGAATGAAGATCGTCCGTTTGACCGCTTTGTGACCGAGCAGTTGGTCGGCGATTCCCTGGGCGAAGACGCCGCTACCGGATTCCTCGTAACTGCGGCGGCCCTGCTGCCGGGTCAGATTGGACAGGACGATGCTTCCAAGCGGTTGGCGCGGCAGGATGAGCTAACTGAGATCGTGCACAACGTGGGCGAAGCCTTTCTGGGACTGAGCATCGGCTGTGCGCGATGTCATGATCACAAGTTCGATCCCATTTCGCAGCGGGACTTCTTCGCCACCCAGGCATTTTTCGCGGGCGTGGAGTATGGGGATCGGCCGATTCGCACGCCCGAAGCCGAGGCCCGACGTCAGGAAGCAGAGTCATTGAAGCCCCAGTTGGCGGAGGTGGAATCGGCGCTGACCCAGTTCGAGCCGTTGGCCCGGCTAAACTCCGAGCCGCGTCGGGAATCTGATCCGCGCCGCAACGAAATCACCTTCGCGGCCCAGTCTGCGCGCGTGATTCGCTTCACCATTCACGAGGCAAATCGCCATCCCAATCTCGGCGTTATCGAACCGTGTCTGGACGAGTTCGAAGTGTTTAGTGCGGGCCCGTCGGCTACGAATCTCGCGTTGGCGTCCGCCGGGGCGAAGGTCTCGGTCTCCGGTAGTAAGGTCTCCGATAAACATCGTCCCGAGCACCTCACGGACGGACGGTATGGCAATGATCACAGCTGGATGTCCGACGAAGCGGGCCGAGGCTGGGTGCAAATTGAACTGCCCGAAGCACGGTCCATTGATCGAGTCGTCTGGGGTCGCGACCGCGAGGGTCAGTTTAACGACCGGTTGACCACGGCGTACTCCTTGGAGGTCGGATTGCCGGGCGGGGCGCTGACGACGGTGGCGTTTGTGCCTCCGCTGAGATCCGCAGTGTCGGCCCGACGTAACACGGATCGCTTTGTGCCGGTGACCACGCGTCGCCTACGGATGACCATTATGGCGTGCACGACCCTGGAGCCGTGCCTGGATGAGTTGGAGGTCTTCACTGTCGGCTCGAATCCCACCAACGTGGCGCGCCTGCCCGGGGTCCGGGTGACTGCTTCCGGCACCTTTCCGGAGTCCACCGAGCATCGTTTGGAACATCTGAATGACGGCCAGTACGGCAATGATCGCAGCTGGATTTCCCATGAGGTTGGACGGGGCTGGGTGGAACTGGAGTTTCCCGAACCAACCCTCGTGGACCGGGTGATCTGGGGACGGGACCGCACCGGCCAGTTTGCCGATCGCTTGCCGACAACGTATCGAATCGAGGTCCAGGATGAAGCGGGGCGCTGGCGAGAAGTGGCGGGATCGACGGACCGACGGGCGTACGAGGCTGAGGACAAGTCCCCGCCACCTCCGGCCTTGGTGGGATTGGAGTCGGCGGAGCGATCGGAGGCCGAACGTCTCTTGAATCACCGTCGGGACCTTCAACGACGTCTGAAGGAACTGGCGCAGGGACCGCAGGTGTTTGGCGGAATTTTTAAGGCTCCGGAAGTCATTCGGGTTTTGCGGCGGGGTGATCCGGAACAGCCAGGGGACACAGTGGTTCCCTCTCGTTTAACCGTCCTCGGCGCCGAACCCTTGACGGCCGAGGCGTCGGATCCGGAGCGACGTCGAGCGTTGGCCCAGTGGATTGTGCAGAGCCCGCTGTCCGCACGTGTGTGGGTGAACCGGGTGTGGCAGGGACATTTCGGCCTGGGTTTGGTCGAGACCGCGAATGATTTCGGTTTGAAGGGGGCTGCACCCTCTCATCCCGAATTGCTGGAATGGTTGGCTGGAGAGTTTCAACGGGCGGGAGGGTCCCTGAAACATCTGCACCGGCTTCTGGTTCTCTCCGCCACGTATCGTCAGTCCAGCCGCATCGATCCGCAGGCGGTGGCGGTGGACGCGTCGGACCGGTTGCTGTGGCGGTTTCCCTCGCGGCGACTGGAGGCGGAGACCATACGGGATTCGATACTGGCCGTGAATGGCCGGCTGGATTTGAAGATGGGTGGCCCCGGGTTCAATCTGTTCCGGTCCCGCGGTGGCCTTGATGGATTCCCTCCCCTCGAAACGTTCACCGGTGACGGGCTGCGGCGGCTCATCTATTCCCACAAGGTCCGCATGGAACGCGACGCCGTGTTCGCGGCTTTCGACTGTCCCGACGCCGGGCAGATCACCGGACGCCGGCGGCAGTCCACGACGCCCTTGCAGGCGCTGAATCTGTTCAACAGCCGGTTCACCCTCGAGGAATCGGAGGTTTTCGCGGCGCGGGTTCGGGCGGACGTAGGTGACGCTCCGGAGGCTCAGGTCCGCCGGGCGTATCAATTGGCCCTGGGGCGGGAACCGGAGGCCGTCGAAGCGCGGGCGATTTTGCCGGTAGTGAAGGAACAAGGATTGGCCCCGCTGTGTCGGGCGCTGTACAACAGCAGTGAGTTTCTTGTGCTCCCGTGACTCCTTCGTTTTCCAGCACCCTCCATCGCCCGGAAGCCCTGTCGGTCACGGGCCGACATTTGCTGGATCGACGTCAGTTTTTGGCCCGGACGGCCACCGGTCTGGGCGGAGTGGCGCTGACGTCTCTGCTGGGCGCCGAAGGACTTCTCGGGGCGACCCCGCCGGTGATCGATCCGGGGCATCCTTATCGGCCTCGGTCGCCGCACTATGAGCCGCGAGCCCGGCGGATTCTGGTGATCTTTTGCGCGGGAGCGGTGAGCCAGTTGGAGACGTGGGACTACAAGCCCGAGCTGATTCGCCAGGATGGTCAACCGCTGGTGGGCGGTCCGGCGGTTACGTTCCAGGGGCCCGCGGGAAATCTGGCCCGACCCCAGTACGAGTTTCGGCCGAGAGGACAGTCGGGGAAGATGATTTCGGATCTTGTTCCCCATTTGGCAGAGCAAGTTGACGACTTCGCCTTCCTCCACTCGTTGACCAGCAAGACCAACACCCACGGACCGGCGGAGAACTTTCTGTCCACCGGCTTTGTTCCCGACGGGTTCCCCAGCCTAGGGGCGTGGGTGAGTTATGCGCTGGGCAGTGAGAACCAGGATCTGCCGGCCTTCGTGGCTATTCCCGATCCTCGGGGTGTGCCCCAGGCCAGCATCAACAACTGGGGTCCGGGTTTCCTCCCGGCGGAGTTCCAGGGGACCTCTTTCAGCGCCAAGGATCCGATTCGCAATCTGCTGCCGCCGGATTCCGTCACCCCCGCCAGCGATCGGGCGGCGCGGGCCCTGTTGCAGGAAATCAACCGGCGCCATCTGGAACGGAATCCCGACGACGGCAGCCTGGCTGCGCGCATTTCCAGTTACGAATTGGCGGCGCGGATGCAGTTGAGCGTTCCGGAAATCGGTGATCTATCCTCCGAGCCCGCCTATGTGCTGCGCAGTTATGGGGCGGATGACACGGCCCATCCCAACAAGGCGTCCTTCGCCCGCAACTGCATCTTGGCTCGGCGTCTGATTGAACGCGGCGTCCGGTTCGTCCAGTTGTTCAACGGTGCCTATGCCAGCGGGGGCGCGCTCAATTGGGACGGCCACAACAAGCTGAAGGAACAGTACGATGTTCACGCGCAGATCATGGATCAGCCGGTGGCGGCCCTGATCCGCGATTTGCGTCAGCGTGGGTTGCTGGAAGACACCGTGGTGGTGTGGTGCACGGAGTTTGGGCGGATGCCGATGTTCCAGAAGGGCGCCCAGGGTCGGGATCACAATCCTGATGGATTTACCTGTTGGTTGACCGGGGCGGGTGTGCAGTCCGGGGTGAGTTACGGGGCGACGGATGAGCTGGGCCGAAAGGCGGTGGAGAACGTGCTGTCCATCCATGACCTCAACGCCACACTGCTGCATCTACTGGGACTCGACCACGAGCAGTTGACCTACGAACACAACGGAGTATCGCGGCGGTTGACCGATGTTCACGGGCACGTGATCCGGAGTGTGCTCGTTTAGGCAACCCGGTCTGCTCGGCTTCGGCGTAACCGATACGTGAAGCCCCCAAGGGCGAGTGCGGCGGCGGCGAAGACCACTTCCACTTCCGGTACCGCGGTGACGGTGATGGGTCCGGAAATCGCGTACATCCGATATTGAGTGCTGAGCGGGCTGTCTTCGCCAATCGCAGCCCATCCGTTGGCGCTCGCGCCCGCGCGGCCGTAATACGGGTAAAGCGTTTGGTTGGGAATCGGAGTGAAGGAGTCGAAGTCGTAGTCCTGATACGTGGCGGAGGATCCCAACGTGGCGGTCACTGTTCCGATCTGATTGCCATCGTCGTCGTAGTTGCTGGCAGTCACGGCATCTCCCCGGAAATCAAATCCGGTCCAGACCCGAGTCGATCCCGACACCTGCTCGAGATTACCGGAACCGTTGATGGTCCAGTCGATGGGGGCCAGGTGGGAGCTGAAGCCGCCGGTGACCCAGAACGGATTGCTTGAGGTGTTGGAGACCTGGGCGCCGTTGAGGTTGTAAGTGGCGACGGAGTTGGCTTGGGAACTAAACCGCGTGGCATCCGTCGTTGGATCGGAACCCGCGGTTTGACCCAGTGCCTGCCAAGTTAGCGAAGAGCCGTTGTAAGTGATTCCGGAGAGTCCCTGGGTGTTGACGAAGGTGTCGTAAGTGCCGATGGAACTGCTGGTGGCGGCGGTGGTGCCGGTCGTCAGCACCACCAACCGAAACGTGGCTCCCACGGGTAATCCCCAACTGAGCGGATCAATCACAATGGCGGCGGATCCACTGACGGTGAGCAGGGCGGCGGAGACCCAGGGCAACGGTTTGAGAAAACGGTTCATCGGACGGCAAGAGAAAGTTTGGAATGGCTGACCGAGACAGGTGACTGCCCGGTGAGTTTGGGTGCCTGTGGAATAGGGATGAGCCAACCGTTTGGCAAGCCTCTGGCAATGGCGAGCAACAGCGAGGCTCCAGCGCGTCTCGGCGCGGCACTCTGGAAAGGACCGGAGCCGCAGGCGATGAGGGCCTCGGTTCCAGGTCCGGCCAGACGTCCTAACCGAGAGGAATTCCCAGGGATTGGTACAACTGCAGATCGGCCCGCGGCGCCACGCATGGTGGTACGTAGAGTGTCGACATGGTGGTGTACCGCACCTGGCCCAGTTGGGCGATGGTCACCGGTTCGATGCGCGCTTCGACTCCGGGGAAGATGGAAGCTTCGTACACATACACGACGTGGTCCGGGGGATACTGCTGGGTCAGTCGGGCGATGAACTGTCGCATCGCTGGAGGGGAATCCACCTGCCATCGATACGTGCTGTCGCCCAGCACAATCATTTGCCAGAGGATCAAATGACTCGACGGGTCGGTGATTCGTCGGTTGACCAGGAAATCGGTGGCTTCATAGGACTGACAGCCAGCGGACCCGGGATCGATATTGAAGTCAGCAAACAAGCAGTCTTCGGCCGAAACACCCGGCAGCATGCGAGCCTGGTAGCCTTCCGCCCGGGCCCGGCGAATGGACTCGTGCGTGGGAAACGCGAAGACCCCGGGATGACCGTAAACCGCCAAACAAACGACCCGGCCCGACCGGACGTATCCGAGGGTCAACTGAATCATCTGCTCGTAAATCTCCCGGCGAACTTTGTTCTCCACATAGAAGTGTTGGAGGGATTCAGCTCCGGTTGGGTTCAGGTCATGGATGAGCCGTTCACTTACGGGATCGCTGAGCACGTAAAGGACCTTGTCGGCGCGTTTGATCCACGCGAGGGCTTCACCGGTAAGCTGACCCACCGTGCGGATTCCGGTGCCGACCGCGACCAGTCGTTCGTCAAAGGTGAGGTTCATGCAAAGGGAGCGGAGGGACTCGACGGAGGCGCGGGGGTCACGGGGAGAGTCACGGTCACGGGAGGATAGGCGTACGAGCCCCAGTAAACCGCCGTTCCCGCCGCCGAGGCGGACGAAGGAACGCCGCCATCAATCGACCATGGTGGGGCGGCGGCTGCTGAAGGCGGGCGAAAGAGCGCTTGATAGATCCGGTCCTGATCCCGCGAATGGAGGACCGCCCGCTCCTCGGCATCCAACCCGGCCCAGACCATGACGGCCTCGGGTTGGCGGATCCAGGCAGCGTAGAGTTCGGGATCGCGAGCGAGGGCCACGAGGAAGGGGGTGAGGCGTCCGGTCATGAGAAAAGGGAAAGCCCGGCCGATGAGGGCCGGAACGGGAGCACGGAGCGGGATGCGCAGACGGTCAGTTTTTGCCGGCAGGTCCGGGATCCAATTGTCCAGCGGAAGGTCCCGCGTGGAGCATGCCGGGAGTGGCCGTTGGTGAGGGCAGGATCATTCCCGGAGTGGGACTCGGATGAATCATTCCGGGGACGGGACTGGGATGAATCTGACCAGCGACAGGTCCGGGGAGCAGGGCGCCCGGCGTCGGGCTGGGGAAGATCATGCCAGGGGCCGGATGCAGCTGTCCGGCCGACGGATGTGGCAGCAGCATTCCCTGGGCGAGCGCGTAGGAGGGTTGTGGTGTGGCGACGTAATGCACGACGTGGTGAACGACATGATGGACCACGACGGTGGTGTTGGAGCTTGAGGTTCCGGAGTTGGATTCCATGGAGATGAAGTTGAGGGATGGTTCGGAAGAAGCACCCGGAAACCTGCAGCAGGCTTTCAGCGGGCTTACCGCTTATCAAAGCGGCGGAGAGGGAGGTGAGGTCAAGAGCAAACCCCGTTCAACTCCGCACGCCGGAGCAGTCCTGTGGCGGGCTGGGCGGGATTGACCCGGTCGACCAGTCAACGATTTGCCGGTGGCGGGTTCGCAGGAATCCAGGGGGGCCAGGTGGGATCGTGGTCCAATTGGGCCAGGATTCCGTGGCTCATCTGATGCGCGAACAGGAAAAAGACCCCGGAGTTGACGGCGTTGGAGAGATGTCGGCGGGCCTCTTCGCGGCGTCCTTGGGCCAGTTCCTTCAAGCCGATGAAGAACTCGGCATCGCAGATGCGCAGCTGGGACTTTCCCGCGGCGGCGAGCAACTGCTCCGGGGTGATTCGGTCGGCGTAGTACGCCAGCAGTTGGAGGTACCATTCCCGAGAGAGGCCGGGGAGCGACTCGGGATTCTGCAAAACCCGGGCGCTATCTTCCACGGCCTGTTGATTCCGACCCAGCAGCAACAGGATGGTTTGGCGCCAGGCTGGGAGATCGCCCTGGCCCCAGTGGGTGGTCAGGTCGTTGAAGGCGTTTAGAGCGTCCGCGTGCCGATCGGGTATCATCGCCAAAATCAGGGCCCGCATGAGTTCACGGTTCTGGAGGCGGGCGGGCGGGTAGAACGACTCCAAGGCGGCCAGTGCCTCGGTGAATTCGCGATTCCACACCAACAACTCGACGTACACCGAACGAATGCGAAAATCCCTCAGGGTGGCTCCTTCCCGGCGGAGTAGCTTGAGCGCCTTATCTTCCTGACCGGTGGTTCGGTAGTACATGGCTCGTGGCCACAATCCCAGCGGCAGTCCCGGAAACGCTTCCAGAGCGCGCGCGTCGGCGTCGGCTTGTTCCAGAACGGCGGCCCGTTTCTGCGGCTGTTGTTCAATCTGAAACAGCGTGGCAGCGCACAGGCAGGTGAATAGGCGGGCAGCCAGGGCGTTGGGATTTCCCGGCCACATGCCCTCGGCCACGGTGGCGTCCTTGACGGCTTCTTCGGCCTTCTTGAGATCCGTCCGAATGATGGCGTAGCGGGCTTTGGTTTCCGCCCGGACCACCCGGGCCATGACCGAGTCCCGGCGGAGTACGGCTTCATCCAGATCCTTCAGTCCTTGGACCGGGTCGTAAAGCGACTCAGCAAGGCCTTTGAAAAGGAATTCCTCAGCTGTGGTGGGCTGTTCCTTCATCACCTCTTCGGCCAGCTTTTTCGAAAGCTCCCATTCGTAGGTGGCCGCATAGGTGGCAGAGAGAAGGCCGCGGGTGGAAAGGTCCGGGCCTCCCGCTCCCCGGGACGCAGCCTCCTGAAGGAACTTCAGCGCCCGATCGTAATCACCACGCTGATAGGCAATCTGACCCCGCCGCAGGGCCAGCCACGCTGGTGCCGCTCCCAGACGTTCGGCGTCGGGCAGCAACGCCTCCGCTGAACCCAAGTCGCCACTAAGCGTGTAAATCAGGGTTCGTTCCTCGGTTTCCTTGAGCAGACGCTGTTCCAGCACCCGCTTCTCGGCCAAACGCTGTTCGTTTAGCAGCCGATGCTGGCGAACACCAATGAACGCGATGATTCCGGAGAGCAGGAGGAGGCTGATTGACGCGGCAAGGGCGGGATGTCGTTTGCTCCACTTGACGAGCCGCTGGAGCGGATGGGTCCGGCGGGCGGTGATGGCATAGCGGTTGACGTATCGGCGCAGATCCTCGGCCAGATCGCGAGCGTGCTGATACCGCCGGTTCGGATCCTTTTCGATGGCCTTGAGGCAGATGGTCTCGAGGTCCAGCGGAACCTTGGGATTGATCTTTCGCAGCGGCGTAGGTTCGTCGCGTAGAACCTGGGCCAGCACCTGTTCCCGACCTTCGCCGGGGAAGGGCGGACGCAAGGTCAGCAGTTCATACAGCGTGGCGCCCAGGGAATAGACATCCGTCCGGTGATCGAGTTGGTCGGGATTGCCCGTGATTTGCTCGGGTGACGCGTACAGCGGTGAACCGAGAAATTCGCCGGACAACGTGACGGAAGGTTCCTCCAACACCCGGGCCAGACCAAAATCATTGATGCTAAGAATTCCCTCCGGTGAGAGGAGCAGGTTGGAGGGTTTGACATCCCGGTGGATGATTCCATGTCGATGGGCGTGTTCCAATCCATCTGCCACCCCGGCAATCAACTGGGCAATTTCATCGAAGGAATTGGGCTTGAGAAAGACATTGCCCGGAACGACCCGCGGGATGATGGGCGTCAGCGGCAATGGATCAGACGGGCCGGCGACCGTTTCGGCCGCATGAATCCGGTCATCGGGCCCGCTGGAGGGAACTTTGGGGATGGGGTTGCTCTTTCGGCTGCCGAACGGGGTGTGGGCGCGGGTGGATTGGTCGACGGAAATCTGGACCTGCCACTGGCGGATGACGAAGTCGAGGGACGGTCCCTCGATGAATTCCATCGCGTAGAAGTGTGTGCCTTCGTCTTCGCCAATGGAGTAAATGGGGACGATGTTGGTGTGGTGCAGTCGCGCGGCCGCGGCTGCCTCCCGGCGAAAACGGGTGACGGCTCGGGAGCTCGAAAGCACCGCGCCGCTCAATACCTTGAGCGCCACCCGGCGATTGAGAGAAATCTGTTTCGCCTCGTAGACAATGCCCATGCCGCCGCGACCCACTTCGCGAATAACCTCGAAATCGCCCAGTTTGGTGGGCGAACGAGGTCGGCTAGGTGAGGGAGGGTTATCCACAAATCAACGGGCAACCAATGACGGAGTCGCACCGCATCGGCCAGAGCTAAAATCCCTTGGTCGGCGTTTCCTGAATCAGGACGCCGCCGGTCCGGACGACAATCCCAGTCGCTGCCAACCCCGATGACCCAGGTTGCGCAGGGTCTCCAAATTGGCCTCCACAATGGCTCCGGGATCGGAGACCGAGTTCACGGCCCGGCTGACGCTGGCTTCCCGGAGTAGGTGCAGAATCGGATAGGGGGCGCGGTTGGTGTAGTTCGTGATGTCCTCTGGATCGGTGCCGGCGAACCGATACTGCGGATGAAAGCTGGCGATTTGAATCTCGCCGGCCAGTCCACTCAGGCGGAGGGCCTTTTCCGCAGGACCCAGAAACTCATTGAAGTCCTCGAACTGGGTGAGGACTTCCGGGTGGATCAGGAGGGTGGTGTCGGTCTGTTCCGGCGGGGTGTCCTGCAGCCGGAATAATTCGGTCTGGAGTTCGACCAGAAGCTGCTCCTCGGTGCGGGCCGCGCTCACGACCATGCGAATTTGATTTCGCACATACACCGCCCGGGCAAAGGGACAGAGATTGAGCCCGATTACGGCCCGTTCGATCCACTGGCGGGTGCGTGACAACACCAGGTCGGGTGGATCCACCTCAGGGGAAACGAAGGAAGGCGACATCAGGGGAACAGGGTTTGACCGAGCCGTCCCAGAAAGGCCAATTCGGCCTGCTTGCGGTCCTTGCCGCCGGCGTCGGCCGGACGTCGATCCCGCCCGCCGCCGTGCATTTCCTCGACTTGAAGATTGAAGAACGGGCGCGGCATGGCGGCGGTGGCGAGCTGACTTCGAAGGATCTGCTCCCAATCCGGTAGTCGCTGCTGCAATTCGGCCAGATCCAGAGGGCTCGCGGATTCCATCAGCCCGAGCAACGCTTCCACATCCGCAAGTTGATAGGTGTCGGCAGCGCAGCTCCCAGCCAGGAACTTTAGGAGAATGTCTTGTCGGCCGGGAGTGTCCCAAATGGCGCGTCGAGCGATTGCCAGCAACAACGGCCGGTCAGCGATGGGCGGGAGCGATCCAATCAAACGAAACAAGGTCGTCGGGACGGTGGCTTCCAGGCGCAGTCGGTGGAGGTAACGTTCCAATGTGACGGTTCGGAGCGGACTGCGGTGGGAGGTTCCGGCCTCGGTGACCAGACAGGCCAGGGTAGGGCGCTGATGCAAGCGCTCGATCCAGTGGGGCCATTCGGACCGATCTACTGACTGCGCGCCGAGGATAGCGGCGAAGACCGCCTGGTCGGCCAGCTTGGGAGTGAATTGGGAAGAGAGGGCGAGATCGATTTCGTCGTCGGCGAGTTGGGCCAGCTCCCGGTCGAGAAAGGAACCGACCTCATCGCGTCCCAGTCCATAGGTTCCAGCCAGATACTTGAGACTTTGCGCCGTCAGGGGACGGGGCTTTTCCAATTCCAGCACGAGTTGGTCAAACACCGCTTGCATGCGGGCAGCTTGGGGAAGGAGTTTGGTCAATGGCGAGTTCGCAAACGAGCGGAGAGGTAAGCAGGACGCAGAGAATTCTGTTCCATCCTGGAATCTCCTGACTGGTCAGGCTGAAAGGGGCAGGACAATCTGTCGTCCTTCTCATGAAAAGGTTTTGGACCGTTTTGTCCTTGGCCGGGCTTTGGGCCGGGATGTGGAGGCCCCTGTCGGCCGCCGAAGCGCCGTTGCCGGAGTTGCAGCCGCTGGCGGCGCAGATCCGAAGGGTGGTGGAGGCGCTGGACGCGATCGGATCGCCGCTGACACCCGAGCAGCGCGCGGGTGTGGATTCCGCGCTGGCCGAGACCGTGCCGGCCTTGGCCGTGGCCAAGCTGGATGCGGTTCTTTCGGCCCGAACTCTGTTCCGCGTTTCCATCAATCCGGAGATGCGGGTCAAGGTGGCGGTGGGCGACGCGCCACCGGACTTGGTGGAAGCCGGTTGGACCACCTTCCTGGTGCGGGTCGCCAATGAAGCGGGAACCACGTCACCTCTGAAGGTCGAGAGCCCGCAGGCGAAACGGGTGGCGAATGCTCCCGCGGCGCAGGGGCGCGATCTGTGGCTGGAACTCAGCCTGCCGGACGCACCGCCGTTGCGAAAGGAACTGAGCGGGCTGTCGCTGGAGTACCGCTTGATCCAGCTGTACTCGCGGGATGCCGGACAACGGGAAGCCAAGTTGTCCTTCAACGTGGGGCAGGGAACCCAGGACCTGGGATTCCGCAGTGAAGCCGATGTCCTGTTCCGCTGCGCCCCAGCCTACGAAGTCTCGCTGAAGATTCTGGACGAACACGGTCAGCCCACGACGGCGAGTTTGTTGGTGACCGATTCGCAGGGACACGTGTTCCCCGCCCAATCGAAGCGCCTGGCTCCGGACTTCTTCTTTCATCCGCAGGTGTATCGGGCCGATGGCGAATCCCTGCGCTTGCGCGCCGGCAACTACACGGTGCAGTTCGCTCGCGGACCGGAGTCCCTGATCGAGACGCGTCAGGTGGAGGTAAAGCCCGGCGCGAATGCGTGGCGTTTCCAGGTGCAGCGCTGGATCGATCTGGCTCAGCGGGGCTGGATTTCCGGGGATCACCACATTCACGCGGCCGGTTGTGCGCATTACTCCAAGCCGACCGAAGGTGTGCATGCGCCGGACATGATGCGGCACGTGCTGGGTGAAGACTTGAAGGTTGGCGCCAATCTCACCTGGGGACCGTGCTTCGATTATCAGAAGCAATTCTTCCGGGGCACGGATGACCCGGTGTCCCGCTGGCCGTGGATTCTCCGCTACGACGTCGAAGTGAGCGGCTTTGGTTCCCACGAGTCCGGGCATCTTTGTTTGCTGCGCCTGCGGGAGCAGATGTATCCGGGTGGAGATTCGAAGGACCACTGGCCGAAGTTGGGACTCAACACCCTGAAGTGGGCCAAGCGTCAGGGCGGGCTGGTGGGGCCGGCGCACAGTGGCTGGGGCCTGGACATGGATTCCACGGAGTTGCCGAACTTCACCGTTCCGCCCTTCTCCGGCATTGGAGCCAACGAGTACATTGTGGATGTCACGCACGAGGTGCCTGGTCCGGACGGGACCTTGGTGCCGGCGGTGGATTTTCTGTCCACGGTGGACACGCCGTATCCGTGGGAGCTCAACATTTGGTACCACACGCTGAACGCCGGGTTCCGCACGCGGATCAGCGGCGAGACGGACTTTCCCTGCATCTACAGCGAGCGTGTGGGGTTGGGTCGGAGTTACGTGAAGCTTCCGGAGAAATGGACGTACGAAGACTGGTGCGAAGGGATTCGCGTGGGCCGGAATTACGTCAGCGACGGCTTCAGTCACCTGCCGGAGTTTCAGGCGCGGGCGAATCAGGGATCGGTTCGCATGGGCGAAGCCGGGAGCGAACTACGGCTGACGGCTGCGACGGACGTGACGTTCTCCGTCGAAGTGGCGGCTCGCTTGGACGAAACGCCGCAGAGCAACATCCAGGAACGCAAATTCACCGAGCATCCGTATTGGCATTTGGAACGGGCGCGGCTCAAGGGTTCCCGTACCGTCCCGGTGGAACTCATCGCCAATGGGTTTCCCGTGGCGCGAACGAATCTGGTGGCCGACGGCTCGGTTCAGTCCGTGTCGTTCACGGTTCCGGTGAAGCACTCCGGCTGGTATGCCGTCCGCATTCTCCCGAGTTCGCACACCAATCCGATTTTCGTGGTGGTGGACGGGAAGCCCATCCGTTCCTCCCGCCGCAGCCTCGAGTGGTGTCTGAAGAGCGTGGACCAGTGCTGGAAACAGAAGGAGCAGTTCATGAAGGGCGAGGAGCACACCCAAGCCGTCGCGGCCTACGAACACGCCCGTCAGGTGTATCGGGAACGGTTGGCTGAGGCGGTGGCGGAATGAGCCGGACTCACCACGATAGGAATCTGAGGACCTGAACCTTCGTGGGGCCGGCGACCAGGATCTGGTTGCCGACGGGATCCACCACCGTGGGGCGGCCGTCCTGATGCCATTCCCAGAGGACCTTGCCGGTGCTGGGTTCGACTCGGCGGAGATGGAATTTTACCGCGGCATCGGTGCCATTCATGGCCGCGCTCATCTCGTCCAAGGCGGCGACTGCGGCCCGGGAGAGGTAAAGGAACTTCCCGCTGGGCCAGGCGCGGTCGGCGAGACGTTCCATCTGCCACAGGATCTTGCCCGTTGCGGCCTCCACTTTCATCAGAATGGGAAAGGTGCGCCCGGTATCACGGAGATTTCCGGTGGGTTGGATGGTTTCCGGTCCGGCCGAAGTCGTGGAGACGTAGAGCGCATCTCCGGCCGCCACGGTCTGGGAAATGCCGACGGTGGGCAGACGCCAGGCCACTTTGCCGGTTCGGAGTTCGAAGGCAGTGAGGGTTCCGAGATCGGCGACGTAGAGTCGGGAGCCGTTCGCCAGGAACGGGGAAAGTTCGTCCCCGTTAAAGCGCCGGTTGAGCGGATACGACAATTTGGCCGACCAGACGAGCTTGTTGCCGGAATCGAACGCGCGGAGATCGGTTCCGGACGATAGGAATTCGAAACCGCCGGCGGAATGCAGGGCCGGTGGGCCGACCACTTCAGCGGTCCAGGGCGTGGAGCCCACGAACAACCGCTGCAGCATCACCTGATATCGGCTTTCGTCATACTCCACCGGACCTCCTTTACCGGCATTCAGGAACTGCACGGCGGCTTCGGTGCTATCGGCGGCCCGCAGATTCTCCCGTTCCAAGAGCGGCTTCTCCTCCCGGGCCTGTCGGCTTTCGGTGGAAGGACCATCGCGCGTGATAAAGCGTTCCTCCAGCAGTCGGGAAGAGAGCACGGCGACCTGACTTCCCAGCGGGCGAAACTCGTTATCCACGTCGGCACGATCGTTCGGCGTGTTGCGGACTCCGGCTCCGGGGAGGGCGGGAATGGTGAACAGTTCGGTGGTGGCCTTGCCGGTGGTCAGGTCAATCCGGGTCAGGGCGCGTTGGAAGGGCGCGGTCTCCACTACGGCAACAACGGACGTCTCCCCGGCCTCCACGGTACTGTTCGGCTGCGGGAGGGCCACTTCGCTGAGGCGACGTCCGGTGGCAGCATCCAGTTGGATCAGCTTGCCATTGGCTCCGACCCACAGGGCGTTGCCGATTCGACGGACGATGGGTTCTGAGACATCCAGGAAGAGCGAATCCGCCCGGCTCTGGGACCGTTCGGCGGGAGCAAAGGGGGCCGACCAGACTTCGTTGCCGGTGTCGGCGGCATACACGGCGGCCTTGTCATCGCGTAGGACGAACACGCGATCCTTGCCGAGCATTTGGGTGAATCGGAAGGGGGCTTCCTTGCTGGCGGTGAGAACGAAGGTGGCTCGAGGACGCGAACCGAAGAACGAGTACCAGATCCACACGCCGAAGAGCACCACCAAGGCAGCCAAGGCGAGGCGGAAGGGGCCACGCCAGCGCTGGAGTTCGGCCACGTCGCGCGCGGTGGCCCGTTCTTCCTGGATTGGTGCCCGTTGTTGGGCAACCGCCTGGAACCGCTGCAACGCGGCTTCCTTGCTGGAACCTTCGGCGGCCGGTTCCGCTTCCCGGGCGACGCGCAGGGTGCGGGTGGGGGCTTCGCTGACGGCAATGTATCGATTGGCCAGTTCGGTCACATCGGCTTCGCAGCCGGGGCAGGCGACCGGTACGGGCATCCGGCCGTCCTCAGGTTCGACGTCAAAGGCCACTTTGGTTCCGCAGGGGCATTCGATCTTGATGGTCATGGGGTCAGGTGGGAGAGCGGGTTCTGGGAAACTGGAGGTGCGCGCAACGCCCGCAGGTTGGCTGGTTGGACGGGGTGGCTCACGGATTCACCAGTCGGACCCCGGGGGGCAGGCGGATTTCGAAGGCAGAGTTGGTCGGACTCGATTCTGCGTGGCCGTCGGCAAAGAGCAGATTTCCTCCGAAGGGCCCGTGATTGTTGCCGGGCGGCCGGCCATCGGCGGAGAACAACGGCTGACCGGCAAACTTGGCCTGCGCGTTCACCTGGGCGTCTGAGACAATCCATTGATCCGCGCCGGCTTCGCGGGTCAGGCCCATGGCATAGCTGTAGCTGATGCGGCGGTTGGCGAAGGGCTGCGCGTCGGGCAGGCGCCGGTCGGTCGAGCCTGGGCAGATAAAGATGGAGGAACGGACGGTGTGTTGCGGCACCAGGAGACTGAGAACGACGGCGGAAGTGGTGGCGTTGGTGGCCGGATAGCGACCATTGTGGTCGGCGGCGTAGGTGTTCAGGGCCTGATGGATGAACAGGAGATTTTGCCGGCAGTTATTCATCTGCCCGCGCTGCCGTCGGGCCGGTGCTCCGGAGATGTAAAGGGCGGTAAGGACGCCCAGAATGAAAAGGACGGCCACCAGTTCGATCAGGCTGAAGCCAGCGCGGTGGTGGACCGACCCGGGTTGGTGGGACGGGGGAATCATCTGAGAAAGGCCTCCGGCGAAGTAAGCGCGGCTTGTTTGCGCGGGTCAACGCTGGAGCCGGCTACGGAAGGAGGCGCCTTTCAGATCCTGGGGCATGAGTTGCCAAGGGGCGTGTGAGGTTGTTCTGGGACTGTCAGCGCCGCGTCCCCTCGGCGGATATGGAAGGGGACTCGCCCGACGTGAAACCAACTCGCCCGACGGCAGGTCTCTCGGGGAGTGCCGCGTCTCCAAAAAACTTCGCATGAATCGCTCGACGTCGGGAGCGTCCTTCTTAACCTCAACGTGAAGACTGTTCTGCATGGTTTCTCCACTTTCACCCGGTAACGCGCCCCGGCCGAAGTTCCCCCGGGGACTAGGTTTTCTGGCCCTGACTGGGGTCGGTCTCGGGCTGGGGCTGGCCGTCACTGGCTGTCAGCCCGCCAAGACCACCGAAGCCCGGGGAGCGACCGAAACGGTCGAGGTGAAGGTGAGCTCGGTGGAGAATCGGCCGTGGGAGCAGGTGCTGACGGTCCTGGGTTCCTTGGAAGCCGTGGATCGCGCGACCCTGAGCACCAAGAACACCGGCCGGCTCAAGCAGTTGCTGGTGGATGTCGGCAGCCCGGTCAAGGCCGGTGACGTGTTGGCCCAGGTCGAACCGAAAGATTACGAACTTCGCTTGAACCAGTCGGCTGCCCTGCTGGGTCAGGCCCGGGTCCGGGTAGGACTGCCGTTGGAAGGGACCGACGACTCGGTGGAGGAGGAGAAGGTGTCCACCGTTCGGGAAGCCAGAGCGTTGATGGAGGAAGCCAAGAAGGGCCTGGAACGAATTCAAAAGCTGCAGGAACAGAACATCAGTTCGCAGGCCGAGTTTGAACGGGCTACGGCCGAGTATCAGGTGATGCTGAACCGCTACAGCGACGCTCTGCAGGAGGCGCGCGAGCGCAAGGCGATCCTCGCGCAGCGCCGGGCGGAGTTCGAAATTGCCCGGCAGGCGGTTCAGGATACTTCTCTGCGCGCGCCCTTTGATGGCGTGGTGCAGGCGCGCCTGACCAATGTGGGCGAGTTTCTCCCGGCGGGCAGTCCGGTGCTGACCGTGGTGCAGGTGGATCCGCTTCGGCTGCGGTTGGACGTTCCCGAGCGTCAGTCGATGTCGGTTCAGGTGGGGCAGCCCATACGGGTTAGCTTTGACGGCGACACCAATCATTACACCGGGACCGTCGCCCGGGTCAGCCCGGCCCTTGATCAACGGACCCGGTTGCTGCGGGTCGAAGGTCAATTGAAGAATCCTGGACATCTTCGTCCCGGCGCCTTTGCCCGGGCCGAAATTGTGGTGGCGGAAGCCATCCCGGGGTTGGCCATTCCCGCCGACGCGTTGATCACCTTTGCCGGCACCGAGAAAGCGTTGTTGGTACTGACCAATACCGCGGTGGAACGTCGATTAGTAACGGGACGACGTCAGGGACCTTGGATCGAAGTGTTGCAGGGGCTGCGGGCTGGGGATGCGGTCATTCGTAATCCCGGCGGATTGCCGGGGGGCACTCCGGTGCGACCTTCGCCCGTTCCCGCGACCGCCGCGGCTTCGTAGTTGGGCCCGTCCGATCCTTCCTGAGTCATGCAAAAACTCGCCGATACGTGCATTCGTCGACCGGTCTTCGCGGCCATGCTGATCATGGCGCTCGTGGTGGTCGGGATGGCGAGTTACTTCCGGTTGGGCGTGGATCGCCTGCCGTCGGTGGATCTACCGACTGTTCGCATCAGCACTTCGCTGCCCGGGGCGTCGCCGGCCGAAGTGGAATCGCAGGTTTCCCGTCCCATCGAAGAGGTGGTCAACACGGTCAATGGCATCAGCGAACTCCGGTCGATTTCCGGGCCGGGTAATTCTATGGTGCTGGTGACCTTTGAACTGGACCGCGACATCGAGTCAGCGGCCCAAGATGTCCGGGACCGGGTGGCCACGTTGGGTCGGCGATTGCCCCGCGAAGCGCTGGCTCCGGTGATTTCCAAGTTCGACAACGATCAAGCGCCGGTGATGACCCTGGCGCTGTCGGGTCCGCGGTCGTTGCGGGAACTGACCGAATTGGCGGACAAGATCGTCAAGGTGCAGATCGAACGGGCGGCCGGTGTGGGTGGGGTGCAGATCGAAGGCGCGGCGGAACGAGCGATCAACCTCTGGATTGATGCCGATCGACTGGCGGCCTACGGGCTGCCGGTAACGGCGGTGCGGGATGCCCTGGAGCGGCAGAACGTGGACATTCCCGGAGGCAATGTGACGGCGGCGGTGCGGGAACAATCCCTGCGAACCCTCGGCCGGTTTACTGAAACACGGCAGTTTGATGATCTGGTGATCGCGACCCGGGAAGGCGAACCGATTCGTCTCAAGGACGTCGGACGTTCCGAGGACGGCACTAAGGAGCAGCGTTCGATCACCCGCCTCAACGGAGAGCCGGCGGTAATTTTGGAGATTCGCCGCCAGAGCGGGGCCAACACGGTGGCGGTCATTGAGGCGGTCAAGTCACGTCTGCCGGGTTTGAGCGAGCAGTTGCCTTCCGACGTGCGGTTCGAGGTCATTCGGGATCAGTCGAAGTACATCTATCAGGCCTTGCACGAGATCAACGTGCACCTGGTCCTGGGCAGCTTTCTTGCGTGTGTGGTGGTGCTCGTGTTCATGCGGGACTGGCGCTCCACGGTGATTGCTGCGGTGGCCATTCCGACGTCGGTGATTGCGACCTTCGGCATGATGTGGGCGCTCAATTTCACGCTGAACAGCGTGACCATGCTCGCCTTGGTGCTGATGGTGGGCATCGTCATCGATGATGCCATTGTGGTGTTGGAGAACATTTATCGGTTCGTGGAAGAGAAGAAGCTGACCCCGTTCCAGGCCGCCGGCGAAGCCACGGCGGAAATCGCGCTGGCGGTGATGGCGACGACGTTCAGTCTGGTGGTGATCTTTGTTCCGGTCTCGTTCATGTCGAGCATCTCGGGGCGCTTCCTGTTCCAGTTCGGCATCACCGCTGCCGTGGCAGTGCTGGTCAGCCTGCTGGTGTCGTTCACGCTCACGCCGATGATGAGTGCTCGGCTACTGCGTCGGGAAAATGCCGGCGCTCACGCGCCGAAAACCCGGGGCGGGTTCTACGGAGCAATGCAGGACAAGTATCTGTGGCTGCTGGAAAGGTGCTTGAAGTATCGCGGGTGGGTGGCGCTGGTGGCGGTGGGTGTAATGGCGACGTCCATCCCGCTCTATCATCTGGTCCGCCAGGAATACATCCCGACCGACATTGATGAGGGCGAATTCGAGGTCAACATCACCGCGCCGGAAGGGACCAGCATCGAGTCGATGAATGCCGCCATGAAGCTCATTGAGGCGGACCTGCTGAAGATTCCTGGCATCCAACGAGTCCTGGCCACCACTGGCGGCGGTTTCATGGGCAGCGTGAATTCCGGCCGGGCGTACGTAACGATGACCCCCTTTGAGGAACGACGCTTTTCCTTGGGCCGACTCGGCCGGGAACTGATGCGCTTGCAGCCGCAGAAGGCCTTCGTGGGAAACCGATCCCAGCGGGAAGTGATGGCCGAAGTGCGGACGAAGCTGCGCCGATACGGACTGCGGGTGGGGGTGAGCAACATTGCCTCCTTTAATTTTGGAGGTTCCCGTTGGGATATCGATTTCGTCTTCCTGGGGCCGGAATTGGAGAAGTTGTCGGCCTACGCCAATGCCCTGCGCGAACGGGCGCCGGAACTGGGTCTGATCGATGCCGACACGACCTTGAAACTCGACAAGCCGGAACTCCAGGTGGAGATCGATCGGGATCGGGCGGCGGCGTTGAATGTGTCCACGGCCGATATCGCTGATGCGTTGCGGTTGATGGTGGGCGGAGATGATCGGCTCTCGCGGTTCCGGGACGTGCAGATGAACGAAGATTACGACGTGACCCTGCGGCTCAACACGGACGATCGACGGGACGCGGACACCATTGCGCGGTTGTTTGTGCCCGATCGGGACGGTCAATTGGTGCGGTTGGACAACGTGGTGCGCTTGGTGCCGACCACCACGGCGTCGCGCATTGATCGGTTGGATCGGCAGCGTCAGGTGAGCCTCCGCGCCGGCATCGCCCAAGGGTACGCTTTGGCCGACCGGTTGGAGGCGCTGCGGGAGGCGGCGGCGGGAATGGATCTTCCGCCGGGCTATTCGACCCGGGTGGCGGGACGGGGCCGGGAACTGGAGCGAACGTTCCGGGAGTTCCTCTGGGCGTTCGCGCTGTCGGTGGTGTTCATGTACATGATCCTGGCCGCCCAGTACGAAAGTTTGGTCCATCCGTTGACCATTCTGCTTTCGCTGCCGTTGTCCGTGCCCTTCGCGTTATTTTCCCTGTGGGTGACCGGCAGCACGCTGAACCTGTATTCGGGCCTGGGATTGCTCGTGCTCTTTGGCGTCGTGAAGAAGAACGCCATTCTTCAGATCGATCACACGAATCATCTGCGTTCCCTGGGACGGGATCGGACGACGGCGATCCTGGAGGCAAATCGCGATCGGTTGCGACCGATCCTCATGACCACCCTGGCTTTGGTGGCCGGCATGCTGCCGCTCGCCTTGGGCAATGGTCCGGGCGCAGATGAACGGCGCTCCATTGCCATTGTGGTGATTGGCGGTCAGTCGCTGGCACTCTTGCTGACCCTGGTGGTGACGCCGGTGGTGTATTCCTGGTTGGACGACTTCGCGGCGGCATTCCGGCGTACGCGCCCGGCGGAATCACCGGCTCAGCTCGCGACCACGTCGGCTTGAAGAAAGCTGAGAGCTGAGAGCTGAGAGCTGAGAGGTCGGCATGGTAGGGCGAGGCTTCTGCCGAGCCGTCGCGTCTCGGCGAAATGACGCGTCAGGAGTCCACACACGAACGGCTCCGCGGAGCGTCGCCCCACCGGGGCGGGAAGCTGAGAGCTGAGAAGTCGGCATTGTAGGGCGAGGTTCCACCGAGCCGTTCGCGTCTTGGCGAAATGACGCGTCAGGAGTCCACACACGTACGGCTCCGCGGAGCGTCGCCCCACCGGGGCGGGAAGCTGAAAGCTGAGAGCTGAGAGGTCAGCATGGTAGGGCAAGGCTTCTGCCGAGCCGTTCGCGTCTCGGCGAAATGATGCGTCAGGAGTCCACACACGTACGGCTTCGCAGAGCGTCGCCCCACCGGGGCGGGAAGCTGAGAGCTGAGAGCTGAGAGGTCAGCGTGGTAGGGCGAGGCTTCTGCCGAGCCGTTCGCGTCTTGGCGAAATAACGCGTCAGGAGTCCACACACGTACGGCTTCGCAGAGCGTCGCCGTACCTATTGGCGGCTCGGTTCGGATTTGTCTTCCAGTGTGCCGAGGTAAATGATTTCCGCGATGTCTTCAGATTTCAGATCCTTCGCGACGTCCCTGATCCTGGCCGGGGGACTGGTGGGGTTGGCGGTGGTTGGGGCGGGTTGTCAGCGCTGGGGAAGTTCCGATTCCAACGCGAAACCCCAAACGGACGTGGGGCGAATGGATACCCTGGATGCGCTGAGGTTGATGTCTTCGTCATTCGGCGGGGACCCGGATTGGACGAACAACGTCCGGCATGGACTCCCGGATTCCCTGAAGGACTGGGTGGGCAAACCGTTGACCTGTGTTCGGATTCTGGAAGCGGGCGAGCCGATTGGTTTCTCCGGGTTGCCTTCGGACACGCCCAATGAATTGTCCATTCCGGACCAGGGCAAACCTGTGAAACTGAAGATCCCGGGACCCAATTCGAAGATCGTTGTTCTGTCCAACGGGGAGATCTGGGGCGGCTTTCCCCAAACGTTTTTGGCACGGTTCTATACTCCCGAGGAACGAGAGCGATTGGGCCAAGCGGTCCGATTTGTCGTTATTCCCCGGGTTTCAGACAAGACTAACGCCCTCCTGAACTTGGAAACGCAGATGATTCGGGCCTGGCAACGCGCCAGTCGGTTTGAAGTCGTGGACCGGAGCCTGACATTCACCTCGACGGACGGCCGCGATGTCGTCGAGTTCCGGAGGTGATCGTCGGGTGGGTCGGACCCCGGGGGAAGAGCGCCCGAATCCACTTCGAGATCGCCCGCGATTGGAAACTCTACGACCCTCCGTCATGCACCGCCGATTCCTCCTGTTGGGACTGTTGTTTCTTGAGGTCGTTGTTCGGGCTCAATCTCCGGTTTGGCCGTTGTGGCCCGGGAAAGCCCCCGGAGAGTCGGAACCGGTGGGCGAGGAAAAGGACACCACCAAAGACGGCGATAATCTGGTGGCTGGTCGACGGGTCATTCGGCTGGGCAATGTGTCACAACCGACCCTGACGGTTTACTCCCCGCCGGCGGCGCAGAACACCGGGGCGGCCGTGCTGGTGTGCCCGGGCGGCGGTTACCACATACTCGCCTGGGATCTGGAAGGCACCGAAGTGTGCGAATGGTTGAACTCCATCGGGGTGACCGGGGTGTTGCTCAAGTACCGGGTGCCCAAGCGGGCCGGTCGGCCGAACCACGAACCTGCCTTGCAGGACGCCCAGCGGGCCATGGGGCTGATTCGCAGTCGAGCGAAGGAGTTGCAGATCGATCCTCAACGGGTCGGCGCGCTCGGATTTTCCGCCGGGGGCAACTTGGCCGCCATTTTGAGCAATCAGCCGGACCGGAAGTATCCCCGGGTCGATGCCGCGGATGACCTGAGTTGCCGGCCGGACTTCGCCATTTTGGTGTATCCCGCCTATCTCACGGACAAGGACCAGGGGGATGCGCTGCGCCCGGAGGTACCGGTGTCGCCGAAGACCCCGCCCACGTTCCAAAGCATCACCCAGGATGATCCGGTGCGGGCGGAGACGGCCCTGTTTTACAGTCTGGCCCTAAAAAAGGCGGGCGTTCCCAACGAACTGCATGTGTATCCCCGGGGTGGCCACGGGTACGGACTCCGCCGGACGGAGAATCCGGCGACTTTTTGGCCAGATCGGGCGACGGACTGGATGCGGTATTCGGGGTGGTTGAAGCAGCCGTGACGGGCGCCAGAAGGGCAGAAACGCGGGGACCTTCGAAGCTGCCTCCCCCAAATCGGGGCGAATTTCTCCCGAATTGTTCCGTCCAACGGGGGCCTTCACCGATCCGGGTTTGAATTACTCCGGGTTGGTGGGAACATGTTCATGATGACACGACACCAGAGCTATCGACGCGGATGGTTGCCGAGTTTGCTGCTCGCCACCCTGGGGGTGGCCGAGGCCGCCGGGACGGTTCAGTTCAATCGGGACATCCGACCCATCCTGTCGGACAACTGTTTCTCGTGCCATGGATTCGACGCCAAACATCGCAAGGCGGGACTGCGTCTGGACGTACCGGAAGGGGCCTTTTTGCCGAACAAGGAGGGCGTGGTAGCCATCAAGCCCGGGGATCTGAAGGCGAGCGAAGTGTGGAAGCGGTTGGAAACGTCCGATGCCGATGACGTGATGCCGCCGCCGGAGACGCACAAAACGCTTACCGCGGAACAAAAGCAGCTCATCAAGCGGTGGATCGAGGAAGGTGCGGCGTACCAAAAACACTGGGCGTTTGAGCCGATTGCCCCTCCGGCGGTGCCGACCACTGAGGTTCGGTCGGTGCAGAATCCGATCGACCGGTTCATTTCCGCTAATCTGGCCCAGCGCGGATCCAAACTGTCCCCCGAAGCCGATCGCACGGTGTTGATTCGCCGGCTCAGCTTCGATTTGCGCGGGTTGCCGCCCACAGTGGCGGAAGTTGATGCGTTTCTGGCGGACACCCAGCCCGGGGCCTATGAGCGGTTGGTGGAGCGGTTCCTGGTGTCACCGCAATACGGCGAGCACATGGCCAAGCATTGGTTGGATGTCGCCCGCTATGCCGACACCCACGGCATGCACCTCGACAACGAGCGGCAGATGTGGGCGTACCGCGACTGGGTGGTGAACGCTTTCAACCGGAACCTGCCGTTCGACCAATTCACCATCGAGCAGTTGGCCGGAGACCAGTTGCCGTCACCGACGCAGGATCAGTTGGTGGCCACCGGCTTTAACCGGTGCAACGTGACCACCGGGGAAGGGGGATCCATTGATGCCGAATGGTTGTTCCGCTACGCCGTGGACCGGGCTTCCACGACGGCTCAAGCGTGGCTGGGTCTGACCGCCGGGTGCGCGGTCTGCCACGATCACAAGTTCGATCCGCTTTCGCAGAAGGAGTTTTATCAGCTGTACGCGTTCTTCTACAGCTCGGCCGATCCGGCCATGGACGGCAACGCGCTTCGGACCATGCCGGTGATTCAGCTCAAGACGCCCGAGAACGAACGGCGTTTGGCGGAATTCGAAAGCCAGATCAAGGACGCCGAGGCCCAGGTGACGGCGGCCCTGTTGAACGTGGCTTACGTCGATCCAGCCACCCAGACGCCGCCGCCCGAGGTGAAGGTGGAGGACGTGGTGTGGTTCGATGACGAACTCCCGGCGGGATTCAAGGCCCAGGGCACGCCAACGTTGGTGACGGCGGATCAGGGACCAGTCTTTGCCGGCAAGGTGGCGCTCAAACGTCAGGACACGGTCGTCAGCCAGGATGTTTTCGAGGCGGGATCTCCCACCCTGGCCGTACCCGCCAATGCCCAGTTGTACGCCTACGTTTATTTGGATCCGGCCAATCCGCCGAAGTCGGTGATGCTGCAATTCAACCGCGACAATTGGGAGCATCGGGCGGTGTGGGGTGATCCCGACGCCATTGGCTGGGGCGAAAAGGGCAAACCCAGCCGGATCCATGTCGGGGACCTGCCGAAGGCGGGTGAATGGGTTCGCTTGGAAGTGCCGGCGGAGAAGGTGGGGCTGAAGGGCGGCGATAAGCTGCGGGGAGTGGCCTACACCCAATTCGGCGGGACGGTTTACTGGGACAAGGCGGGCGCCGTGGGCAAGGTCGATCCGGCCAATGACCCGCTGTATTCCTTCGCGGTTTGGACGAAGCAAAATGAAGGGAAGGAGCTCAAGGAACTGCCCGAAGCCCTGCGCAAGGTGTTGAAGGACACGTCCTCGACCAACCGCACTTCCGATCAAACCGTCCAGTTGCGGGAACACTATCTTTCCAAGATCTGTGCGGTGACCAAGCCCACCTTCGATCCGTTGAACCAGGCGGTCGCGGACGTTCGTCGGCAACGTGACGCCTACAACGACGCCATTCCGCAGACCTTCGTGTTCAAGGATCTCGAGAAACCTCGGGATGCCTTCGTGATGATGCGGGGCGCGTACGACAAGCCCGGCGAGAAGGTGGAGCCCGGCGTTCCGGCGGTACTGCCCCCGCTGGCCCTGGGACCCGGGAAACTGGCGGTTTCGACAGCGGCACCGGCGTCCGGCAGCGACAAACCGGGCAATGCCGAACTGGTGGCGCCCCGGGCCACCCGGCTAGACTTGGCTCGCTGGCTGGTTGCGCCGGAGAACCCGCTAACCGCCCGGGTGACGGTCAACCGTTTCTGGCAGCAGTTCTTTGGCACGGGTCTGGTGATGACCACCGACGACTTTGGATCCCAAGGTCAGCCCCCCAGTCATCCCGAATTGCTCGACTGGCTGGCGGCCACCTTCCAGGGCTCAGGGTGGGACGTGAAGGACTTGGTGCGGCTGATGGTCACTTCAGCCACCTACCGTCAGTCTTCCCGGGTCACGCCGGAGATGGTCGCGCGCGATCCGCAGAATCGGTACTACGAGCGGGGGCCGCGCTTCCGGCTCGATGCCGAGCAATTGCGGGACAACGTGCTCTTCGTGTCGGGCCTGATGGATCCGACGTTTGGCGGCAAGGGCGTGAAGCCGTATCAGCCGCCCAACATCTGGGAGCCCGTCGCCTATTCCGGGTCCAACACCCGGGAGTACAAGCAGGACACCGGCGGTTCGTTGTATCGACGGAGCCTGTACACCTTCCTCAAGCGGACCGCGCCGGCTCCGTTCCTAAGCACGTTTGATGCGCCGAACCGGGAGCAGTCCTGCACCCGCCGCGAGCGCAGCAACACCCCGTTGCAGGCGTTGCAGTTGATGAATGACGTCCAACACTTCGAAGCGGCGCGCGGGTTGGCCGAGCGGATGTTGCTCGAAGGCGGAAAGACGGCGGACGAGCGACTGCTGTTTGGGTATCGCACCGTGTTGTCCCGGCCGCCCACAGCGACGGAACTGACCCTTGTGAAGAAGGCCCTCGACCAGCATCTGGCCCGCTATTCGGCCGATGCGGAAGCGGCCAAGCAGGTGGTGACCTTTGGTGATTCCCGGCCGCCCGAGTCGCTGGCCACCTCCGAACTGGCTGCCTACACGCTAGCCGCCAACCTGCTGCTGAATCTCGACGAAACCGTGACCCGGAACTGAACCATGAATCCTCTATTTGATTACCAACTGCTCGAAACGCGCCGGCAGTTCTTCGGCGACAGCGGGCTGCGCCTAGGCGGGTTGGCGTTGGCGTTGCTCGGGGCTAAGGGAGTGGGATCAAAGGTTCGCGCCGCCGCCGCTCCGGAACGCGTTCATCCGCCCCTGCCGGGTCTGCCGCACTTCGCGCCCAAGGCGAAGAATCTGATCTACCTGCACATGAACGGGGCGCCGTCGCAGTTGGATCTGTGGGACTACAAGCCCGGCTTGCAAGCCCAGTTCGACAAGGATCTGCCGGACTCGGTGCGCATGGGCCAGCGCATCACGACCATGACATCGGGTCAGTCGCGCCTGCCGGTGGCGCCCTCGATGTTCAAGTTTTCCCAGGCTGGAAACTGCGGCCGGTGGATCAGCGAGTTGCTGCCGTACACCAGTGGCATTGTGGACGATATCGCGCTGGTGAAAACGGTTCACACCAACGCCATCAACCACGATCCTGCGTGCACGTTCGTCATGACCGGCAGCGAGGTGGCCGGCAAGGCCAGTCTCGGTTCGTGGCTGGCCTACGGCTTGGGCAGCGAGAATAACGACCTGCCGGCGTTCGTGGTCCTCACCCCGACCTGGTCGTCCAAGTCGGCGGCGCAAGCACTCTTCACCCGGATGTGGAGCAGTGGATTCCTGCCGGGCCGGTACAACGGCGTCGCCCTTCGGTCGATCGGCGATCCGGTGCTGTTCATCCAGAATCCCCCAGGAGTCAGCGGCACCGATCGTCGGGTGATGCTCGATGCCCTGAATCAGTTGAACGAACGTTCTTTCCAGGAGTTTGGCGATCCAGAGATCCAAACCCGCATTGCGCAGTACGAAATGGCGTTCCGCATGCAGTCGAGTGTTCCCGAGTTGGTGGACTTCGGAAAGGAATCTGCCGCCACCGTCGCGCTCTACGGCGATGATGTGAAGAAGCCGGGCACCTACGCCGCCAGTGCGCTGCTGGCCCGCCGCATGGTGGAACGCGGCGTCCGCTGTGTGCAGATCCTTCATCGCGGCTGGGATCAGCACGGCAGCTTGCCGAGCGAGATCAAGGCCCAGTGCAAGGACATCGACCAAGCGACGGCGGCCCTGATTACCGATCTTAAGCAACGCGGGTTGCTCAACGACACGCTGGTGGTGTGGGGTGGCGAGTTCGGTCGCACGGTCTATTCGCAGGGCACTCTCAAGCGCGACGACTACGGTCGCGACCATCATCCCAAAAACTTCTGCATGTGGATGGCCGGCGGGGGCATCAAGGGCGGTATCTCGTACGGCGAAACGGACGATTTCAGCTACAACCCGGTCGAGAACCCGGTTCACATCAACGATCTGAACGCCACGTTGCTGCACTGCCTGGGCATCGATCACAACCGGTTTACGTACAAATTCCAGGGTCTGGATCAGCGGTTGACTGGTGTGGAACCGTCCAGCGTGGTGAAGGAGTTGCTGGCTTGAACCGCAATTCCCTAACCGCGAGTCGACCCGATGGAACGTTGGGTGTTCCGGACTGAATCGTTCCGGCTCAGATCTTGACCTCGTTGACGGCCTCCAGCGTTGCGGTCCTTGGCGAATGCGATCGGAAGTCCAATTAACGGTTTACGACGAGGTGCCACCCGAGGCGGCTCGGGTGGACCAGGGATTGGATGCCTTCAATACGGCCGCTGCTCCGCTGGACGAGGTGCGGCCGCTGGTGGCGATGCTCCATACCGAGGACAACCAGTGGGTGGGCGGGGTGGTGGGCCGGACGTGGGGTCGCTGCGCCGAGGTCCAACAGGTGTGGGTGGAGACGGCGTACCGGCGCCAGGGCTGGGGCACCTATCTCATGGAAGCGTTCGAGGAGCAGGCCTTGGCGCGGGGATGCCGGACCATTTACCTCGAGACCTTCAGCTTTCAGGCGCCGGATTTTTATCGGGCGTTGGGCTACGAAGTCCGGTTGGAGTTGAGCGGGTTCGCCCCCGGCATCCGCAAGTATGTCCTGGTTCAGGAATTCGCGGATGAGATCGATGAGACCTGACGCCGCGCCGTGGCCCTGGGGTGGGGTTTGGGTCGGCCTACTGGTGGGGTTGATCGCTTGGATTCCCAGTCGCGCTGCCAGCCTGGACGAGTCGGTGGCCCAGTCGGCGTGGTCGATCGTTTCGCGCCAGACCGGAGTGTTCAACGTGCCGCCGATCCTGCTGCCCACGCGCAAGATTCCCGACGGCCCGCTGTTGGGGAATGGCGATCTGGGCGTGGCGATTGGTGGGGTGGTGGAACGTTTGAAGTACTTTGGTTTGGGAGAACCCGGTGGCGCCAATGTGACGGTGCGTTCCATCTCGCCGACGAATTGTCCGGAACGGCAGCGCTTCTGGATTTCCAAGAACGATTTCTGGAAGACCAAGTCGATCTATCCGAATGCGCATCCGGCGCCCATCGGAGGAATCGATATCACGATTCCCGCGCTGGTGAATGGTCAGTTTCGGGCGGAACAAATTCTGGCGACAGCAGAGGTGCAGCAGGTGCTGACGACTGCCGCCCGGGTGGAGGATCCGCCACCCTTCACCCGCGCCGGTGCCCGAATTCATCTGCGGTCCTGGGTTGCGGCGACGGAGAATCTGTTGGTGATCGAGTTGTCGGTGGACGGTTCCCCGACCAATCAGAGTCCGTTCACCGACACCGATCTCGTGGGTGTGGATGTGAATCTGTGGGCCATGACCGGCAATGAGGCCGAAACCTCCACGGGCAATCTACCGGACGGCTACTGGGCGGTTCGCCGGTTTGCGCCGACTACCAACTCCGTAGCCATCGAACAAACGACCTTTCAGAAATCCACCGAAGCGGCAGTGGCGCTGCGGCTGTTTCATCATCGGGTGGCGGGATTGCCCTGGAGCCGGGGGGACGGCTGGTCGGCTGACCGGTTCATGGTGGCGCCGGGTCAACCGGTTTGGTTGGTGGCGGCCGTGGTCACGAGCGAGGAATCCGCCACGCCCCTGGAAACGGCCCAACAACGCGTGGCGGCCCTGACCGTCGATCGGGTCGGCGAGCTGAAAACGGCGCATCAGGAATGGTGGCGAAACTTTTGGTCACGTTCCTTCGTGGAAGTCGGGGATCCCTTGATCGAACGGTTCTATTACGGCTCTCAGTATTTGTTGGCGTCCTGCAGCCGGAATCCGCGGTTCCCACCTTCCTTGTTCGGAAATTGGATCACGGCGGACGGCCCGGCGTGGCAGGCGGATTACCATCTCAACTACAACCACGAGGCGCCGTGGTGGGCGGTCTATTCGTCCAATCATCCGGAATTGGCCGATCCCTACGACACGCCGATTCTCGAGTACCTGGACATCGCCCGGACCAACGCCCGGAAGTATCTCGGAACGCGTGGTGTTTACTACGACGTGGGTATTGGGCCGCAGGCATTGGAGACGGCGTTCATGCCGGAGGGACATTCGATTCCTGGGGAGGGCAATCGCATGTTCCTGGGTCAAAAGAGCAATGCCACGTTCGCGTCGGTCAACATGTTCCAGCGGTTCTACCACACCTACGATCTCGACTACGCCCGACGCGTGCATCCGTTCCTGCTCGAGGTGGCCAACTTCTGGGAGGACTACCTGCACTGGGATGGCAAGCGCTACGTCATCACCAAGGATGCTTCTGGCGAGGTGGGCGATGGCGGCAGTGACCAGAACAACTGTCTCTCCCTGGGGTTGGTCCGGATGTTTTTCACCGGGATGCTGGAGCTCACGAGCGAACTCGGAGTGAATGCGGATCGGCAGGAAAAGTGGCGCCACATTCTGACGCATTTGAGCGCGTTCCCAACAGTCACGGTGGAGGGGGTGCGGCGGATTGCCGGGGCGGAATCGGGACCGGCGTCGAAGCGGATCGGACCCAAGCGGGAGAACTCGCGCATCGAGTTCATGGGCATGGTCTGGCCCACGGGTGTGGTAGGGTTGGGGTCGGATCCCGAGTTGCTGAAGGTACTGCAGGATGACGTGCGGGACTGGCCGGAGCGCGAGTGGATCAATCACTTCAACGGCTTCAGCCAGACGTTCCCCGGGGCGGTGCGGGTGGGGCATGATCCGACGGACATCCTGGCGAAGTTGCGTCAGCAACTGACCGAGGGAGGGTTTCCCAATCTGCTGGTGTTCCGGGGTGGGGGCGGCATCGAGAACTGCTCCGCGGTCCCGGCCACGATTAACGAAATGCTGTTGCAGACGCATGACGGCGTGATGCGGGTCTTCCCGGTGTGGCCGCGGGACCGTCCGGCCCGCTTTGGCCGCTTGCGCACGCACGGTGCCTTCCTGGTGAGCAGCGAGCTGAGACAGGGCGACGTGGTTTCGGTGACCCTCGAAAGCGAGCGCGGCCGGACCGCAGTGTTGCTGAATCCTTGGCCCGACCGCTCGGTTCGGGTGGTCCGCGACCGCGGATCCGAAGTTCTCACGGGCGACCGCTTGACCCTCTCCACCCGGGCAGGTGAAGTGATCCGCCTCGAGCCGACCGGGAAGTGACGCCGGCGCTCCGGATCTTGCTGAACGGGGGCGGGGTAACCGCAGATTAGGCACAGATTAACGCAGATTTCTTTTGAGGAGGGACTTCGGGTGCCGGCGTGCTTTTGGGCGGTCCACGGTGCTTGGCTCGGCCCTTTTTCTGGCTTTGAAAACGATCCCCAAAATCTGCGTTAAATCTGCGAGGGTATGAGGTTTGCGTGCGGTCCCGGGAGCACTCGGGCAGCAATTGCAGGATGGACGGAGACGGGTACACCTTAGGGCCTGTCGGTCTTTGCTAAACAGACAGGTGGCACTTCGGG
>JAFLEF010000058.1 GCA_017309115.1 Verrucomicrobiota bacterium | reverse complement strand
GGCCCGGAAGAGGGTAGGTCGCCACTACACGCACTTCGGCCAAAGACCCTGCCAAAACATTGGCAAATCCGCGCGACAACCCCCAAAAATTACCAGAATCACCTCCGAGTAGCGGAAGTCGGGTTAATCTGCTTAATCTGCGGTTCAAAACCTCCCCTCCGTGAGAGCTGAGAGCTGAGAGTTGAGAGGTCGGAAGGGGAAGGGGGCCGGTAAGCGGCAAGCGGTAAGCGGGAAGGGCTCCGCCGAGGGAACGAGGCGCTGACTCACCGGAACCACTTCACGCGCGGAATTGCGGGGACACGAAGGGACGAAACCGGAATCGCTCCTCTCAACTCCACCCCAGCAGCCGTCCTCCCTGATACGTGACAAAGGCCAGCACCCAGGCCAGCGCGGTCATGTACGCCAGCTGGAATAAGGGCCATTTCCAGCCGTTGGTTTCCCGCCGGACAATGGCGACGGTGCTGATGCACTGCATCGCGAACACGTAGAACACCATCAAGGTCAGACCGGTCAGCGTGGTGTACGTGACGGTACCATCCTCCCGGGTTTCGGCCTTTAGGGTGTCTACCAAGGTCGCTGTTCCTTCGTCGGAATCGTCGAATTCCCCGACGTTGTACACGACCGACATGGTGCTGACGAACACCTCCCGAGCGGCGAAGGAGGCCACCAGGCCAATGCCAATCTTCCAGTCGAATCCCAGCGGGCGAATGAACGGTTCGATCCAGTGCCCGAGCCGGCCGGCAAAGCTGTGTCGCAGTTGGTCGCCGGCCACGGCGCGGGACGTGTGGGTGTTGACCAGGTCCCACTCCGTCGCGAAGGAGGCCAGCGGGGAGTTCGTTCCGGCGGTGCGGGCTTCTTGGGCCAGAGACTCGGCGGTCGCCAGAATTCCGGCGGTGTTCGTCTGACCCGCGAGCCGCTCGGGAATCAGTCGCTGGGCGATTGCGGCCAATTCCTCGTCGGCCTGGGATTGAATGCCGGCGTCCTTCGGATAAGTCGCCAGAAACCAGAGTAGGATGTTGATCCCCAGGATGACGGTGCCCGCCCGACGGAGAAACAACTTGGACCGGTCCCACATGTGCCGCAGGACCACCGAGATCACCGGGCGTTTGTACGGCGGCAGTTCGAGAATCAACGGCGGGGGTTCGCCCTTCAGCAGCGTCTTCTTGAAGAGCCAGGCCATGCCCAGCGCCCCGACAATTCCGAGCAGATACATGCCCAGCAGCGTCAGGCCCGGCAGACCAATGAATCCCAAAAAGCGGATGGGCGGAATGCAGGCGGCGATCAGCACGGTGTACACCGGCAATCGGGCGGAACAACTCATCAGCGGCGCGACCAGGATGGTCACCAAGCGGTCCTTGGGACTCTCAATCGTTCGCGTGGCCATGATGCCCGGGATGGCGCAGGCGAAGGACGAGAGCATCGGAATGAAGCTCTTTCCGTGCAGTCCGACGCGGGACATCAGCCGGTCCATCAGAAACGCCGCCCGAGACATGTACCCGGTGTCCTCCAGCAGCGCGATGAACAGGAAGAGCAAACAGATCTGCGGCAGGAACACGACGACCGCGCCCACTCCCTTGATGATTCCGTTGGCCAATAGGTCCTGCAGATCGCCTGGGCCGAGCGCGCCACTGACCCGATCCGCGAGCCAGGTGACTCCCTGGTCGAGGGCATCCATGGGAATGGAGGCGAAGGTGAAGATGCTCTGGAACATCAGCGCCATGATGCCCACGAAAATGAGCAGTCCCCAGACCCGATGGGTGAGGATCCGGTCGAGTCGGTCCGAGAACGTTTCCCCGGAGGGAGCCGTTTCGTTGACCACATGCTGCGTGATGGCGAAGACCCGGGCGTAGCGGGCCTCGATTGCGGCGCTGCGCCAGTCCACTCCGGCGGCCTCGAGCCGTTGCCGGGCGGCGGCCACGGCGTCCTGGACTTCCTTGGGGTACAGGTCGCGGTGCGAGTTCAGCACCTTGTCATCGCTCAGAATCAGCAGCGCCTCGGCCGCGGCCAGACGTTCCCGATGCGGGAAGAGCGATTCCAGGCGGGCTTCGATCTGCTGCGCCTCCCGGCCGAACGTTTCGGGCAGTTCGTTGAACTCCCGGGGAATGACTGCCTGGGTGCCAGGCCGGGCGGCGAATTCCTGAATGGCCTGACGGAGGGCTGGAACTCCGGTTCCTTCGCTGGCCACCAAGGGGAACACCGGAACCCCGAGCGCGGCGGAGAGGGACTTCAGGTCGATGTCTAGCCCGTTGGCTTCGGCCACGTCGACCATGTTCAGTGCCAGATAGGTGGGATGACCGAGTTCGATCACCTGCGTCGCGTAGTAGAGATTGCGCTGCAGGTTGGACGCGTCGATGACGACGATGACCAGATCGGGCGGCGGGACCTCGGGCAGTCGCTGAAACAGCACGTCCCGGGCGATCTGTTCATCCAGGGACTGCGGGCTCAGGCTGTAGGTGCCGGGCAGGTCGAGAACGGTGACCGGGTGGGCAGGCGGAGCTCCCAGCAGGGCTCCCTCTTTCCGTTCCACCGTGACTCCGGCGTAGTTGCCAACCCGGGCGCGCAGTCCCGTGAGGGCGTTAAACAGGGTTGTTTTGCCGCAATTGGGATTGCCGGTGAGAACGGCTTGGAACGGTCGGTTCACCTGGGAGAACGAAAAGGTGGGGTTCGGTTCAGGACGGACGAACCAGGACTTGTTCGGCCTCGTGCCGGCGGAGGGAAAGATTGTAGCCGCGCACCTTGATTTCGATGGGGTCGCCCAGCGGGGCAAAGCGAACGAGTTCCACGGCGGTGCCCGCCAGCAGACCCATCTCCAGCAGACGCGCCCGATGTTCCACTGGGATCCGGATCTCCGTGACCACGGCGCGGGATCCGGGGGTGAGCGTGGAAAGGGCGACGGGCGGATTCATGGGCCGGGAGAGGAGAATTGTCAGGCGGCCAGACGCAGGGAAGAAGGCCCGACCGGTTCGACCAGGATTTGTTCGGCCAACTTCGCGCTCAGACCGAGGCGGGCGTTGCAGACCTGACAGAGCACGTTGTTTTGCAGGGTGATGACCTTGACGCGTTGTTCTTCGCCGAAGCCCATTTCCCGGAGCCTCTGGTTTGTGTCGGGCCCGGCGGTCAGTTGCCGCACGATAACCACGCAGCCGGCCCGGACCCGGTTCAACGGGTACAGCACTGGAGCTCCCGGGACCACGGGAGGCCGGGGCGGTTCTGGCGGAGTCGGCTGCAACGGAAGCAACGTAGGAATCGGCTCGAGATTCGGCAACCGATGGCATTGACGGACGGTTGCGCAGGGTTGTCGGTGGATTGCGCACCTGCTTTGACCTTTGTGCTTTGGGAGACCGGCACTAGGATTCTTCGCGGTCGCCGGAAGCGATGGGCGCTTCCGACCGCTTTCACCAAAGAATACCAGGTTTATGCCATTCGAACTCCCCGCACTTCCCTACGCCAAAGAAGCCCTCGAACCGCACATTGATGCGCTCACCATGGAAATCCACCATGGACGGCACCACAAGGCTTACGTCGACAACCTGAACAAGGCGATTGCTGGCACTCCGTTGGAGTCCAAGTCGTTGGAAGCCATCATCGGAGACCTCTCGGCGGTTCCCGACGCGATCCGTGGCCCGGTGCGGAACAATGGTGGCGGCCACTGGAACCACAGTTTCTTCTGGAAGCTGATGGGTCCCGGCAAGGGCGGTACGCCGACGGGCGAACTCGGTGCGGCGATCAACGCCACCTTCGGCAGCCTGGATGAATTCAAGGCCAAGTTCGAAGCCGCCGGTCTGGGTCGCTTCGGTTCCGGTTGGGCCTGGCTGGTGGTCAACGGCGGAAAGATCGAGATCGCCTCCACGCCGAATCAGGACACTCCGGTCATGGGCAAGGCGGTCTCCGGCATCGACGGCAAGCCGATCCTCGGTGTCGATGTCTGGGAACACGCCTACTACCTCAAGTACCAGAACAAGCGCGCCGATTACCTCAAGGCGTTCTGGAGCGTGGTGGATTGGGACGCCGTGGCCGCCCTCTACGCTGCCGCGAAGTAATCCGGCTCTTCCTTGCTTGAGGCGCTCCGTGTTCGGAGCGCCTTTTTTTTGTGGGAGCGCTGGCGTCTCGCCGGCGTGTTTCTCCTCCCATCTTCGGAAACTGGTCGGCGAGACGTCAGCGCTCCGGGTAGGGCGAGGTTCCACTGAAGGGGGTTAATCTGGAAAACATGAAAACAGGAAGGAGCGGGAGAGGGGGAGAAAGGGGGAGGGGGAGACTTGGAGAGACGGTCAAGGGATCGCGAAGCGTTTGGAGTGCGGCAGCCCTCTGCCGCTTTGGGGCGCGTTGATGGAATGTGGGGCCTCGAAATACTCCACGCCCCGGCCGCCGGGACAAAAGGCGGTCAACTCGAAGGGGAAGGGTGATCCGCAGATTAACCCAGGTTGGCGCTGACGGGAGGGGGCGACGTCGGTAACCGAGGCGGTCAACACCGATGTGTCTAAGTGAGCGCATTTTCGCTTCGCTCCTGACCTTCTCATTGTCTCACCGGCCACCACCCTCTACCTCGGCCCTGCATGCTATTAAGAAATATAGATACACTGATACGCATATCCACGTGAGCGAATAGATTGCAGATAATGCGCCCACAAATCTATGCTGCAATTGGAGCATCGAAACAAAATCATTGAAGACGAATAGGTGAAGAATTCCTGATAAACTATTAACAATCATTACCGCCAGCATCACCCTCCAGTTGTACCTGTTCCAGAGAAGTGCCAAGACTGGCCAGCCAACAAACATGATACCGCCTGGCGCACCGAAAGTCGCAACGGCTAGGTTGGCTGGGTTGTCGATGGAGATCAGGCTGCCAACAACAAATGCAATGGTGCTGCAAAACATTGCGATGACACTTTTTAAGGTAGTGTTCATTTCTTGACCCCTTCCATCCCGCTTTACCTAACAACGATGCGAGTCAGACCAGCCGTCCTTAATTGCCGGCCCAAAAGTCTCAATGGTGGCACTGTAACCATTTCTGAGTCTCACAACATCACTTCCCTTTGTACGCAAGAGAGAACTCAAAGCGCCATGATTTTCACTCACGGTAGTGACGATGGAGGACCCTGTTCACCTCGTGGGTCCAGTCTATCGCCAATGATGAGGAGGGTGACGGACGCGCAGTCGTGCGTCCTCGGCGTCGTTAGTGGAGAACTCCTCAGCGGTGTTCACGCTTACTCCTGCGGATACACCAAGATGCGGTCGTGGACGATCAAGAGCAGGTCGTTCTTGCCGTCGCCGGTCACGTCGCTGATGACGGCTTCGCGGGGCTCCGGAATCTCATTGCGGCGCTGACGGAACGTTCGTTCTTCAAACACCGGCCAGCGATTGCCCGCTTCCAGTTGATGCGGGGGTTCGAAGAGGACCAGGTCCACGTAATTGCGGGACGTTTCCAGGAAGACGAGATCCTTTCGGCCGTCGCTGTTCAGGTCGCCGCTGGTGACGTCGTGGAGCCAACCATCGCGGATGGGCGTTTCATAGCCGTCGAGTTCGGTCAGGTCCCAGACGTCTCCGGAAAACCGTTTCCATGCCACGGAATTGCCACCCATGAAGGCAATGGTGTTGGGTTGATTCGTGCCCAATCCCACCGGCACGAGTGAGGAAAAATCAGTCACCGGCAGTTGCGTGTTTCGGACGGTTTGCCAGACGCCGTTGGTGTCCCGACGCGCCACCGACAATGCCTTCCGGTCGGCGTCCAGCAGGAAGAGCAGGGGTGCCTGGCCGTTGGGTTGCGGGAGAGCGGCGGCGGCGACCAGTCGCGAACTGCTGGTGGCGCCGTTGATCTGGTCGCGGACGGTGAAGCTCCACGTTGGTTTCTCCCCGGCTTCGCCCGAGAGAACCACGGCGCGGAGGAAATTCTTTTGCGGCAAGACCAGCTCCTCCTTGCCATCGCGATCCACATCGGCGGTGAGCATCCACGGGGACTCCAAACTCCCACCGGGCGGGGTGACATCGGCTTCATCGAAGCGTTTGCCGTCCTTTTCCTCGGCGCGTTGGACCAGCACTTTGACCTTCTCGTAAGGCGTCAGCAGGACCAGGTCGGTCAAGCCGTCCTGATTCGCATCGTGAAAGGCCAGGCGGGCGGGTGAGCCCTTGAACTCCTCGGCGAGCTTCTGGGTCTGGGTCGAACCGTCGGCCGACTTCAACACCAGTTCCCGCACCGTGAACGTTTCTTCTTTTCCGTCTTTGCCCGGCCGTTTGTCGTCGCGTTCCTGAATCAGGGCCAACACCGGCTTCTGTCCGTCCTTCAGCACGCCGGTCGCCAGGGCCAGGGGGCGGCCCGTCAGTGACACCAATTGCGGGAAGGGCAGGCGGCCACTGGCGTCGAGCGAGGCCACGCCGACCTGCTTTTCATCGGAACTGAGGAGGAACAATTCCTTCCGGCCATCGCCATTCCAGTCGATGGCGGTGAGGTCGGCCACGCCGGTCAGACTGGGGAAATTGCGGGGTTCATCCAGGGTGCCGTTGGTCCGCTGATGCCACAGCGCAATCTGTCCGCTGCTGGGATCGGCGACGAGCAGATCGGTCAGACCATCGCCGTCGAGGTCGGTCCACAACATGCCTCGGCGGGGTTTGTCAGTCCGGCTGAGCGGCAGCACCGAGAACTGTCCATCGACCAAGCCATCCACCAGCGGTTCCGCCGGTTTGCGGGCGAAATTGGACACGGCGGCCCGGCCGGATTTGGCGGCGATGGCGACAACCTCGGTCTTGCCGTCCTGGTCCAAGTCATCGGCCCAGTAGCTACGAATGGCGCTGAGCGGGAGATGAACCTCCGGCTCAAATTGACCATCGGCTTGCTGCAGGCGGAAGCGGAACGGATTGGCGTTGTCCCAATTCACGAACAGCAGGTCCTTCCGTCCGTCGCCATTGAGGTCGAGCACTTGGATCGCCTTCACGATGCCGGTGTAAGGTAGTCGGTCGGGTTCGCCCAGGGTGCCGTCTGCTTGCTGGCGCAGCAGATAAATGTGCTTTTCCGCCAGCAGGAGCAGATCGCTGCGACCATCGCCGTTGATGTCTCCGGTGGTCAGGGCGTTGTAATCCAGAGCACCGTCATCGAGCGGCCAGCGGCGGGGTTGGGACCAGCCGTTGGTGCCTTGATTGAACTGAATGACCAGTTCCTTGGGCTCGCCGAAGTAGGCCAGGTCCACGCGGCCATCACTGTTGAGGTCGGCGGCAGCCAGCGAGGTGATGCGTTTCTCGGAGGAAATCGATTCGATGCGGAACCGGGCATCCGGCGGCAGTTCATTGACGTCGCGTCGGCCTACTTTCGAAGCGGTGACCGGCGCGTTGGAATTGCCGGTGCGGTTGTACAGCAAGTTGATCTTCGAGCGGGCGTTGTTCACGGCCACGACGTCGTTCAGCCCGTCGCCGTCAAGATCGGTCACATGGAGGAAGGCGACCCCGTATTCGAGAGGGAATACTTCCGGGCCGCCGAAGCCAAAGCGATTCGTCGAATCCGCCAAGACCGCGGCCATCCAGGCCAAGCATCCCAATCCACCGAACAACAACCGTCGGAACATGGCGCAACCTTCCCCGGCTGGTGCCCAAGGGCAAGACCGACCTCACGGAGACCGACGATCAGCCGGTGGAGCGGTCGGAGTCGGGGTGGTGGTTTCGAGGTGGGCTGCGGGTAAGGGCAGGGCGAATGACTTCAACGGTATGAGCTCCGGTTGGGCATTTCCTTCGGTCACCCGGTAAAGGCGATTAGGCTCCAAATCGCGGAGCGTTTGGACGGTTCCACTGCCCGGCCAACGAATCTCCAACGAACGGATGCTGCGGGCGTCGCCCAGACCGATCTCCTGGCGCAGCGGATTGTCCCCGAAACTGCCACCCGTTCCCACTGTCCGGCGAATCACGCGTTCACCCGAAGGTCCGCTCACGGTGAGGGTCAGCCGGGCGCCGATGCCCGGCCGATTCGCCTTGGTTCCCACCAGTTGGAGTTTCACCCAGGAGCCTCCGGAGCCTGGATTGGCGAACAGCGCATTGGGCGCCAGATCCCCTTGATACGCCCCGCCCAGATCGACGTAGAGATCCTGATCGCCGTCATTGTCTACATCGGCGAAGGAGACGGCGTGCCCCTTCTGCAAGTGGCCCAGACCGGCGCTGGTGGTTACGTCCTGGAACCGCTTTCCGTCCGTGTTTCGGAACATTCGGTTGGGAATTACGGTCAGGTAATCCGGATCACCGGTGCCGAGGTAAAGATCGAGCCAACCGTCATTGTCCAGGTCGCCGTAATTGGAACCCATGGCGTGCAGCACGCGGTTCAGTCCGGCTTTTTCGCTGACGTCTTCGAAGGTGCCATCACCGCGATTGTGAAACAGTTTGGTGCGTTGTCCGTTGCCGGGGAGTCCCAGGTAATCAGCCGCGACATCTCCGACGTCGTTGATGCGGTAGCCCGCGACGAAGAGATCCTCGTGGCCATCGTTGTCGTAGTCGAAGAACCAGGTGGGAAAGCTGTACAACGGTTCCTGCACGCCGGCAGAGGCGGCGACTTCGGTGAACTTCCAGGCGTTGGTGCCGGCACTGGCGGGAGCGGGACCGTCATTGCGAAAGAGCTGATTCGGCCGGCCCAGAATGGACACGTAGAGATCGGGGCGCCCGTCGTTGTTGTAGTCGCCAGAGGTCACGCCTTTGACGTAGGCGTTGACGCGGACTCCGGCGCCCAGCGCCACTTCGGTGAAGGTTCCGTTGCGATTGTTGCGGTAGAGCTCGCAGGAGTGGCGGGATTCGCCGGCGACCGTTTCGTTGCCGACGAAGACGTCCAGCCAGCCATCGCCGTCAAAGTCGAACCAGGTGGCGGTCTGGCCCGGATGAAACGAAAGCAGTCCGGCGGCCGCGGTCACATCTTCAAACGTTCCATCCCCCCGATTCTTCAACAGCGAGTCGGGAAACCGGCCGCCTTCCCGGGCCCAGCCTCCGCGCAGCACGTGCAGGTCGACGTGACCATCGTTGTTGTAGTCGGTCGCGAGAATGTTCAGACCGCCGGTTAATCCGGTGAAGCCCGCCTCCCGGGAACGATCCGAAAACGTTCCGTCCCCGTTGTTGTGCAGAAAGCGCAGCGGATCACTGAAGCCAATGGAGGAAGACACGATGTCGAGCAGACCGTCGCCATCCAGATCTTCCACCACGACTCCGCCGGAGAGGCCATTGAGCGCGAGCCCAGCGGGTCCGGCGACGTTCACCATTCGTTCGACCTCGGCTTCGGACGCGAAGGCGGCGGGCGGAATGCGCCAGCGTTCGGGAACCTGATCGGGATAATCGCCCACGGTCATGGCGGCGACGTTGAGCAACCAGCGGGCGGCGAGGCTGTCGGGAAACTGCTCCAGCGTATTGGTGAGAATGCCGATGGCCGCCCGGCTGCCGTCCTGCCAGACGTGACGTCCGTGGCCTTCGATGGGCAGCAGACAGGACTGGCTGTGGGGATTGGTGAGACAGTTCCGCACTTCGCCCTGACGCAAATGGGCGAGCGCTTGATTGAGACGCAGATTCAGGAAGTTGGTGGTGTTGACCGGAACACCCTTCGCGTGAATCTGATGTTCCAGTCGGTCGAACACGGCCACCGCCCCCTCGTTGTCGCCGCTCTGGAGCAACCGGGTGCCGAGGGCGAACTCCAGGGGAATTTGCTGAGCCGGGTTTTGATTGGTGGCCAGTTGGCGGCGGACCAACTCGGCCTGTTCGCGGGACAGGAAAGGGTTTTGCACCGGGGTGGTTTGCCGGGCGATGCGCTGCAGCAGGTCCGCCATTTGGAGCGTCCCAGGCGCCGGGACTGGCGCGGAGGGGGCGGCCGCCTGGAGGATGTCGCAACTCAGCAACACGCTGAGCCAGCCGGTCAGCCAAGCTCTGACGAAACCGCCCGAAACGAACGAGCGTGGCTGGGGGGCAGGGTAGGGCATCTGACGAGTTTCTCGGCCAAAGTCGCAGTCGAAGAACACCCGGCAGACTCCCAAGGACCGCCTCGGTTTCAGCGATTTGCAGGATTTGCCTCGGCCGAAGGAGTTTTCGTTAAGGAAGCAGAGCGAGTGATGCTTTCGATTAGTGCTTTGTCGTTCGCCCCGGAGTTCGCCGCAGGATCAGTGGGACTTCTCTGGAAATTGGGTTGGAAAACTCCCTTACTTCGCTCCGGCCGTTACCCCGAAATGACTGACGAGTCGGCCACGGATCGAGGCGTCCGCAATCTCCGCAATGAAACGCGACTACCGAGTGGGTTCCCAGGACATCCAGGGCCACTCGGTCCTCTTGGTGTTGGGTCGGATGGACTCGGCCATCGTGTACACCGTCGAGAACCCCGACACGGGACGGGCGGAACTGCGGTGGGAATACGATTGGAGCACCGGGGAGTTGGCCCGAATGGCGCCGCAGTTGAGACGGGCCGAACAACTGCGTTCGCGGATCGCTCGGGAGTTGGAGGCTCCCGCGGCGGACTACGCCCAAGCCCTGCTCGGAACCTGTTTGTTCGAAGCCCTGCGTACAGATTTTTCCTCGGTCGGTGCCCGGCCGTTTCGGCCGATTGAGGATTATTTGGCGTTGCCGGCTGCGGGAGCGTTGGCCGATTCCGTAGCGGAACCGTCCGGTCCGGTTCGGGGTGTTCATCGTCTGGGGTGGCTCGGTTGGGTCGCGGTGGGGGGATTGCTCCTACTTCTGGCGGCGGTGATCCTGGCTCGGACCGATGCCTGGCTGGACGCCCGGGAACCCGCGAAATTGACCGTCGTGCACGAGTCGGCGGAGGCCGAGGAGTTGGTGGTGTTGGTGCGCGGTTTTGCCGGTGGGCTGCGAACTCTGGAGGGCGTCGTGGGCGCGATTCACGAACAACTGCCGGAGGCGGACATCGTCTTCTTCAATCATCCGACTCACGTCTTCTCCAATGCGGATCCGGTCATCCTGGCGAGTCAGTTGGAGGAAGCCATCGCCCAGCGGGATCACGAGAAAAAGTACCGGCGAATCATCCTGTCGGGCTACAGCATGGGCGCCTTGCTGGTGCGCAAGGCGTATCTCTACGGCTGCGGGAGCGTGGAGGATTTGCGGATCGCGGGAGCCGTGGCCACCACCCGACCGCCCCGGGAATGGGTGAAGAAGGTGGACCGCTTCGTTCTCCTGGCGGGCATGAATCGCGGCTGGAATCCGGACGGACACCTGAACGATCTCAATTCGTTTGCGGCCGGACTTCGTCGGTTGGGTCTGCTGGTGGCTCGTCTGAGCGGCACTGGGGACTACCTCCGAAGCTTTCGGCGGGGCGAACCTTTTGTCGCCAATCTGCGACTGCAATGGCTGGCCACGATGGACCGATCGCGCGCGGGGACGAATGGCCTGTCGATTCCGGTCATGGTTCAGGTGCTGGGGGACGAAGACGAGGTCGTGAGTGGCGATGACAGTCGCGATCTGCGGGCGGCCCAGGATTTTCTTTGGGTACGGGTGAACAACACCGGTCATAGCGATCTGATGCAGTTGGGGGACTCCGGCGATGGCCTGGAGCGAAAGCGCAAAATCCAGAGCGCCTTTGGCGGCGACGATCACCTGCTCAAGCTCCGGCGGGCCAATCCGGTGGCGGCCACCGACACCGACACCAATGTCACCCATGTGGTGTTCGTGCTGCACGGCATTCGCGATATGGGAGCTTGGACGTCGGGATTCCTGCGACCGCTGGAGGAGGGGTTCGCTCAGTTGCATCCGGGCGAGCGCGAGAAGATCTACGTTCATCGGGCCGCCTACGGCTACTTCCCGATGGGAGACTTTCTCCTGTTTGGCGATCGGCAAAAGAACGTCCGCTGGTTCATGGATCAGGTAACCGAATTGCAGGCGCGATTCCCGAACTTGAAGGAGATCGACTTCATCGGTCACAGCAATGGCACGCACGTCCTGGCCAGTGCCTTGTCGAAGTATCAGACCTTGAAGGTCGGTCGGGTGGTCTTTGCCGGCAGTGTGGTCCGCCGCGATTTTCCCTGGAGCCAGTTCGTGGGCCGGGTGGGTCAGGTGCGGAATTTTGTCGGGTCGGCCGACTGGGTCGTGGCGCTGTTTCCCAAGCTGTTTGAATTGCCGGTGTTCCGGTTTCTGAATCCCGATTTGGGAAGTGCCGGCTTCGATGGCTTTGACGATGGCACTGTGAAGAATGGCGAAACGCAGTTCATCCTGGGCGGGCATCGGGCAGCGCTCGATCCCCGCAACATTCCGTCGATCGTCGCCTTCATCCTGCGCGGCGAACGGATCGACGTGCCGGAATTGACCGTGCCGAAGCATCCGTTGTGGCTCGATCTGCTCTCCCGGGTGTGCTGGGTCGTGTGGTTGGCATTGTTCGCGGGGGTGGGTTGGGTGGGATGGAAGTTGCCGGTTTGGATTTTGGGGACGACGCAGTGGCGGTGGGGACGTTCGTGGGTGTCTTACGGGAGTCTGAGTGCGCTGCTCCGGATCGGGTACGCGGCTTTGATTTGGCTTCTGCTCATGACCGTTTGAAGCGGGCGCGGATGGGTCGCTTCTTTTCAAGAGCCCCGGGTCCGGCATACGCTCGGCGTTCCGATGGAAGAGCGATTTGAAATGCCGCGGCGGCCGCGGCGATTGCGGCGAACGCCGGCGGTCCGGGCCTTGTTCGAGGAATGCCGGGTGGAGACGGCGGACTTGATTGCGCCGTTGTTTGTCCGGGAGGGCGGCGGCGCACCGACCCCGGTGGATTCCATGCCGGGCATCGTTCGTCATTCCCTGCCGGATTTGGTGGAGCACTGCCGGGTTCTTTCCGATTTAGGCATTCCCGGCGTGGCGTTATTTCCGGTCACCGATCCGGCGGTAAAGGATGCCGTCGGAACGGAGGCACTGAATCCGGAGTGTCTGGTGCTGCGCGCGGTGCGGGCGGTCCGGGCGGCGGTCCCCCGCTTGCTGATCTTTACCGATGTGGCGCTGGATCCGTACACGACCCACGGGCACGACGGCGTGCTGACCGCTGATGGAACGGATGTGGACAACGACCGGACGGTGGCGGTGCTGGCCCGAATGGCGGTGTTGCAGGCCGCGGCCGGATCCGACTTTGTGGCGCCGAGCGACATGATGGACGGTCGGGTGGGCGCGATTCGTCGGGCGCTGGATGCGGCGGGTTGGGGCGGGGTGGGCATTCTCGCTTATGCCGCCAAGTTCGCCTCGGCCTATTACGGACCGTTTCGCGAAGCCGTTGGGAGCGCTGCGGCGGCGGGGACCCGGTCGCTCGACAAGCGGACGTATCAACTGAATCCGGCCAATCGCCGCGAGGCTGTGGCCGACGCGTTGCTCGATGAGGCGGAAGGCGCGGACGTGCTGATGGTCAAGCCGGCCGGGCCGTATTTGGATGTGATTGCTGAACTGCGGTCCGCCACTCGGGTGCCGATCGCGGCGTATCAAGTCAGCGGCGAGTACGCGCAGATTCAGGCCGCGGCCCAACGGGGTTGGCTGGACTTGGAGCGTACCCGGGAGGAATCCGTGCTGGCTATCAAGCGCGCCGGTGCCGACGTGATTCTCACGTACTTCGCCGAGGCTTTGGCCCGGGCGCGCTCAGGAACGTAGGGCGTGAAGCCAACGGGTGAGGACATCGAAATCACCAATCCAATCCAAAGCGCCGGTGGTTCCCAGGACGAGAGCGGCGAGGGCGGCTCCCGCGAGGGCCACGAACAGCGTGGACTCCGTTCGGTCCCGGGTGATGGGTGGGGAGATGCGGGTGATGGCGGTGGGATCCGCGGCGTGCCAGGCGGCGAGTTCTGCGGCGCGCAGGGCTCGCCGATACGCCCGATCGCGTTCGGGACTACGGGTGGGAATTCCCTGGATCGGCTTTCCGCAGCAAACGGAAAGAGCGTGGTTCAGGGTGACGGTTGAGTTCATGTTTGCTATCCGAAGAGCGGTTCGGGGATCAGCGCCGGGAGGCGTTGAACGAACCGGCTGCGTTCGACGTCATCACGACTAGAACCCAGAATTGCGATTCTCAATGCCACCAAAGAGGTAGTGCCGCGCCCCGAGTCTCGGGGCATACCGAGCCCATGTTCGCCCTCCTATTCAACCGCAGCCCGGATCCCATGTGGCTGCTGGATCCGGCGAACGGGCGCATCCTGGATTGCAATCCGGCGGCGGCGACGTTGATGCGGGCGTCTTCGGCCCGGGCGCTGATCGGTCGGCGGTGGCAGGAGTTGAGACCGGAGGAATTGGCGGGCGATGATGCCTTCTGGGAGCATTTGGCGGTGGCGGACAGTTCCCAGGACGCGGCCCGACCGTTGGTGGAATGCCGGTTGGTTCGCTGCGATGGCACGCCGGTTCGAGTGGAAGTCGCGCTCGTATTGCTGCCGATGGACGGACAGGAACGGTTGGTCCTCACCACGCGGGATGTCACGGCCCGTTACGAGGCAGAACTGGCGCTCAGGGAGAATCAGCGGATTTTGGCGTCGATCGCGGACAACCTGCGCGAGGCGGTGTACCGAAGCGGTCCCGACCACGAGTTGATCTACGTCAACCGGGCGTACCTCACCCTGTTTGGCTACGGCTCCATCGAGGAGCTTCGATCCTTTCCACGGGAGCGCCTCTACGCTCGGGCCGAGGATCGTCGACGGTTGCTGGATCGGTTGGCGCGCACCGGACGCTTTCAGGCGGTCGAGGTGGAGTTTGTTCGCAAGGACGGTTCCCTGTTCTGGGGCCTGATGAGCAGTCGGGCCATTCCGGATTCCGAGACGGGCGAGGTGCTGTTTCACATCGGCTCGATTGTGGACATCACTGATCGCCGTGCGGCGGAACAGGGATTGCGTCAGCTGAATCAATTCCTCGAGGAACGGGTGGCGGAGCGTACGGCGGCGTTGCAGTTGGCCAACGAACTATTGCGCGATGAAGTGGCGGAACGTCAGCGGCGGGAGAAGACGGAACACGCGCTCTTCCGCATCTCGGAATCCATTCACCTCGCGGAGAATTTGGAACGGCTGTTTCCGCTCATCCATGCGGCGGTGCGGGAGTTGATGCCGGCCGAGAATTTTTATCTCGCCCTGCACGATCCGGAGACGGATCTGCACCACTTCGTATACCACGTGGACGAACGTGATCCGGCACCGCCTCCGCGGCGTCTGCGCACGGGTATGACCGCGCATGTGTTTCGCACCGGACGCGCGCTGCTGGCCGATCGGGCGTCCATGCTGCGTCCCGCGGGCAGTCGGGCGGGACAGGATTGGTCGGTCGAGAACGGCACTCCTTCGGCGGTCTGGCTGGGGGTTCCCCTGATTGCCAACGGGCGCACGATTGGCGTGATGGTGGTGCAGGATTACGAGGACGAACAGGCGTTCAGTGAAGTGGAGCAACGCATCCTGACGTTCATCGGCGAACAGGCGGCCGTCGCCATTTCCCGGAAGCGCGCCGAGCAGGCCTTGCGCGACTCGGAGGCTCGCCATCGGGCTTTGTTCGAAGGCACCAGCCAGGGCGTGCTGCTGCAAGATCACCACACCATCATTGCGGCCAACCCGGCGGCGGCCCGCATGCTCGGATATCCAGCCGATCAGTTGCTCGGGCACAGCCCGGCCGATTTTTCGGCGCCGCTTCAAGCCGGGGGATTGACGGCGGCGGAACTGGCTGACCGGTATTTGCAACAGACGTTAAGGCTGGGCAGCGCCCGGTTCGACTGGGTCGGCCGGCGGGCGGACGGCTCTGAATTCCCGATGGAAGTGACCCTCACGGCCATCAGCCTCGGCGAGCGTCGCATCGTTCAGGCAGTCATCAGCGATATCACCGAGCGCCAGCGTCAGCTCCAGGTTGCTCAGGCTCTGTACCGAATCTCCGAGGCCATTCATGAGGCTGACACCCTCGAGCAACTGTATCCGCTGCTGCATGCGGTGGTGGCGCTGCTGATGCCCGCCCGCAACTTCTACATCGCGATTTATGATCCCGAGAGTGAGTTGCTCTCGTTTCCGTACTACGTGGACGAACGGGATCCGCAGCCCCGACCCCGCCGGTTGGGTCGGGGGTACACCGAGTACGTGATGCAAACGGGCGAACCGCTGCTGACCAGTCCGGATCTGGAGGCCCACATCCGGTCGCGGAATCAGGTGGAGGCCGTGGGGTCGCCGGCGGCTCAATGGCTGGGCGTGCCCCTGACCGTGCGGGGCGTGACGTTTGGGGCGATGGCGGTGCAGGATTACCACGACGGTCGTGCGTACGGAAACGAGGAGAAGCGTCTGATGATGTTTGTGGCCGAACAGACCGCGTTGGCCATTGAACGGAAGCGGGCGGCGGATGCGTTCCGGCAACGGCACAACGAACTGGTCGCGTTGTTGAACCATCTTCCGGGCTACGCGTTCTTCAAGGATCTGACCGGTCGCTACGTGCTCACCAACGAGAACTTCGCCGCCACTCTGGGCCATTCCCCTGAGACCATTGCCGGAAAGACCGATGCCGAACTCCTGGCGGGTTCCGCTGCGGAACGTCAACGCGAGGAGGACCGTCGCCTGATGGCCTCGGGCGAGACATTGCATGTCGGCGAGGAACCGATGTCGGAGGCCGGCCGGACGTTTTGGGTGGAGACCACCAAGGTTCCGCTCAAGAACGAAGCGGGCCAGGTCGTAGGGATCTTGGGTCTGGGCTTCGATGTGACCGAGCGTAAGCGCGCCGAGCTGGAACTGCGTCGGGCGCTGGAGCGCGAACAGGAACTGGGTCGGATGAAGAGCAACTTCACCTCCCTGGTGTCCCACGAGTTTCGCACCCCGCTGGGTGTGATTGGGTCCAGCGCGGAAATCCTACGCGATTATTTCGAGCGACTGGCGCCGGAGGAACGCGTGGAACATCTCAACACCATCTGCAAGTACACCCGGCGCATGGGGAACCTGATGGAGGAAGTTCTGCTGTTGAGCCGGTTCGATGCCGGAAAGACCGAGTTCCAGGCTCAGGAAATCAACGTGCCCGAGTTCTGCTCGCGGATTGTGGACGAGGTGGCCTCGGCCACGAGTCGCTGCTGTCCAGTCGGAGTTCAGGTGGCCCGTGATCTGGCAGTGGGCTCAGGCGATGATCGGTTGTTGCGGCACATTTTGACGAACCTCTTGATGAATGCGGTGAAGTATTCCGAGCCCGGAACGCAGGTGGAGCTGCGGGTCTTCCGGGACGGCTCGGAAGGTGTGTTCGAAGTGCAGGATCGAGGCATCGGCATTCCCGAGGCGGATCGCGAGTGGGTCTTCCAGGCGTTCCATCGGGGTAGCAACGTGGGTCATCGACCCGGGACGGGCCTTGGTTTGGTGATCGTGAAACGGTGCGTGGATCTGCACGGCGGCCGGATCGGTCTGGAAAGTGAAGTGGGCCAGGGAACCACCATGCGGGTGTTCATCCCGATGTTTGGTCCGGCCCCGGAATCCACCTGACAAGTCGGGATGAGTCCGTAGCGTCTCTAAATTCCCCGTTTGATGGGCAGAATCTCATGAAGAAAATCCTGGTGATTGAGGATGAGCCGGAAATGCGTCGCAATCTGCTGACGATTCTTCGGCTGGAACAGTTCGCCGTAGTGGGCGCCGCCCACGGTCGCGAGGGTGTGGAACTGGCGCGTCGCGAGGCGCCGGATCTGATCCTGTGCGACGTGATGATGCCGGAACTCGACGGCTACGGCGTGTTGGCGGAGTTGCGCCGCGATTCCGGTCTGTCCGCCACGCCGTTCATCTTTCTGACGGCCAAGGGCGAGAAACCGGACGTACGCGCGGGGATGAATCTGGGAGCCGATGACTATCTGACCAAGCCCGTGGTGAAGGCTGAGTTGCTGGAAGCCATCCGCTCCCGCCTGACCCGGGCGGAGCAGACGGTCCGGCCGGAGTTTCGTCCCAACTTCGATTCCGCGCGACCACTGGAAGTGGAGTTGGAACTCACGCCGCGGGTCGCGGAAACGTTGCTCTGGATTGCCCAGGGCAAGACCAACGGGGACATCGCGACCATCCTGGGGATCAGCGAAGCCACCGTGAAGAAACACGTGCTCGAGATCTTCTCCCGACTTGGCGTGGAGACCCGGACCGCCGCGAGCCTGCGGGCCTTGGAAGTGTTGAGTTCGCCGGCGGCGCACGCTTCGCCGCCGGCGAGTTGACCCTGGGGGGCTGTTACTTCGGGAGCAAGTCGCTCACCAGCGACTTCTCTTCTTTCAGTTCGTTCTCGGTCGCCACGATCTTGGAGCGGCTGAATTCGCCGACCGGAACGCCGGACTGAATTTCCCAGCGGCTGCCGTCGCTGCGCATGGGGAAGCTGTAGATCAGACCCTTCTCAATGCCGTAGCTGCCATCGGAGCACACGGCGACGCTGAAGCAGTCGCCGGCCGGCGTGGGCTGGGTAAGCGCTCGGACCGTGTCCACCACCGCGTTGGCGGCGGAAGCGGCTGAGCTGAGCCCGCGGGCTTCGATGATTGCCGCGCCGCGCTTTTGCACGGTGGGAATGAAGGTGTCCTTGAACCAAGCTTCGTCGCTGATGACGTCCGTGGCCGGGCGACCGCCGATCTTGGCGTTGGGGAAGTCGGGGTACATCGTCAAGCTGTGGTTGCCCCAGATGGCGATGTTGGTGACGGCGGTGCTGTCCACGCCGGCCTTTTTGGCGAGTTGGGTCTTGGCGCGGTTCTGATCCAGCATCGTCATCGCGAACCAGCGGTCCCGCGGAATCTCCGGGGCGCTGTTCATGGCGATCAGACAGTTGGTGTTGCAGGGATTGCCCACGACCAGGGTCCGAATGTCGGCGGCGGCATTGCGGGCGATGGCTTGGCCCTGACCGGTGAAGATCTTGCCGTTGATGCCCAGGAGGTCCTTACGTTCCATGTCCTTCTTGCGGGGAACACTGCCGACCAAGAGGGCCCAGTTCACGCCCTTGAAGCCTTCGTCGAGGCTGGCGGTAGGAACGACACCTTTAAGCAACGGGAACGCGCAGTCATCGAGTTCCATGACCACGCCATTGAGCGCCTTGAGCACCGGTTCGATTTCGATCAGGTGCAGAATGACCGGCTGATCCGGTCCGAACATGGATCCGGAGGCGATGCGAAAGAGGAGGGAATAACCGATTTGTCCGGCAGCGCCGGTAACAGCCACGCGAAGGGGAGCTTTCATGCGATTTGGTGGAGAGAGGGTGGGAGAATGGCTCGCCAAGCGAAAGCCCAAAACCGGTTCCCGTTCCCCTCGGGTCAGTCGAACTTGGCTCCCCGGAACATCCGTCGTCAATCTGCGGAAAACCGCTGAAGGGAGGGTTTATCCGCAGATTGAACGCCGATCAGACGCAGATTTTGGGAAGGCTGAATTCCCAATCGGTCGGGCGATAGGGCAGGACAGTCGGTGGCTTGGTCTTTGCATCCGCCCCGGGGTCCCGGCATGTTTCGGCCGAGCATGTTCCGAAACGTGACGCCGTGGAATTTGAGCTGCCGGGTGCTGCTGGGCCTGGTGGCGGGCGTCTTTCTGGGATCTGCCGCCGAACCGACCGGCGAGGCTCGCTTCAGTTCCTCCACCAACCGGCCCCGGGCCGAGGTGCTCGTGGTGCAAGATCCGGGGGCCACCACGTTCTTCGTTCCCAATGCCCCAGTCGTCCGTCGAATGGTCGAACGGGGGATCACGGCCCTGGCCGACAAACCCACCATCAGCCAGGCGTGGCGCGCCCTGATTCGCACCAATGACGTGGTCGGATTCAAGGTGACGTCCGCTCCCGGAGACGTCAGTGGAACGCGTCCTGTGGTGGTGCGAGCGTTGGTGGAGTCCTTGAAGGAGTCGGGGCATCCCGCGGAGAAGATTGTGATCTGGGACAAGCGCTCCTCTGATCTGCGCAACGCCGGTTGGTATTCGTTGGCGCATGACTTGGGCGTTCGTTGCGTTTCCAGCGAAGACGCCGGCTGGGATCCGGATCCGGAACGGGCCTACGAAAAGGCGGTGCTCGGCCGGTTGGTTGCTGGAGATTTGGAATTCAATCGCCGGGACGATCTCAACGCCGGCCGCCGGTCCTATGTGACGCGATTACTCACGAAGGAGTTGACCGTGGTGATACCCGTGACCCCGGTGTTGACCCACAATCTCGCCGGGGTGAATGGCCAGTTGGTCGGATTGGCGCTGGGATCCGTCGACAACAGTCTGCGTTTTCAGAACAACCCCAATCTCCTAGCGGAAGCAGTCCCGGAAATCTGCGCGTTGGATGATGTGCTGGCCCGAGTGCCCTTCGGAGTTAGTGACGCGATGGTCTGCCAGTATCGGGGCGAGGAAACCGTGCGGCTGTACAACACCATGGTTTTGAATGAACTCCGGTTCAGCCGGGATCCGGTGGCGTTGGATGCCGTGGCGCTCGAGGACCTCACCCGGGCGCGCAAGGCGTCGCCTTACACGGTGGATAAGCAGTTCGAGACAGATGTCTATGTGAACGCCGAGTTGTTGGAATTGGGCGTGTCGGATCTCAAGCGAATCGATCTGCGCCGGGTGAACTGACGTTGGGTTGTGGGACGCCGAATTCGCACCATGTTCGGACATGCCACTGTCCCCTTCAGAGATTCGTGAACTCACCCGGGCGTTGCCGACTTGGACTCGCCGGGGAGCGGTTCTGCGACGCACCTTTGAATTCGCCGATTTCCTGCAGGCGATGAAGTTCGTCAATGCCGTCGCCCGGGCGGCCGAGAAGGCCCAGCATCATCCCGACATCGACATTCGCTGGAACAAGGTGCGCCTAGCGCTCACCACCCACGACGCGGGCGGATTGACCCCAAAGGATTTTGACCTCGCGGATCGGGCCAACCGCCTGGCGGAGACCCTGCGATCATGAGTTGGCTGATTCTCGCTTCGGATGGCCTCCAGGCTGGCGGTCCCGGTGCTGCCGGGTAGGTTGTCCGGCATGCGCGGCGAACTCCGGGACGAACACGGTCGGGTGATGCGGGACCTACGGGTCAGCATCACCGATCGCTGCAATTTCCGGTGCGTGTACTGCCTGCCGGAGACCGAGGAGGCCGCCAATTTCTACCGGACCCGGTTTGATGCGCTGCGCAATCCTCGTCCGGCGAAGTCCATTCCGCTGAACTACGAATGGAAGCCCAAGCACGAGATTCTGCGCTTCGAAGAGATCGAACGGGTGGTGCGGGTCGCCGTCTCGTTGGGTATTCAAAAGGTGCGCGTCACCGGAGGGGAGCCCTTGTTGCGGCGGGATGTGGCTCAATTGATTGCGGCTTTGGCGCGCATTCCGGGCGTGGAAGACCTGGCGATGACCACCAACGGATTCCTGTTCGGCGAGAAGGCGGAGGCGCTGCGCACGGCGGGATTGCGGCGGGTCAGCATCAGTTTGGATTCCCTGGATCGAGGCCGATTCCAAACCATGACGGGTCGGGATGGCTTGCCGGCGGCGTTGGCAGCGATCGAGCAGGCGCAGCGTTTGGGATTCGCGCCGGTGAAGGTTAACGCCGTGATCATTGGTGGGATGAATGACCACGAGATTGAGGCGCTGGCGGAATTCGCCCGGGACCGTCGGCTGAGTCTGCGCTTCATTGAGTTCATGCCGCTGGATTCCAATCGGGCCTGGCAGCGGGATCTGGTGGTGTCGGGTCGGACGATTCTGGAGCGGTTGCGGGCGCGGTTTGAGCTCGTTCCGGTCGCGGGGCATCCGACGGAGACCGCCCGGCGCTGGGCGTTTGCGGATGGCTCCGGAGAGATCGGAATCATTGCGCCGGTGACGGAACCGTTCTGTGGGCATTGCAATCGGCTTCGGTTGACGGCGGACGGCAAGATTCGGACGTGTCTGTTCAGCCTGGAGGAACATGATCTGCGGCCATGGCTGCGGGAGGAGTCCTCGGACGAGGCGCTGGCGGAGCGGTTGATCGAGATTGTGACGCACAAGGAAGCAGGGCACCGGATTGGTCAGCCCGACTTTGTTCAGCCCGCGCGCACGATGAGTTGTATTGGAGGATGAAGCGGTCGGGTTGCGCTGTGACTTGCTCCCGAGAGGCGCGTTTGGTTCCAATGACGTCGAACTATGGACGTTGTTCGCAGGCGGATCAGTTGGGCAGGGCTGGGCTTGGCGGTGCTGATGGCGGGTTGTGAGAACTTCGCCCCGCCGCATCAGTCATGGACGGAGGCCCAGGTGAAGGGTCGGGTGGTTGACGCCCAGACCGGAACGCCGATTGCCGATGCCACGGTATCGCGCGCGAAGGGCAAGGAGTTGGGCGACGCGTATGCGGAAGAAAAGGGGGCGAAACAGATGCAGAAGCGCCCCACAGTGGCCAGCACGGACAGGGATGGGAGATTCCTTCTGGTGGGCGAAAAGACAGCGTACCTGTTCCTGGAGTCCTTTCCGAGTTATGCGGTGACGCTGCGAATTCAGGCCAGCGGATACGAGACGTTGCAGCGCTACTTCACCAATGTCGTGATGGGCACCAATGGCACGGTACCCACAGTGGACACTGGCGACATCAAGATGCTCCGCCGGTAGCCAGCCCGGAAATCAGCGGCCGGATTGATTCAGGGCGACGAGTTCGCACAGATGCCGGTCATCCGAGCGGACCCGGGTGGCCAGGGTGCGGCCGAGGGACAGCAGGATGTTCACGCCGATCTCGGATCGGGTTTTGCAGAAGTGGTGGAAACGGCCGAGGGGAATCCGAAAGAGAATCGTAGGAGAATCGGTGATGGCGTCGGTGATGTGATTGCCGCCGTCGAAGAGGGAGATGTAGCCGAAGGCGGTGCCCGACTCCTTGACGGCGATGAGGATCTCGCGGCCACGAACCATGATGCGTTGGCGGACCTGACCTTCGATCACGAAGTACACGGCATCTGCGGGCGTGCCGGCGCGCATGAGGGTTTGAAACGCCCCGATCTGCACCAGTTCCCCCAGGCGGCCGATGGCGGAAAGGTCGTCATCGGACAACTCCCCAAAGGCGCGGATGCGGCGCAACACGGCGGGACGAATCGCCGGGGGTTCTTCGCCGCCCTGGACTTGATCTTCCAGGCCGAACAGAACCCGCAGTTCGGCGATTTCCCGGGCGGCATTCCAGCGGCGGGTGGCCTCACAGAAGATCCAAGTTTCGGGCAGGATGCGTTCATCCCGGACCCAATCCCGCAGGACATCCGGGGTGACGGGTCCATAGACCACATCGTCCATGGCCCAGACCCTATACTGTTTGGGAGCGGCGTGAGGACTCATTGGGCGATGGAACTGCAAGTGCCGGGGGAGGCAAAGGAAAATTCGGGGTGGGGAAGCCGGCTTAGGCCGGCTTAGGCGGCCGGCAGAATGGATGATGGTGAGTCGGTTGCCTCGCCCGCAATCGAATGACGATGGAGGTGTCGAGGCTCGTGCGGCCCGCGATCAGGGGCGTTTTCCTGAGTTGCGGTGCGGGAGGGTTTCGGCGGCCTCGGCGACCCAGCTTGCGGCGACGGAGCCGCGGATGGATTCCAGGTCGTGACTCTGGTCCGGGCGGAGGGCGCCCCGGGTGACGGCCAACCAGGGTGTATTGGCTTCGGCGACGGCCGGCTCGATTGGGACCGAAGGCGGGGTGCTCAGCCAGTTTTGCAGTAGTTTTATGGCCACTGAACGAAATGTTCGTCCTTCCCGGGCGCTGCGGGCTTTGACTCGCCGGTAAAGGGCGTCCGGGATATCCAGGGTAATCTTCATGTTCTGCTGGATTCTGTACTCTTCTGGGCCGGCAATGGTTCTCCGATCCTGACGAAGGATCCGATGCTAAACCGCAATTGCCACCGGAGTAGTGGGTGAACCATCCTCTCCGAAGGCAGTGAAGGCGCTCGTCGGAGAAAAAATCTTCGGACATTTCGCTCGAACAGACAAAAGTGGTTTCCTCAGACAGCATTCGGTCCGTGATCTTGAACCAGCTATTGGTCAGCGACTAGTCCGCCGCTTTGCCGGGAACGTGTCGTGAGAAGAGTGGTGGCAAGAAGTAGTCTTCCGTCGCCTTTTCCTTCAACCTCTTCGCATGATGCGTTGGCTTGGTTGGCTCGGCAGTCTGGTGGTGGCGGGGTCCCTCGCGGCGGCGGAGAATCGGATTCCCCAACAGTTCCTGCAGGAGCTGGCTCATCATCACGTTCGGACCAACGGACTGCCGGCGGGTGCGGTGCAGTTGGTGGAGGTAGGGCCCGATAGTTCCCCGCGGGCCTATGTGGCGGGTCGCTGGTGGCGGTATGGAGCCGATCGCTGGGAATGGATGTCCGGAGTGCCCGAGGCCCCGGCGGGAGAGTTTTTGTTTCCCGATGCCGGTGGCCGGCCGCTGCGGGTGGCTGTGCCCGCTGCTGAAGTTCGCCAGATCGTTCGGCGGGGCGACACCAACTACGTGCTGACCGCTTCGTCTCTGTGGGCCGTGACGGCCAACGCTACCACGTCGCTGCCGATACCGCAGGCGACCTTAAATCAACTGGCGCTTTCGCCTCAGGGACAGGTGTGGCTGGCGTCTTCCGCCGGACTGCACCGGTGGTCCGGCACTTCGTGGGAACAGGTCCGGGCTTCGGATGGATTGGGCCGGGTTTGGGGACTTGAGAATGTGCTGGGCGTGGCCTTCGATTCGGCGGGTCGGGTGTGGATGGCTGCACGCGCGGGCGTGGGGCGGCAGGAGGGCGACGGATGGGTGTTCTTCGACGGTCGGGATGGTCTGCCCTGGAATGATTTCACCGGGATTACCGCGGCCCGGGATGGGACGATGTGGTTCGGCACGCGCCTGGGGGCCATCCGGTTTGATGGCCGGGAGTGGCAGTATCGGCAGGGACCGCGCTGGTTGCCGCAGGATGAGGTCACCCAAATCGCGGTGGATGTGCACGGCGAAGCCTGGTTCGCGACGAAGGGAGGGATTGGCTGGATTGAACGCCGGCCCTTCACCCTGGCCGAAAAAGCCGCATTCTACGAAAAGGAGATCGACCAGTACATCCGGCGGACTCCGTATGGATTTGTGGCGGAGGCGGCACTGCGAGTACGGGGCGAACGGTCGTCGGCCAATCCCGGCGACAGTGACAACGACGGCCTATGGACCGCGATGTACGGGGCCGGGGAGTGCTTTGCCTGGGCGGCCACCCGAGATCCGGCCGCGAAGGCTCGGGCCAAAAAGGCCTTTGAAGCGCTGCGCTTTCTCCAAGTGGTGACTCAGGGTGGCCAACCGTCGCCGCCACCGGGTTATGTGGCGCGCACCATTGTTTCGACTCAGTTGCCGGATCCCAATGCCGGTCGTCTGGCGGGGGACCGAGCCTTCAAAGCGGAGCGGGATGCCATGTGGAAGGTGTACGAACCCCGCTGGCCCAAAAGTGCGGATGGCGCGTGGTATTGGAAGAGCGACACCAGCAGCGATGAGTTGGACGGACACTATTTCCTGTACGCCCAGTACTTCGAACTCTGCGCCGACACACCGGAAGAGAAAGCCCGCGTCGTGGAGGTCGTGCGCGGTCTGACCGATCATATCATTCAGCACAATTTTTCGTTGGTGGACATCGATGGCACGGCGACGCGCTGGGGCGTTTATGGTCCGCAGGCCCTGAACCAGGATCCGCGCTGGTGGTGGGAACGGGGGCTCAATTCACTCAGCATGCTGAGTTATCTGACCGTGGCTGAACACGTCACGGGCGACAGCAAGTACGCGCAGGTTGCCCGGGAACTCATTGACCGGCACGGCTACGAACAGAATGCGATGGTGCCGAAGATGCAGGCCGGGGTGGGCTCGGGAAATCAGTCCGACGACGAGATGGCGTTCATGTGCTTCTACAATCTGCTGCGGTACTCCAAGGACGAGGCCCTGAAGGCGCGCATGCGGTTGTCGTTCCACTTGTTTTGGGCGCTCGAGGAACCGGAGATGAATCCCTTCTTCAACTTCGCCTTCGCCGCGGTCAACCAGGACCAGTTCATCACCAGTCAGTGGGGCAAGTTCAGCGTCTCACCGTGGCCCGGTTGGCTGGAAGATTCCGCGGCTACGCTGCGCGGATTCTCCCTGGATCGCCTCAATTGGTCGGCCAAGAACAGTCATCGGCTGGATGTGGTTCGTCTGCCGCGACAGAACAGTATTGATCTGCTGGAACCGGATTCCCGACCTCGCGGGTGGCGGAACGTTCAGAAGGTGGTCCCGGTGGAGAATCGGGATTTCAACCATTGGAACACCGACCCGTGGACCTTGGACTACGGCGGTAACGGTGGGGAACTGGGTGCGGGCACCGTGTTCCTGTTGCCCTACTACATGGGCCTTTACCACGGCTATATCGCGACGCCCTGAGTCGGTTGTCGCCCGTCTCCGTCAGCCTTTTCAGTAAGGAATCAGAAACGTGGACGTTGCCCAACCACCGCATGGATTGCCTAGAACTTACCTGGAACTCTGTGGCTTTGCCGAATCGGGCAAGTCATCCCGGGTGCGGCTTTAACCGCAGATTAAACACAGATTCGCACAGATTTCAGAGGGAAAGCCAAGCAGGCCAGGCCCGCGTGGGCTCCGACGGAACCGTGGAACAGGATCTCAGATTACCTGACACTCTGTGCCGGACCCTCCTGATCAAAAAGAAATCTGCGTCCATCTGCGAGGGTATGAGGTTTGCGTGCGGTCCCGGGAGCACTCGGGCAGCAATTGCAGGATGGACGGAGACGGGTACACCTTAGGGCCTGTCGGTCTTTGCTAAACAGACAGGTGGCACTTCGGGAGTTGCTCGTTGATTTGACTTGGAGCTCAAGACTCCGTTTCTGCGAATCGAGCATCGGCGAAAAGCACCTACATAGGGGACCGCCCCGCATACCTGAGTGCATGTAGTCGCCTGACCCGTCTCCGTCCACCTGCTCACTAACACCTACTGTCCAGTGCAGCAATCAAATCTGCGCTTAAAGCTTCTGCCACTGATGGGCTACCGACAGCGGTCGCCGCGTCTCCGTTCCTCAATTTCATCGGCGGCGTGTCCCGCGATTTCGAGGGGCTGGACAAGTTCGTCGTCCAAAGAGCGTCGAACGTCCTCATCCGTAATCCGCCCGCTATCCGACATGGATACGGGAAAGCCGGACAAAGGATGCACGTTTGGGGGCGAAGGATTCGTGGGTGGTCGAGGTGAGATGTTGCGCCGCAACAGATCCCCCAGTCTCGAGGCATTTCGACTGGGGCGGCAAACGGCATTTCTCGAAAGGCTATCCCTCAGCGGATGTGCATCTTAAACTCGGTTACACCCCGTCTAACCGCATAAGTTGGAAAAATAGATTTCTACTAACGCACCATAAGAGTCAGCGATCCGGACACACCGTTCCGTCGGTCTCATCGCAGGAAATCCCAAAACGGGAACAGTTCCATCTGCTTTGACTTCAAAAGTGTCAATGACCCAAAGTTCTCTAATATCATCGTCGCGATAAACAACTACATACCTTTCTGGAAGACCATTTTCGACTCGAGCACGAACTGTATCCCCAAATACGGAACCACGGCCAGCATCAAAAGGGTTGCTGGGCCAGATCCCACTCAACGGAGTGTCAACTGCGCCACCACCACCAAACTCACGGAGAAAGATCCGATACTCTCTTGGGAACCGTATCCCTAGAGCTTGTTCAACTAAAGCTATTGTTTCTTCTGATTGAGGCCCATAAAACTCAATAGTTGTGCCACTCTCTTCAGCGCTTTTAATTAATTGACGGATTTGATTTATATTCATTGCCTGCCTCCGGTTTCCGTCCTGTTAAGCACTTTGTTACTTCGCCACGAAGTACCCGCGCTGCTTTTCCGAAATGGGCATCTGCAGCCGCTCCATCACGGACATCATGTCCTCCCACACCTTGCGCTTGTCCGTGGTCAACTGGGTTCGCAGGAGATAGGCCGGATGGTAGGTGGGCATCAGGGGAATGCCCTGATAGTTCTGCCACTTCCCGCGCAGGCGGGTGATGCCGTCCGTTTTGCCGAGCAATCCTTCCACGGCGGTGACGCCCAGGGCGACCATGACCTGGGGTTGGATTAGACCTATCTGCTCCTGCAACCACGGCAGGCAGGTGGTCATTTCCTCCGGCGTGGGTTTGCGATTGCCATAGGGTTGGCCGGGCGTGTCCGGTCGGCACTTGAGGATGTTGGCGATGTACACTTGGGATCGGCTCAATCCCATGGCGGTGATGATCTTGGTGAGCAGTTCGCCGGCGAGTCCGACGAAGGGTTCGCCCTGGGCATCTTCGTCGGCTCCCGGGGCTTCGCCGACAAACATCAGCCGGGCCTGGGGATCGCCCACCCCGAAGACCACATTCTTCCGGGACGACACCAGATTGGGACACTTCACGCAGGCGACGGTCCGCTGACGCAAGTTCTCCAGGGCGGCGGCCAGGGCGATCGGGTCGAGCTTGGGTGGGCGGGTAATGATCGGGGCAGGAACCGAGGCGGGAGCCGGTGGGGTTCGCGGCGCGGGAGCTTGGGTGGCGGTGTTCCAGCGAGCGGTGACGCTCGCGGGCAAGGCCGCCGGAGCGGAGGGGGGCCGCGGCGCGGTCGGAGCGATGGGCGAAGCGGAAGCCGGACGAACCGCCGCGGGTGCGGGCACGCTGGGAGTCGGAGTCGGCGCCTTTCGTCCAGTTGAGGCGGACAGTTCCGCCAGAACTTGCGAGGAGACGAGGACCTGACGGGCGCCGCTGGAACGTAGTGCTTCCAGATGCGCAATCGTGGCGTCCAGCAAATCGTTGAACCCGGGTTGCATCAGATCAGCGCGTTTCGGGTTACTGCGGTGGGGACTTCACCCACTCGACGTTGAAGGCGGCGTGCCGAATCGATTTACCGCTCGGAAGATGAACGCTGTAGGTGGCGTGCAACGTGCCGTCTCGGGACTGAATCAGGCTGGGATAGGAATAGCTCTCCTCCTTGGCTCCGTTTTCCAGGGGACGACGCCAGCGCCAGGTTCGGCCTTCGTCGTTACTCAGCCAGACGGAGAGCCGATGGCGCCCTTCCTCGGTGTCGTTGCCAACCCAGGCCCAGAGTCCGTCTTTCAGGACGATATGATCGGCACCGGAGCCCGGATTCGGAATCTCGGAATCCACCACGGGTCCCCACGTTTCGCCCCGGTCTTTGGACTCGGCCATCAGCAGCCGTTTCGGCGGTGGTCCATTATCCCGCATGTAGGCGATCAGGGTGCCATCCCGACGTTGTCCCAGGCTGGGTTGAATGTTGCCGCCGCCGATGAGCGGCATGCTGGTGTGCCAGTTGGTGCCGTCGTCATCGGTGATGGCCATCAGCGTGAAGGAATAACCATCGTGATAGACCCCTAGGATCAGCCGGTCGCCGATCGTCAGGGGATGCGCCCGGGGCATCCAGCCGAGCCGGCGGTACAGCAGGTTCGTGGCGTTATTGCGGGTGGCGTCGAGGTATTCCTGAACTTCGCGGCGGGTTTGTTCGCTCCAGCCGGCGCGCAGCGGTTCGGCATTTTTCTCCAGTTGAGGCAGGACGGTAGCGATCGTGCCTTCGAAGTTAGTGCCGGGAGTCACGTGCAGCACTTCACTGCGTTCCCAATTCGGGGGCGTCTGGGTTTGCCAGTCCGAACTCACCCGGAACTTCAGCAGCGCGCCCTCCCAATGATTATCGAGAATGGTCGGGTAGAAGAGCCAGAGCCGATCGCGGGAATCCACGTGCAGGGCGGGATTGCAGTCAGGATATCCCGGGGTGTCGGCGAGCGTGAAGCGGGCGGTCCAATTGGTCTGACCCCGCCGGAGCCGGGCCGCCTCGATTCGGACGTCATCCGCCTTGCGCTCCCCGGAGCCATGGAACCAAGTGGCGAACAAATCCCCGTTGGGCGCCTCGACTAGGCTGGAACCGTGGTTGTGCCATGACTCGAGCGGGAAAATCAGTTCGCTGCGCAGAAATGGTTCGGCGGCGGAACCCAGCCCCAGCATTCCCAGCCATCCTGCCAGAAGTCCCCAGCCCCACGCGAAGCGGGATCGCAGGCGGCGAGAGGAAGGGGGCATGGCGTTAGCGCAGCAATTGCTTCTCCAAATAGCCCACGGTCTGGCGCACTTGGGCATCCACTTCCATGCGGTTCTTCACCGCGCGACAGGCGTGCATCACGGTGCCGTGGTCGCGGCCGCCAAAGGCATCGCCAATCTCGCTGAGCGAGTTGTCGGTGTGCTGACGGGAGATGAACATCGCGACCTGGCGCGGGAAGGCGATGCTCTCGGGCCGGCGCTTACTCTTCATGTCGGCCAGGCGGATGTCGTAATGCTCGGCCACGCGGCGCTGGATTTCCTCGATGGTCAGATTGCGACGGCGTTCTTCCTCGAGGATTTCGCGCAGCAGACTCTCGACATCGTCGAGCACCACGGCGCGGCCGGCCAGTTGACGGAAGCTGGCGACCCGGAGGAACGCGCCTTCCAGCCGCCGGACATTGGAACGGATGTTGTCGGCCAGGAACTGAATGATCTTCGGCTCGAGCTTGATCTTCATCGAGGCCTCCTTTTTGCGGAGGATGGCCATGCGGGTCTCGACATCCGGGGGTTGCAGGTCGGCCGTCATACCCCACTCGAACCGGGAGATCAGCCGCTGTTCGAGTCCGGGAATTTCGCTGGCTGGGCGGTCGCAGCTGAGGACGATCTGTTTGCGGGCTTCGTGCAGGGTGTTGAAGGTGTGGAAGAACTCCTCCTGGATCCGTTCCTTGCCGGCGAGGAACTGGATGTCATCGACCAGCAGCGCGTCGACCTGCCGATACCGGCGGCGGAAGCGGGCCAGTTGATTGTTCTGAAGCGCGTCGATGAACTCGTTGGTGAAGCGTTCGCAGCTGGTGTAGACCACCTTGTGATTCTTCTTTCGGCCCAGAATCTCGTGTCCGATGGCGTTGAGCAGATGAGTCTTACCGAGACCGACGCCGCCGAATAGAAACAGCGGGTTGAAGGAACGTCCGGGACTTTGGGCCACGGCCAGGGAGGCGCTGTGGGCCATCTGATTGTTGCTACCGACCACGAAGCTCGAAAAGGTGCTGTTCTGATTGAACAGGGAGTCGGTCGGGGCTCCGTTGGCCGTGGCGGCTGGGGCGGGATCAGCTTCTTCCCCGGCGATCCGGGAAGGAACGGTCTCGTCGGCCACGGTCGGCGGCGTTTCGGGTCCGGACTCTCCGACCACGAATTCGATGTTGATCGGCCGAACGGCGGCTCGGCTGGCGGCGGATCGGAGCAGATCGAGGTAATTGTTCGTCAGCCAAATCGCGCAGAACTCATCCCGGACTTGGAGCTTCAACAAATCGCCGTCGAGCGTGACTGGGCGGAGCGGTTCAAACCATAGGGCGAAATGGTCCTGGCGGAGCATTCCGCGCAGCTGAGATTGGGCAGCGGTCCAGACGTGTTCGGCAGTAGCGGGCATGGAGAGAGACAAACGGGGCGTTCGGGTTGATTCCGCAGGTTTATTCACGCGACCAGTTCACCGAACGGTAACGTCCGGTAGGAGGCGTAGGTGGCGCCGGGAGAACCCGAAAAAAGCGCAAAAAAGGGATCGAAAACGGGGCGCTGGAACCGGCCTTGAGTGATGCACAATCCGTTGACAATCAGGGTTTTAATCCTGGTCGATAGAGATGGATTGAGCGTGATGGTCACTGGAGTTTCCGGAACAGATGGCGCGTTGACGTCTGGCGTTTTAGAGAACGGTCCCTCAGCAAACTAGACGAAAATATGACGAGTTGTTCGCACGTTGTTCACCGCGGGAGTTTCTCCGGGTTTTGCGCCCAAAACGGATGAAATCGGGTGGATGAAACCGGGTTCACTCGGGAGGGGGTTGTGAACAGTTTCAGGTTCGCCGAAGTAAACGGTCACACGGCCCCTTCGCCGCGTTCCTCGGTGCGAATTCGGATCGCTTCCTCCAATGGCAGGACGAAGATCTTGCCATCACCAATCTTGCCCGTTTTGGCGGCGCCGATGATGGCCGCAATGGCGGGGGCGACTCGCTGATCCGGGACCACGAGTTCGATTTTGATCTTGGGCAGGAAGTCCACGGTGTATTCGCTTCCGCGATAGACCTCGGTGTGGCCCTTCTGGCGGCCAAAGCCTTTGACCTCGGTGATGGTCATGCCTTCGACCCCGATCTGGTTCAACGCCTGCTTCACGTCTTCCAGCTTGTACGGCTTGATGATGGCTTCGATTTTTTTCATGGGGCGCGCGAGATTTGAGGACGTTCGACCGGGTCCCTTCGTACCGTGGTGACGGGCGCCCCGCAAACTCGATTTTGTGACGGTTTAATTTTGCGGATTCGATCTGGACTTGGGGGGAAAGCCTGTGCTCCGAAAAGAGCTGACAGCTGAGAGGGAAGCGGGAAGCCGCCCCTGGTGGGGCGAGGCTCCCCGCCGAGCCGGGCGCGTATTGGCGAGTGACGCGTCAGGAGTCCACACACGGACGGCTCCGCGGAGCGTCGCCCTACCTGTGGGAAAGCTGAGAGCTGAGAGGTAAGCGGGAAGCCGCCCCCGGTGGGGCGAGGCTCCGCCGAGCCGTGCGCGTCTCGGCGAGTGACGCGCCAGGAGTCCACACACGAACAGCTCCGCGGAGCGTCGCCCTACCTGTGGGAAAGCTGACAGCTGAGAGGTAAGCGGTAAGCCGCCCCTGGTGGGGCGAGGCTCCGCCGAGCCGTGCGCGTCTCGGCGAATGACGCGTCCGGAGTCCACACACGGACGGCTCCGCGGAGCGTCGCCCTACCTGTGGGAAAGCTGACAGCTGAGAGGTAAGCGGTAAGCCGCCCCTGGTGGGGCGCGGCTCCGCCGAGCCGTGCGCGTATTGGCGAGTGACGCGTCCGGAGTCCACACACGGACGGCTCCGCGGAGCGTCGCCCTACCGGGGGGAAAGCTGAGAGCTGAGAGGGAAGCGGGAAGCCGCCCCTGGTGGGGCGAGGCTCCGACGAGCCGTGCGCGTCTCGGCGAATGACGCGTCCGGAGTCCACACACGGACGGCTCCGCAGAGCGTCGCCCCACCGGAGGGAGCCTTCAGCTGGTTCAACGCCGTTCCTTGCCTCTGGAGAAACCCTGTGAAAGCTTCCGCTCTCTTTATGGCGCACGTGAAGTTGCACATTCCGGGTCCGGTTGAAGTTAGTCCGAAAACCTTTGAGGCCATGTGCCGTCCGATGATTGGGCATCGGGGGCAGGGCTTCAAAGACCTCTACTCTGCCCTCCAGCCCAAGCTGCAAACCCTGCTGGGCACCCGCCAGTTGGTGTATCTGTCCACCTCGTCTGCCTGGGGCGTGATGGAAGGCGCGCTGCGAAATCTGACCACCAAGAAGGTGCTGACCTGCATGTGCGGAGCCTTTTCGGACAAATGGTTCGACGTGGCCAAACGCTGTGGCAAGCAGGCCGAAGCGCTCCAAGTGCCCTGGGGGTCGCCCATCCGCGCCGAGGCGATTGAATCCCGCCTCGCGACAGGAGAGTTCGATTCCCTGACGCTGATCCACAACGAAACCAGCACCGGCACGATGTCGCCGTTGGGGGAGATTGCGGCACTGAAGAAGAAGTTTCCGGACGTGATGTTCATCGTGGACGCCGTGAGCTCGATGACGGCCGTCCCGCATGCCTTTGATGAATTGGGCATCGACGTGCTGCTGGCGGGCACGCAGAAGGCGTTTGCGCTGCCGCCGGGTTTGAGCGTGTTCACGGTGTCGCCGGCGGCGCTGGCCAAGGCGGCGACGGTTGCGGATCGCGGATACTACTTCGATTTCGTGGAGTTCGAGAAGAACGCCAAGGACTCCATGACTCCCAGCACGCCGAGCATCCCGCACATCTATGCCTTGGCCTCCAAGGTGGACGAGTTCTTTGCCGAAGGGTTGGAGGCCCGGTATGCCCGGCATCGCTACACCAATCAGATGCTGCGCGACTGGGGTGCCCGGCACGAACTGCGGCTGTTCCCGGAAGCCGGCTTTGAGTCGGTGACCCTGTGCTGCTTCAACAATGGGGCGCGCGCCGGTCTGGGACGCACCATCGACGTGGCCAAGCTGCAGAAGTTGGTAAAGGACCGGGGATTCCTGATCGATGGCGGCTACGGCAAGATCAAGGGCACGACCTTCCGAGTCTCCAACATGGGCGACGAGACGCCGGAGACGATCCAAGTTTTGATTGGGGCGCTGGACGAAGCCATGGCCAAGCTCTGAATCGGGAGACCGCCGGTCCCCAAAAGCAAAAAACCCCGCTGCTGGGAGGCAGCGGGGTTTTTTGTTGAGGAAGGATCAGCGATCCGGGAGCACGTCCACAGTCCGCGGAGTGCGTTCGCGGAGCCAGCGTTTGTCCCGAGTGTCGCGAGTGTTGTTAGGGGGAAGACCACCGAACTTGACGGGGGCCTTGGTGCTGCCATCGACCCATTTCTTGATTTCAGCGTGACCGTCGGCGAAGGCCAAACCGGCCGCGCCGTTGTGGAAGCTAGCCGGCATGTCGACCCAGGTATTGGCCGAGGGGGTAAAGCAACCGGCGTCATTCATGCTGTCCGGATGCTCATCCAAGAAGACCCAGACATCGGAAGGGCCGGGGCGGATCAGACCGCCGAACTTCGTGACGACGTCCATTTGCGGTTGGAACGGTCCATCGTTGTTCTTGCGGTCACCACCCACTGAAATGTTGGCGGACATGGTGCGAACGCGTTCCTTCCAGCCCCGTTGTTTTTGGACGCGAGAAAGATAGATGTCGGCGGGACACTTGAAGACGCCAGGGGATTTGGCGACGTATGGTCCAAGGGCGGCGAACTGTTCGTTCACCAAATACTGGATGTTGGTGTTGTGCTGGCTGGTATCCCAAGTTTGCCAGCCGGAAATCATCGGCACGAGGCCCAAACGCCTGAGGGTGGCCGCACTACCAACCGGGTCCGAAGCCCAGCCGCCATGAACTGCCGTCGGCATCAGGTCCCGGTTGTCGTTCACGTACATTTGCCAGGCGATCATCAGCTGCTTGCTGTTGTTCATGCAGGCGATGCCGGTGGCTTTGGATTTCGCCTTACCCAGCGCCGGCAAAAGCATGCCGGCCAGGATGGCGATGATAGCGATGACGACGAGCAGCTCAATCAGCGTGAAGCCGGAGCGTGCACCGCGACGCTGGGGGGAGAGTCCGGAGGATAGGTGCATAGGTGAAATGGTACCGGGTGTCGATTAACGGGTGCTGTGTGGTGGTTGCATAACACATCAAAATGAAGGGTGCAAGCGGTGGATTGCGGAAGGTGGCGAATGGCGGCGCCGACCTAGGCTTTACCTGAAACCGCGGAAAACGCGGTGAAGCCACCACGTTCATGTCCCTCAGTCCGCATCTGGAAGCAGTAATGCCTTCCCCCAGTCTTGGGCCGATTTAACCGCGCCATCCCCAATTGGGCCGGGAGCGGACTATCCGGCGAAAGCGCGACGGAGGACCTCAAGGCTCTTGGGAACAGCGATTTCCGGGTCCTCCTTGCCTTCCATTTCCAGAGAAACCCAACCTTGGTAGCCAGCCGCTCCCAGAATTCGCGCGATGCGGGGGTAATCCAAATCCAGGGTGTACCACTCGCCGCCGCCCGGATATGCCTTGGCCTGCACAAAGACGGTTTTGGGGGCGATTGCGACGAGTTTGTCGTAGGGGTCTTCCAGGAAATTGCCGGTGTCCATCAACACACCCACCCACGGTGACGGAACCGCCGCCGCCAGCCGCAACAGGCCCTCCGGTGTGCGGGTGAGTCCCCAGTGATTCTCCACGGCTAACATCACCCCGCATTCGGCGGCCTTGGCGAGGCACTGCTCCAGACACTCGGCGCACCATTTGAAGCCGTCATCTTCAGTAAATCCCGGGAGAATGGGTTCAATGCCCCGGGCTTTCATCAAATCATCGAAGCTCTGGATCGTATTCCAGCGTCCGGAGTTGATGCGCAGCATGGGAATGCCCAATGCGTAGGCGATTTCGATGCACTTGAGAGTGTGTTCGACCTGTTGCCGGCGGACGGCGGGATCGGGATCCACGAAGTCCTGATGAATGCTGAGGCAGCACAGGCTGACGCCGTGGCGGAAGGCATGTCGTTTGAGTTCGGCCAGGTGGCTGCGATGGGCGGCGGTGAGGGGTTCCTTTTCCGGAATGTCCATCTGGCGATGGAGCACATCGACGCCGGCGATGCCGAGTTTTCCGGCCCGTTCGATGACGGTGGAGACAGTCACCTTGGGTCCACGAAAGTGCCAATAGGAGTAGGTGGAGATGGCGAGCTGGACGTTGGCCACCCGGGGGGCGGTCCCGGATCCGTCGGGCGCTTGGGCGGCGAGGGGAGCCAGTCCGGCCCCGAGGCCCAGTCCGGCGGAGGTTTGGAGAAAGCGGCGTCGTGAGGACTGCATAAAGTGAAGGTAGCATTTCGGTCGACGGGCGGGAACGCCGATCCGCTTTGATGGGGTAGCGACAGGTATCGGCCGCGCACTTCTTTGTACTTCTTTGTTGGTCGGTTCCGGTTCGGGCTGGCCTGAGAAAGGCGGCGTGCGCATGGTGTCGGGATGCGTTCCATGACCGGTTTTGGCCGAGGTGTCCACGTCTCGGAGGGGTGCCGAGTTGGAGTGGAAATCCGCTCCGTCAACCGCAAGCAAGCCGAAGTGAGCCTGCGCCTGCCCCCGGAATTGGAAGCCTTGGAACCGCGGTTGCGCGAAGAGTCGTTGAAGGTGGTCGCGCGCGGTCGGGTGGAGGTCCGGGTGGATCTGGAACTGCCGGCATCAGCCCTGTCCGTCCGGCTCAATCGTCCGCTCGCCGAAGCTTACGCCCGCGAGTTGCAAGACTTGGCGCGAACGATGGAACTGACCGGTGGGGTTTCGGTCGAGGCTTTGTTGCGGTGCCCTGGAGTGCTCCAGTCCGGCGAGACGGGGGTGGATCCAGACGCCTTCTGGCCGCGCTTGGAGCCGGCCTGGCGGGCGGCGCTCGGTGAATTCAACGCGATGCGGGATCGCGAGGGGCAGGCGCTTGCCGAGGATCTGGCGGCCCGGGTCGCCGAGCTGCAGTCCGCCACCCTCCGTATTCGCGAGTTAGCACCGGGCGTGGCTCGGCGGTATCGTGAAGCTCTGCTCCAGCGGTTGAAACTGGCCGGGTTGGACGGGGTTTCGAGCGAAGACGAGCGGGTCTTGAAGGAGATTGTTCTCTTCGCCGATCGCTCCGATATCAGCGAGGAGTTGGCCCGATTGAGCAGTCACTTCGTGCAGTTTGAAGACTGTCGGAATTCTCGCGAACCCGTCGGTCGCAAGCTCGATTTCCTTGCTCAAGAGATCAATCGCGAGGTCAACACCATTGGCTCCAAGGCCAATGACGCCGGGATCGCCACGGAGGTGGTGCTCTTGAAGACCGAGCTCGAACGGTTTAGGGAACAGGCGCAGAACGTCGAATGACCATGAGTTCTCCGCTGATTCTCCTGATCTCCGCGCCTTCCGGGGCGGGCAAATCCACCGTCGGCGAAGCTCTGCTCAAGGAGACATCGCGACTCCGGCGGGTCATTACCTGCACCACCCGGCCGCCGCGGGCCGGCGAGGTGAAGGGGGTGGATTACCATTTTCTGTCCGCGGACGACTTCGCCCAGCGCGTGGCGCGGAACGAGTTCCTGGAACACGCAACGGTGTACGATCGGTCCTATGGCACGCTGAAGTCCGGGGTATTGGAGCAATTGAACACCGGACAGGACGTGCTGCTAATCATTGATGTCCAGGGGGCAGCTTCGGTTCGGAAAGCGGCGAAGTCGGATCCCGTGCTGGCCGGGGCGTTGGTGACGGTATTTCTCAGTCCGCCTTCGCTTGATGAATTGGAGCGGCGCTTACGTGGCCGGGGCTCTGATTCCGCTGAGTCGCTGCAGCGGCGGATCGAATCAGCGCGGGACGAAGCGGCGCGGTGGCGGGAGTTTGATTATCTGGTGGTGAGCGGCAGCCGGGAGGACGATCTCCGGCGGTTGCGGTCGATTTACGAGGCGGAGACGCTCCGTCGGGATCGTCAGGACTTCAATTTTGCCTGATGAATCCCCCGCTCATTGTTCTCGGAGTCACTGGTTCGATTGCCGCTCACAAAGCGATTGAAGTGGCGAGTCAGTTGACCAAAGCCGGCCGGCGCGTGCAGGTGGTCCTCACGGCGGACGCGCAGCGGTTCGTGCAGCCGTTGCCGTTCAAGACGCTCTCGCGCATGCCGGTGGTCACCGACTTGTACGACGAAGAGGAGGGCTGGCGACCCACGCACATTCGGTTGGCGGATGAGGCGGCGCTGCTGTTGGTGGCCCCGGTGACAGCCAACACGTTGGCCAAGTTGGCGCTGGGGTTGGCGGATGACGCCCTGAGCTGTCTGGCCTTGGCGCTGAATCCGCAGGCGAAGGTGCTGCTGGCCCCGGCGATGAATGGCAAGATGTGGCTGCATCCCGCGACTCAGGGTCATGTGGCGACGCTCCGCTCCCGCGGCGCGGAGTTCATTGGTCCGGAGGAAGGGCTGTTGTCCTGTGGGTATGAGGGACTGGGCCGCCTTTGGCCGGTCGAGGGTATTGTGGCGCGCGCCCTGGCGCTGACGCCGACCAGTTAATCTCGGCATGGAACCTGCCAAGGAGAGCTTATGTCGCTAACGCTGTCCTGGCCCCATTTGCGAACGTTGCTGTCGCGCTGGCGGGCGGTGGCGACGGCCCCTCCTCCGCCTCCGGAAGTCTTCCTCAGCCGGATCCGCTTTGTGGAGCGGGGGGTCGGATTGCCCGTCAAGGCCGTGGTCCTGGCCCTGCTCACCTTCTCCCTCTTTTTTTCCGGCTGGTTGTCGGAACTAACGGATCTGCAGCAGGAAGTGCTGGGCTATATCCGGATGTTCTTCCTGTTCTACTTCGCGTTGAACGTGGGTAGCGGCTTGATCCTGTGGGGTATGGACGAGGTTTCGGCCCGCTTGGTGGTGCCGGTGACGTGCATCATGACCATCCTCGACGGCGCCATGCTGGGGTTGCTGACCCTGGTGACGGGGGGGTTCGACAGCATTCTTTATTGGGCGTTTCTGGGCCTGTTGGTGCGGAACGCTGCGGTTATTCCCAGCGCGGATGTGCAGATCACGGTCAATTTTTTGGTGAGCCTGTGTTATCTACTGGCCGGAATCCTCGACATTTGGGTGGCGGGAACCGAACTCGAACTGATTCGGACCACCGGTCGCGGCACGGTCTCGGGTGGTTTTTTTGATGAAAGTCAGGTGCCGATCACAGAGTCGCTGATTTTGCGCATGCTGCTGATGTTGCTGCTCACGGCGTGTTGTGCCGGCATCCAAATTCTGGTCGACCGGCAGCGGCAGCGGGAATTCGACGCGCAGGAATTTCAGATCAAGCAGCAGCAGTTGGAGGCCGCCGGACGTCTGGCAGCGGAGATTGCCCACCAGCTCAAGAATCCGCTGGGAATTATCAATAACGCGGCGTTCACCCTGCAACGGACGGTGAAGGAGGGAAAAAAGATCACTCAACAGATTTCGATCATTCGCGAGGAGGTGGACCGGTCGGACAAGATTCTCACCGAGTTGATGGGATATGCCCGGCTGTCGGAGGGCCGAGTCGAACGGGTGGATATCAACGCGGAGGTGGATCGGGCGGTGGATCTGGTGCTGCCGGCGGGGGCCAGTTTCGAGATCAAAGTACACCGGGATTATGCTCCCGGATTGCCGGCGCTCCTGGGTCAGCAGGGCCATTTTGCGGAGGTTTTCGCGAATCTGCTGACCAATGCCCGGGAGGCGATGAACGGTAAGGGGGAGATATATCTCACGACGCGAACCGGTCCGGAGTTTTCTGTGGTGGTGTCGATTCGGGACACGGGTCCCGGCATTCCGGCGGATCAATTGAAGTCGATTTTTGAGCCTTACTTTACCACCAAAAATCGGGGCACTGGACTGGGTCTGGCCATCGTGAAGAACAACACCGAGCTGTATGGTGGCACGGTGGCGGTGGAATCGGAGCTTGGAAAGGGTACCATGTTCACCCTTACCCTGCCCGCCCGCTCATTGATTCGATTACGCTCATGAAACTTCCGCCCCTGCTCGTCGTGGATGACGAGAAAAACATGCGTCTCACCTTGGAGACCGTCCTGCGAGACGAAGGATACGAGGTGCGACTGGCCGAATCGGCTGAGGCGGGGCTCAAGCTGATTGCCTCTGAAGAGGTGTTTTTGGTGATCACCGATGCCCGGTTGGGCGGGATGAGCGGATACGAATTCCTCAAGGAAGTTACCCGGCGCAATCCCAACCTTCCGGTGTTGATCATCACGGCCTACGCCACGCCAAAACTGGCGGTCGAGGCGATCAAGAACGGGGCCGTGGACTATCTGGGCAAGCCGTTTGAACCCGGGGAACTGTTGCATGCGGTGAGCCGCTGTGCGGAGCGGTATCAGTTATTGGCGGAGAACGCTGCGTTAAAGGCTCGGGCGGGCGAGCCCTACAAACTCGACCATCTCATTGGCGAAGCGCAGAAGGTGAAGGAACTGCGGCAATTGGTGCAGACGGTGGCGCCGACCGACGCCACGGTGCTGATTCTGGGGGAGAGCGGGACTGGGAAGGAACTGATCGCGGGCGCCATCCACGGACTGAGCAAGCGGGTGGGCAAGACATATGTCCGCCTGAATTGTGCGGCCATTCCCGAGACCCTGTTGGAGAGTGAACTGTTCGGGTATGAGCGGGGTGCCTTCACCGGGGCCCATCGGACCAAACGGGGGTTGGTGGAGGAGGCGGATGGAGGGACGATCTTTTTGGACGAGATCGGGGACATGAGCCGGCCGTTGCAGGCGAAACTGCTGCGGTTTCTGGAGGACGGTTCGTTCACCCGGGTGGGCGGAACTCAGGAACTTCGGGTCAATGTTCGGCTGATTGCCGCCACCAACCGGAACATTGTGGAGGCCATTCAAAAGGGGGAATTCCGGGAAGATCTGTTTCACCGGCTCAACGTCATGCAATTCCGTCCGCCTCCGCTACGGGAACGGGGAAATGACATCCTGCTGCTGGCCCAGTTTTTTCTGCGTCAGTTCACTCTGCGCCTCGGCAAGTCCATTACCGGAATTACCCCGGCGGCCCAATCAGCGCTGTTGGCGCATTCATGGCCGGGCAACGTCCGAGAGCTTCGCAACGTGTTGGAACGGGCGGTGATTCTCGAGACGAGCGACGTCATCCGGCCTACCAGCCTGCCAGACTTCGAAATTGAGTCACGTCTGCGCAATGGCGAGTTGAATGCGGCTCCGGTCAATCGACCCACGGCTGCCCAGGTTGGATCCACGCCGATTTCCCTGAGCGAAGCCCTGGTGCAGTTCGAACGGGAGCTCATTCTGGCCGCCCTGCAGCGCTGTGGTGGAAATCTCTCCCGGGCCGCGCAGCAATTGGATCTTTCCCGCCATGCGCTGCGGTATCGGATGAGCCGTCTGGATCTGAAGGCTGATGGGGTCGTTGACGACGACTCCGATTCCCCGGCAGTCTCGTCCGTCCGATGACGTTTTCCGTCTGCAGCTTGGTTGCCGCCGCTATTCCGGATGCGGCCCAATTGCCCAATGCGCTGAATCCGAACACGCAGCAATCGTTGCGCGGGATTCTGCCCATTATCGTGGTCGTCGCCGCCGTGGTGGTGGCGCTGGTGATCTGGGCGGTGTTCTTCCGGAAGTCCCCTCGCTACCGACAGAAGGGTGCGTTGTTGGAGGGGGACACCGAAGAGTCCAGCGGACACCGCCGCCGCCGTCGTCGTCGTCGGGACCATCGGACCCGCAATCCAACCCGTGCCCAGACCGGAGGCCTGCCTCCGCAGGGTGCGGGTGGTTCTGAACCGCCGCCGCTGTGAGCACCGAGGTTAGCGACCAGATCACGCAGAAAAGCGCCTCCAATCTGGCGCTGGCGTTCATCGTTCTTCCGCCCTCGCGACGGGCGGCGATGAGTGCGCTCTACGCCTTCTGTCGGGAGGTGGATGACGTGGCCGACGAGGAATCCCGGCCGGTGGCGGAACGTCAGGCGGCCCTGCAGTTGTGGCGCGCGGATGTCCGGCGAGCCTGCGAAGGCCAGCGACCCGAGCTGGCGGTGAATCGCGAACTTCAGCCGTTCATCGCCGAATATCGGCTGCCGTTTGCCTTGTTCGACGAGCTGATCCTGGGAGTGGAAATGGACCTTACACAGGTCCGCTATCCGGATTACGCCTCTTTGGACGGCTATTGCTATCGGGTCGCTTCAGTGGTGGGCCTGCTGAGCATTGAGATCTTTGGGTATCGTCACCCCGGATGTCGGGCCTATGCCGACGCCATGGGGAAAGCACTTCAATACACCAACATTCTCCGGGATGTCGGGAACGATGCCGAACGGGGCCGGGTGTATCTGCCGGAGGAAGAGCTGGCCCGACACGGAGTCACCTGTGAGGACATCTTGGGGCGGCGTCCTTCCCCGGGATTCACCCACGTGGCGGAAGCCTTCGCCCAGCGAACGCGCGCGTACTACCGGCAGGCACGGGCGGCCTTGCCGCCGGAAGACCGGCAATCCATGGTGGCCGCCGAACTCATGGGAACCGTGTACTGGAAACTCTTTCGCCGGTTGGAGCGGCGGCGATTTCCGGTTTTGGCTCCCGAGCCCGTGCGGTTAACCAAACCCCATAAACTCGGTCTGTTGCTCCTGGCGTGGCTGCGGGTGAAGACCGGACTGCCCCTTGCCGCCTATGGTGTTTGAGGAATTTGATCCCCGACTGCGGGTTATCTTCACGGCGGATAACCTGGGGCGATCCCAGAAGGCCAATGACGCTATTTTCCGGGCGTATCAGGAGGGGGTGCTGACGGCCGCCTCCCTGCCGGTTCGAGGAACGGCGGTGGAATCGGCTGTCGCCTGGTGCAAACAGAATCCCGGTTTGGAGGTAGGCCTCCAGTTGGTGCTGACTCACGGTAAATCGGTCCTCAAACCCAGTGAAATCGTCGGGGTTGTTGATGAACGCTTCGAGTTTGGCGATCGGCTGTGGGGTAATGCCTTTCGGTATCGGTTCAATCCGCAGTTGAAAAGCGCCTTGCAGGCCGAGGTGGACGCCCAGATTCGACTGTATCGACGCATGGGATTGCCTTTGGGATTTATCAGCGGTCGGGGTGGAATGCATCTGCATCCAGTGGTGTACGGGTTCATTCGACGGTACCACGACGCCTGGAAAATTCGGGCAATCCGGGCGACGCACGATCCCGTGCTGACCCATCTGCGGCTGTTCCCGGGACGATCCCTGTCCAACGTGCCCATGGGCCTGCTGATGCGGTATTTCGACCAGGGCGCCCGACCTTTGCTGCTCCGCCGAGGCATCTGTATGACCGATGCCGTATTGGGCACCATGGCCAGTGGGAGCATGGACCTGGATTATTTGCTCACCCTGTTGGAAGAGCTGCCTCCGGGCACCTACGAGGTTTGCCTAAATCCGGATACCGATGAGCACGGGGATGAGTTGGAATTGTTGCTGAATCCGGAGCTTAAACACTTCATGGCGCAACCCGGACGCGAACTGATCAATCACGGTGATCTCGTGCCGGCGACAACCAGTTTGCCGACTTGAGAAGCGGCTGCGGCTGTGCCTCTCGTTTCCCCCTCCAGCTATCGACCTCCGTGGTGGTGCCGTTCGGCACACTGGCAGACGGTGTGGCCTTCGGTGGGGCGACGTCCGCCGGCGGGCCGGGTGCGTCGGCAGCGATTGGAGTTGGCCGATGGGGATTTTCTGGATTTGGACTGGTGGGGGGAGTCGGCCCGGCGGGTGTTGATCATCAGCCACGGTTTGGAGGGCAGTTCTCAACGTACCTATGTCCGGGGATTGGCGCGGTCGGCCCAACTCCGGGGATGGGAGGTGGTGGCGTGGAATTTTCGGGGATGTTCGGGCGAGCCCAATCGTCTGCCCCGGTCGTATCACAGTGGGGCAACCGAGGATTTGGCGGCCGTGGTGCGCGAGGTGGTTCGGCAGCGTCCGGCGGTGCGCGTCGCGGTGGTGGGCTTCAGTCTGGGAGGGAACCTCACGCTGAAGTTTCTGGGGGAGGAGGGGCCGGAACGGCAGTGGGTTGGGGCGGGGGTGGCGATCTCAGTGCCCTGTGATCTACGGGCGGCGGCGGTGCACATGGCGGGTCCGGAATGCCGGTTCTTCATGCGACGCTTTCTCCGGGAAATGGGAGCCAAAATGGAGGCCAAGCAACGTCGGTTTGGAGCCTCCTTTCCCGCTGCCGACTGGCGACGAATGACCACCTTTGCCGAATTCGATGACGCATTCACGGCGCCGCTGCATGGGTTTGCCAGCGCCGAAGAGTATTGGGCGCAGTGTTCGGCGGTAGGGTTTTTGCCCACGATTTCCGTGCCGACCTTAATTCTGAATGCCGCGGACGATCCGTTCCTGGCTCCACCCTGTTTTCCGCGGGAGCTGGCCAAGCGCAGTTCCCACGTCTTCCTGGAAATCCCAGGCGCAGGCGGTCACGTCGGATTCGTCGGGGGTGGAGCGTACCCCTGGGAATATTGGTCGGAGCGACGGGCGTTGGAGTTTCTGGAGACGGCGATGCCGGGGGAGTTGTGAGTTTAAGGTTGAGAGATTGGGCGACGCTCTGTGGAGCCGTTCGCGTCCCTTTGAAATGACGAGAAGGGGAGACCACCTACGGATGGCTCCGCCGAGCGTCGCCCTTCCGGATTTTAGAGACGCAGGCGGACCGGATGTCCGCCTGCGCTCCGCTTTGATCAGGCCGTACCGACGTTCACCAAGGGCTTGGGCCGTTGATGTAAGGGACCCGTGCTGACGGCCCCGGAACTGAAACAGGGTTTTTGCTCATTGAAGAAATTGTTGTTTCCAATGCTCTGGATAGGATTTGCCTATGGAAATGCACCAGCTGAGGTATGTGGTCGCGTTGGCCCGAACGGGGAATTTTTCCCGGGCGGCCGAGGAGTGTCATGTCTCCCAGCCGTCCTTGAGTCAGCAGGTGCAAAAACTGGAGGATGAACTGGGGGAGCGACTGTTTGATCGACTCAACCGGGAGACGCGGCTGACGGCGGCGGGTCAGCTGTTTCTGCGCCGGGCGGTGCGGATTCTCGCCGAGGCGGAGGATGCTCGGCGGGAGGCCCAGGAAGTGGGTTCTTTGCTTCGGGGTCGGCTTTCCGTAGGCGTGTTGCCCACGCTGGCCCCATATCTGTTGCCGCCTGTAGTGGCGGAGTTCTCCCAACGCTTTCCCGGAGTGGAACTGATTGTGGAAGAGGACACCACCGCTCAGTTGGTGAAGCAGGTTTTGTCGTATGATCTCGATTGCGCGTTGGTGAGCCCGCCACTGGTGGACGAAAGAATTGAGTGGGACGAACTTTTTGCGGAAGAATTGCGGGTGGCACTGCCTCCTGGTCACGAACTGGCCCGGAAGCGGTCGCTCCGCTTGGAGGACCTGATGACGGAGCCCTTCATCGTGATGAAGGAGGGCCACTGTCTGGGGGACCAAGTCCTCCGGTTTTGTGATCGGCGGGAAGTTCGGCCGCGCATCCAATTTCGCAGCGCCCAGTTGGAAACGATTCAATCGCTGGTGTGCGCCGGACTTGGAGTTTCCTTAGTCCCCGCCATGGCGACCCGGATGGAGCGAGCGGAACAACCCGAATACCGTTCCCTCAGCGGGCTCCGACCTGAGCGCAAGGTGGCCCTGGCGCATTTGCGCCAGCGGTCTCTGAGTCGGGCGGCCACGGAGTTTGGAAAGATTCTCTCGGCCTGGGCGAAGCGAACCTTCGCCTGAGGAGCGAGGCGTGAATCGACTCGAAATCGGGGAGGCGCCCCCACCCAAAATTGGAAATGGGGAGAAGTGGCGAAGTCCGGGGAATTAGAGGCCCTGGCTCAGCCTTCGATCGCGTTGAGTTCCACCGGATCTACCTGAACGCCCTTCTTGCGGAACCAGCGGACGGCGGCCTCGACGACTTTGGGATCCCCTTCGAGTTCTAGCGCAATCAGACCCATCTGATTCGTCACCGAGGAATTGCGGATATTGAATACCAGATCAAAGCGTTGGCTCATCTGCCAGAGGAGTGGCTTGGTGGTCGCCTCGGCGGAGAAGGTGAGCCATAGCCGCCGCTTTTCCCGAACGGGGCGAGTGGCGGCACGGCGACGGGACGGTGTGGATGAGGCTTTCGGCATGGCGATGCGAGGGATAACAGAGCGTATCGGGGTGGAATCCACAATGATGGACTCGGGGTAGAATTGGTCCGGGGGGAACGTGGCTTCGGGAGCTGACCTCCCCTGGATTGGGTGGCTTCGCATTCTTGACCGAGACCGGGTTCGGGCGGAACCTACCAGGGTCATGCCGCTACCGGGATCCAAGATTCTCGTGTGGGTCGTGCCTCCCACGGCGTTTGTTCGCTTGGAGGGGCGAGCGACCGTGGAGCGGGCTCGCGACTTTAAGGTGTTGGTGAATCGGTTGGATGCCGAGGGAATCGAACGGTTTTGTTTGGATCTGGCGGACTGCAAGCTGATGGATAGCACGTTCTCCGGGATCCTTGCCGCTCTGGCAACCGAACTGGGTCCGTCCACTGGAGGCCCGGCCCGGTTTGTGTTGGTCAATCCCAATGCCCGAGTGCGCGACCTATTGGACAATCTGGGAATCCTTCCGCTGGTCAGCCTGGTGGAGGGCGAAAATTGGGTTCTGCCCGAAGGAGTGGCCACCGAAGTGGCTGCCGGGCCGGCGTCCAAGAAGGAAACCACCCTGTGCTGTTTGGACGCCCATCGGTTCCTGAGCGCGATCAAGCCGGAGAACCGGGATAAATTCGCGGACGTAACCCAAATCCTGGAGCGAGAAGTGGCCCTCATGCCCTGAGGGCAGCGAACCGTTCGCGGTTTCCTCGTTTCCAACCTGACGAAGTTGGCTAGGTTCGGAAATCGCTCCATGCGCCGGTTTGTCATCTGCCCGCTGTCTCGGACGGCTCGTTTTCTAGCCCTGCTCGGAGGGCTTTGGGGAGGTCTGGAGTTCACGCGGGCGGCGGATTCCGCCCTGCCCGTGCGTTTGTGAAACTGATGAGACTAACCAGTGAAAGACTGAGTACGATGCCGACAGGGCGTCGTGTAGCTGAAGGCAACTGCGTCGCCGCAAGGCGGGGTGGAGAGCAGCCGGAAGCGAACCTG
>JAFLEF010000057.1 GCA_017309115.1 Verrucomicrobiota bacterium | reverse complement strand
CTCGAGCCGAGCGCTCCAGTCCCGCCACCTGCGGGTGACTCACCAACTGGAGAGCCGGATGCGGGAGATCCGCACGTCCGGTTCGGAGGGAGGGGTGGGGTCAATCCCCCATTCCTACCTCTATAAAACGCTTCGCGCCTTCCTCACCGCTTTCCCGTTCCGACCTCTCAGCTCTCAGCTCTCAGCTCTCAGCTTTTCGACCCGGCTGCTGACGTGTCAGTGCATCCACAACCCCCAGCCGCGACTCACCAGCCCCAAAGCGCCAGAGGGCTGGCGCAGTCCAAAACGCCTCGCGCCTTCCTCACCGCTTTCCCGTTCCGACCTCTCAGCTCTCAGCTCTCAGCTCTCAGCTTTCCGGCCAGGCTGCTGACGCGTCAGTGCATCCACAACCCCCAGCCGCGACTCGCCCGCCCCAAAGCGCCAGAGGGCTGGCGCAGTCCAAAACGCTTCGCGCCTTCCTGGTCGTTTGGCGAATGACGCGTCACTACTCCACACCCGAACGGCTCCGCAGAGCGTCGCCTCACCGCTTCCCGCTTCCCAGTCTCTTTCCGACCTCAACTCTCAGTCCCCCACAGACTCTAAAATAGTTTTTGACTCAAAGTCATAATCAAACTCATCTTGGTCCGGCGTGAGTGCGACAACAGCCAGGAAGGAGCGGGAACGGGCGGCTCGGGAGGAGCTGATCCTCGATCATGCCCAGCGGCTGCTCCTGCGCGACGGTTACCAAAACCTGAACCTGGATGAACTGGCCGAAGCCGTCGAATACTCCAAGGGCACACTCTACCTGCACTTCAGTAACAAGGAAGATCTGGCGCTGTCCGTGGCCACTCGGGCGCTCCAGGAACGGGCAGATCTGTTCGAACAGGCCAATCAGTTCACCGGCCGAACCCGGGAACGCATCCGGGCGGTGGGCGTCGCCTGCGGTGAGTTTGCCCGTCAGCATCCCGCCTACTTCCACGTCGAATTAATGCTGAAATCGGCCTCATTTTGGGACCGGGCTTCAGAGGAACGCAAACATCTCCACAGCCTCCAGGCGAGCCGGACCTTCCTCTCCGTGAACAATATCGTTCAGGAAGCCTTCCGGGTGGGGGATATCTCGAAAGTCGGCACCCGGCCGGAAGAAGTCACCTTCGGCCTCGTCTCGGTCTCGATGGGCAGCCATATCGCCGCCGCCTCTCGCGAGCTGGCCGTCGCCTGCGCCCTGGCTGACCCCTTCGCCGTGGCCCTCAAGAACGGCGACATCTTCTGCGATGGCATCGGCTGGAAACCGCTCTTCGCCGACTGGGACTATGCCGCCACCGATCAACGCATTCGTCAGGAACTCTTCCCGCAAGCCACCTGGCTTCACTGAGTCCTTTTTTTGAAACTGAAATGACTTCGAGTCACAAATTAACCCACCGGTAACAAACGACCGCTCGTAGCCATGAACTTCGTTGCCTTGCGCATGCTGACCGCCGATCGGGCCAAGTACCTCGGTCTAATCTTCGCCATCGCTTTCAGCACGTTCCTGCTCCAGAACCAGACCAGCATTTTCGCCGGCATTATGGCGCGAACGGGTAGCCAGATCGCCGACGTGGTGGATGCCGACGTGTGGGTGATGGATCCCGCGACGAAGTACTTCGAGGAGACCAAGGCTCTTAAGGACACCGATCTATTGCGCGTCCGAGGGGTGCCCGGCGTGGACTACGCGGTCCGGTTGTTTAAGGGGCAACCGGTAGCCCGAACCCCGGCCGGTAACTTCTCCGCCGCGATTGTCCTGGGCATCGACGATGCCACGCTGGTGGGTGCGCCCCGCAAAATGTTGCTGGGAACCTGGGAACGACTGCGCGAACCCAATTCGATCGTCATCGATCAGGCGGGTTATCTCCTGCTGTTTCCGGGAGAACCGCTGCAACTGGATCGAACGGTCGAAATGAATGATCACCTCGTCCGGATTGTGGGCATTACCGACGCCAGCGCGCCCTTCGCTAGCTTCCCCATTATTCACGCCCGCTACACCGAGGCCGTGAATTTTCTGGGGCGGGAACGAAGCCAGATGGCCTACGTGCTGGCCCGGCCGGTCGCCGGCGTGACGCCGGAGGAACTTACCCGCCGCATTCAGGACGCCACCGGCTTGAAGGCGCGAACAACCTCGGAGTTCCGCTGGGACTGCGTGCAGTACTACCTCGAACACACCGGCATTCCCGTGAACTTCGGCATCACCATTGGCATCGCCCTGGTCATCGGCTTGGTGGTGTCCGGACAAACGTTCTACCTCTTCACGATCGAGAATCTGAAACAGTTCGGGGCCTTGAAAGCCATCGGGGTCACCAACCACCGTCTGGTCGGAATGATCCTGCTGCAGGCGCTGACCGCTGGATTCGTCGGCTACGCACTCGGCACCGGCCTGGCCGCGACCTTCTTCGAGGTGTTCAGCCTCAAGATCGCCACCCGCGGCATCGTGTTGCTGTGGCAATCCGCGGTCGGCGTGGCGGTACTGATGTTCCTCGTGGTCATTGCGGCCAGCCTGCTGAGCATTCGCAAGGTGCTGGTGCTGGAACCGGCCACCGTGTTCCGCGGATAAACCTTCTCCGAAAAATCCATGACTGCTGTTCCTGAACTCGCTGTCCGCTGCGCCGGCGTGGAAAAACACTTCGGTGACGGTGACGCCCGCGTCCAAGTCCTGCGCGGCGTCGACTTCACTGTGAAGCCAGGTCAACTGAGCTTCCTCGTCGGTCCCAGCGGTTGCGGCAAAACCACGTTGATCTCCGTCATCGCGGGTCTGCTCGACACCACTGCGGGATCCGTGGAGTTGTTCGGTCAGAACACCGAGCGGCTTAGCGCCGAGAACCGGGTCCTGTTCCGACGGCGAAACCTCGGCTTCGTCTTTCAGCAATACAACCTGCTCCCATCGCTGACCGCCGCCGAGAATGCCGCGGTTCCCTTGCTGGCTGCCGGACTCAAACGTCGGGACGCGCTGGACCGCTCGCGGGCGTTGCTCGTCCGACTCGGTCTGGAGAAGCGCATGGACGCCTATCCGAGCAAACTCTCCGGCGGCCAGCAGCAACGGGTAGCCCTCGCCCGCGCCCTGGTGCACGAACCGCGCCTGATCGTCTGCGATGAACCCACCGCCGCCCTCGATCACGCCACGGGCGAAGCGGTCATGGAACTGCTCGCCTCCTCCGCCGTTCAACCCGACCGCGCGGTGATTGTCGTCACCCACGACAACCGCGTGTTTCACTTTGCCGATACCATCGCCCATATGGACGACGGCCGCATCACCCACACCTCCGACCGTCCGCCAAATTCCTCCTTTTCCGCCGCGCATTCCTGAATCACCCCCAATGAAAACCTTCCTGCTCCCTGCCTTCTCCACCCTCGTCTTGGTGTTGGCCACAATCTCCATCGTCCGCACCCAACCCCACCGCGAGCCCGAACCCCCACCCCTGGCGCCCCCGCAGGCCGACTTCACCGAACGCGTTGCCGCTGTCGGCTTGATCGAAGCGAGTTCCGAAAACATCTCGCTCAGTTCGCATCTGCCCGGCGTGGTCGAACGCGTCTTCGTCACCGTCGGCCAGGACGTCCAAGCCGGCGATCCGCTGGTCAAACTCGACACTCGAGCCCTGGAAGCCGAGCGCGCGGAACGCGAAAGTGATCTCCAGATCCGCGAGGCCTCCGTCGTGACGGCCCGCGCCCGGGCGGTAAAGGCCCGGGCCAATCTGACCGACCAGCAACAGGTCCTGAAGTTCGCCGAAGCACTCACCGAACCCGGCAGCATCAGCGCCGAGGAACTCAGCCGGCGCCGGAATGCCGTGGCCATCGCGGCCGCCGAAGTTCAGGCCGCCGACGCCGAGATCGGGTCGGCCGAAGCTTCCGTCAAGGGCGCCCAGGCCGGCTTGCGCCGGGTTGAAACGGAACTCTCCCGAAGCCGGATCACCGCGCCGATTGCCGGCCGGATTCTTCAGGTGCGCATCCGCCCGGGCGAATTCGCCACCGCCGGCACCTCCGCCCAGCCTTGGCTGGTCCTGGGCAATGTCGAAGTACTCCATGTTCGCGTGGACGTGGATGAACACGAAGCCTGGCGAGTTCAACCCGGCGCCAAAGCCGTCGCCCAGGTCCGTGGTAATTCCAATCTGCGCGTCCCACTTCGATTCGTGCGTTTCGAACCACTTGTCATTCCCAAGCAGTCGCTCACCGGCGCCAGCACCGAGCGGGTCGACACCCGGGTCCTTCAGGCCGTGTACAAACTGGAACCGACGGATCTTCCGCTCTTTGTCGGTCAGCAGATGGATGTGTTCATCGACGCCTCGGGTCTGAAGAACGCGGTGGTCCGTCAGTGACCGTGCTCGGGACCGCGAAGCGTTTGGAGTGCGGGCAGACTTTCTGCCGCTTTCCCATCCCCCCGGCGCGGATGGGGTGATTGACGCGTGATTCGCTGCCCGGCCCTCGCCCATTGAAAAGCGGTAGAAAGTCTACCGCAGTCCATAGAAAAACCTTCCCCGTCTTTCTCCTGTTTTCCTGCGTTCCAGATTGGTCCCTCTCCCGTGGTTAACCTCGGTTCAATCGAAAAACCAGTTCAGCCAACGCCACGGATCCTGCCGAAACCAGATTACCGCAACTACCCCGCTCAATACAAACACGCCCAACTGCCGCAGGTGATACCGCCAGTCGCCGCGCAACGCCGGAAACAAAGCCAGAACCAGAGCCAAGGGCAGCGCTACGAAGGCCGCTGTAACCCCCATCCAGATCAGGACAAATTGGTGAAGGGGCCACCACGGTCCAGGTATCTCTTCCCCGAACTTTGGCCAGTGTCCCAAGGCCAACCGGACATGCAGGACAGCCGTCCAGAGGGTCAGCAGAAAGAACGAAGGCGCCGCCGCACACAGCCAGGTTGGCCAGGATACCTCCGGCGCTCGGGATGGCTTAAACACGTTAGCCCCTCGTTCGATTCCGGGTGCGCCGGCCCAGCCATGCGACCATCAGTCCACCCACCACCAGCAGGGCCCAGGTCTCCGGTTCCGGCACCACCATCGGCGTCGTGAGCGGATCCACCGGAGAGAGTCCGTTCTGAGTGAACTGCTGCCGCGTCTCCAACACCACTGCGCCGCTAACCGGGGTCACCAACTGCCAGCGGGACGCCAGTTTCGTGGCGTCCTCCCGACGACGTTCTCCGCGCAACTGCTCCACCGCGCGGGCCGCCCACAACCGCACCCAGTGACGGGAAGCGGTGACCGAATCTTGGGGCTCGGCGTCGGTCCGTTCCCACGTCCAACGGAATCGGGGAACTTGACCACTCCAACGATCCAGGAACCGACCCAGGTCACTCTCCAAACTCCCCACCCGCGCCAACAACTCCAAACGCGTCACACCGTCCAGCCTTTCAAGAAGCCGATTCGGAGCGTCGTCCCCCGACACATCCAGCAGGCGCGCGCCGTCCACACTTCGATCCAATCGTTGGCGCAAGGAACCACTTTGCCAACTATACCAACCATCCAAAGGCATCGCTCCGTGGACCCACACGACCGTCCCGTCGGGACGTTCCCCGGCCCAATCCAGGGCTTGATTGAGGGCTTCGACGGGATCGTGACCGCCGGCAAACGGTCGACGCCAGCGCGCCAGACCTTTCGCAGCTTCTGATAAACTCCGTTCCCCACCCGGCACCACGGAATGAGCCCCGTCATGAACCACCCAGACCGCCACTTCCCCCCGACCCGTGCTGTCCGCCAAGGCTCGCTGCACCGCCGGCAACCACTTCTGCGCGCCTCGGCCGCCATCGATCACCAACGCCAGTCGGCCTTCGGACTTCTCGGTGGTTTGCTCCAAGCGCTGTTGCACCCACCCTGGCGAGACCCCGCGATCATCAGCCGCCCAGGCACCCCGACCCACTCGATCCGCCAGCAGCCGCACACTGCGCGAAGCATCCGACGAATTCCGCTCCGGAATCGCCGCGTGAACGACGGACTCCCGTCCCACCACCGGTTGCCACCCGGGACTCGCCTCCACTCGACCGTCCAACAACTCCAGCCAGACATGATGCTGAAAGCCCTCGGGAATCGCGAAGTTGCGTTCCACCAAGCGCGGCCACACCAAGGCTCGATTCTGCTCCGTCAACGGTTCCAGCGGAGCGGTGATGCCCAATCGGACCTTCATGACCCCGTTAGTGGGAATGGGAAAACACTGCATCAGCACTCGGTCCGGTCCGGCCGTGGTCACCAGAATCGGATCCCGCCGTTGGACCACCGCCACCTGCTGGTAGGCCTCGCGCACCGCCGCCCGACCCGCGAAAGCCGCTTCGCGTTCCTCCCCATTCACCCACAGCGTCACCCGCGACACGACACCTCCCGGCGGCAATTGCAGGACGGCCCGAGCTTCCCGCGGTTGGGTCGGATGGTCGTTGCGGAATTCCATCGTCCACTCGGTGTAGCCCCAGCCGTCAGTGGCTTGCGCCGATGCATCCAGACGGGAGGACAACAATCCCAGGCCACTCACCTGCCCGGCCACGGCTTCACCGCCGAGCGCGGAATCCCATTCAAAGCCATTGCGCAAACTCCGTCCCTGACCGGTAAGGGTACTCAAGGGTGGCGGCACCGCATTGAAGGCCCGCCCCGTCACTCGGAAGTAGAGTTCCTGGGCTCGAGGCGGACTGCACGGCTGTTGCCAGCCCATGGCCGACAACCCCTTGCTGAACTGCCCATACGACAGCCGCAACAGAGCATCCTCGCTGCCGAACCGACGCAACCGGTCCACCGCCCGATTCTGCTCCGCAGGGGAACCGCTGACCGCCGCGCGCACCCAGTCGTAGGTCAGCACGGTTGAGACCAGCGGGGCCACCAACAAGACGGCACTGGCCAGCGCCCAGGCGCTCCGATACCGCAAGGGCGAGCCACCGCTCCGCCGAGCCTGCCGCACCATTCGGCGGTTCAATTCCAGCGAGCAAATCAGGGCGATTCCCGGCGACAGGGGCAACAGACCCAACCCCAAAAACACAATGCCCGCGAAAGCGAACGGGAAGATCGGCAGGAACACCCCGGTGTAGACCAGGGACACACCCCAACTGGCGGCATTCAGCGCCCACAGCCAACCCGCCGGCGCCTCGTCGGTTCGCTGGAGTTGAAACAACACCGCCGCGTTCGCCACCGGCACCAGTGCGATCAGCAACAGGTGAACCCAGGTCGGCGCCGGATTCACATAGATCTCCGCCGACATCTGAAAAAAGAACTCCGCCAACAACGCCAACAGCGGAAGAATCACACCCCCCAGCCACAGCAGCACTCGGCCCGCCCGACTCCACTTTCCCGCTGGCTCCGAAGCGGGTGGGACCGGAAGCGGTTCGCGCCGGACCGGCGTCGGGGATTCCTCCCGGGCCACCGACCGACGCTCGGACGTCTCCACCAGGACGGGATCCACCTTGGCTAGGAGTCGCCGGACATCCGACTCGGTCACCACCTTCAGTTGCTCCTCCACCGCCTCGTACTCCAGGTGCCGCCTCAGGTCGGCTGCCACCTCGTCCGCTTCGGCCCCCTGCGCGGCGAAGCGCGGGCGGTTGCGGTTCAGACACTCCTCCAGAAATCGCCGGGCTGCGTCCGTCCACTGGTTCATACTCAACCTCTCGTGTTCAGTTGTTCCGTGCTTTCATTCAGCTTCTCCAAAAACGCATTCATCGCCCGCAAGGTCCGCCGACCCTCCGGCGTCAGGGTGTAGTACTTGCGCGCCGGACCACTGCTGGACTCCTCCAACCGCGTGTTCACCAGGCCGCTGACCCGCAGTCGAGACATGAGCGGATACAACGTCCCTTCGCTCAGCCCCAACCCGGGCGCCTCCGACAACTCCTTCACCAGGTCGTAGCCGTAGCGTTCCCGTTCCGCCAACGCCCGCAGAATGCAGAGTTCCACCACCCCCTTGCGCACCTGCACCACCCAGTTGTCAAAGAAGTCACTCACACTCGAATCCTCAAAGTCCCTTCGGACTGGTACCTTGTACGACCAAGTAGCTGGCCGGGCAAGCTTCCTTTCGAACTGATGGTTCCCCGGGTCATTTGCACAAACTCGGATTCCTCTTTGCTTTCGCCGTTCGAAAACTCCCTGGAAATCTGTCGATGGGGTCGAAGCCGATCCGGGAGGGTTTCCCGCGGAGGGCGCGGAGGCCGCGGAGGAGATTCTGGGCGTCAGATTCCCCGGAAGTCTGTGCCGTTGACGCGGCCGCAGGCCTCTTGCGGTTTCGCTCCGACAAAGTCCTTCACAGTCTCCCATCCCTCTCCTTCCCCTTCCTGTTTTCCTGTTTTCCAGATTCGTCCCCCTCCGCGAACTCAGCGTCCTCCGCGGGAAAAATCCCCACCCCAGTTCACTTAACCGGCACATCAATGGATTTCCCAGCAATCCGCATTGACATGGTGTCCAGTCTACACCAAGAGTGTTCGCGTACTTAAAACACTATGCCATTCACCTACGAGTATCCGCGGCCGGCGTTAACGGTGGACTGTGTGGTCTTCGGCTTCGACGAAGGCGACCTGAAGGTGCTCCTGATCGAGCGGGATCTGAAGCCGTTCGCCGGTCGGTGGGCGTTGCCGGGCGGCTTTGTGAACCTGGACGAAACCATTGATACCGCGGCGCGCCGGGAACTGGCCGAGGAAACGGGTCTCACCGAGATCTACCTCGAACAGCTCTACACTTTTGGCACCGTGGACCGGGACCCCCGGGAACGGGTGGTGAGCGTTGCCTACTACGCGTTGGTCAAGCTGGAGGATCACCGCCCCCGGGCCGCCACCGACGCGCGCAAGGCCGCGTGGTTCAACGTGGATGACATTCCGTCCCTGGCCTTTGACCACGCCGAGATCCTGGACACCGCCCTCCGCCGGCTGAAGGGCAAGGTACGCTACGAACCCATCGGCTTTGAGCTCCTGCCCGAGAAGTTTCCATTGAGTCAGCTGCAACACTTGTACGAGGTGTGCCTGGAGGAGCCGCTCGATAAACGGAATTTCCGGAAGAAGATCCTCGGCATGGGCCTGCTGACCGAGACCGACGAGGTTCAGCAAGACGTCGCCCATCGCGCCGCCCGCCTCTACCGCTTCGATTCGCGCCGCTACCAACAACTCAAGAAGCGCGGCTTCAGCTTCTGGCTCTAACCTAACCAGCCCCATGAACACCGACGTCATTCAGTTTTATCGAACCCAGGACCCCTACGGAGAGTTCTCCAACTTCGCTGCGTTTCCCATCCGACTGAAGGAACGGGACTGGCCCACCGTGGAACACTACTTCCAGGCCCAAAAGTTTGCCGGCACAGAACACGAGGAAGTCATCCGGAAAGTTCGTTCGCCCATGATTGCCGCCCGCCTCGGCCGGGACCGAAGCCGACCCCTGCGTCCCGATTGGGATTCGGCCCGCGACGAAGTGATGCGCGAAGCGTTGCGCGCGAAGTTTAACCAACATCCCCGCCTGCGATCCCTGCTCTTACGAACGGGCGAGGTTCACCTGGTGGAACACACCCGGAACGACCGGTATTGGGGGGACGGAGGAGATGGCACCGGCCGCAACCGCCTCGGAGAACTGCTGGTCGAGATCAGGACGGAGCTTCGTCAGACGGATGTCCCCACCGAAACCCGGAGCCTTCCCCTATGAACGGAACCCTGACCAGCCGCGACCGGATCCAGGGCGCCTTGTGGGGCGCCGTCCTGGGAGACGCCTTGGGCGTCCCGGTGGAGTTTACCGACCGGAGCCTTCGCCAACTGGAACACTTCCGTCGTCTCTCCCCCAACCAACTCCCGCAACTGCCCGAACACGCGATCCAATCCAGCGGCTACGTCATGGACACCTTGACGGCCAGCATCTGGTGTCTCCTCAACACCCGAAGCTACCCGGAAGCGGTACTGCAGGCGGTGAACTTGGGAGAAGATACGGACACCACTGGGATCGCCACCGGCGGCTTGGCCGGTCTGGTCTACGGACACTCCTCGGTACCGGAGGCGTGGACTCGCACCCTGGCCCGCCACGCCGATCTCGAAGTTCTTTTCGGCCGCTTCACCACCCATTGTCTGCAACTTCAGAACTAACTAGAACCCCATGAACCTCCCTTTCTTCGAAGAACTCCAGTCGGCCCGGACTGTCCTCCTCGCCGGCGCCGGCGGCGGCTACGACCTGTTCACCGGCCTTCCCTTGCTGGCAGCCCTCCGTCGTGCCGGAAAAACGGTTCACCTGGCCAACCTGACCTTCTCGGACTTGCGGTACGAAGATGCCGAAACCCTCCGGCCCGGCCTGGTCCGAATCAGCGATCAAAGCCACGGCTCCGCAGCGTATTGCCCGGAAGTGCACCTGGCTCGGTGGCTGGCGGATCAGGGCCAAACCGCCACCATTTATCTGTTCGAACGAACCGGGGCGAAGTCAGTCGCGGAGTCCTACCGACTTCTCGTGGAGCAACTCCAACCCGATACGGTGATTCTGGTGGATGGAGGCACCGACAGTCTGATGCGCGGTGACGAGTCTGGCCTGGGAACTCCGCAGGAAGACATGGCCAGTTTGGCCGCAGTCAACCAACTCAGCGGGGTGGAACGTCGATTTCTGGTCTGTCTGGGTTTCGGGATCGACGCGTTTCACGGCGTCAGCCATGGACTGGTTCTCGAGAACATGGCGCAACTAATCGCCGACAATGGTTTTCTCGGCGCCTGGAGTTTGCTGCATTCGAGTCCGGAGTTCGCCTTCTACCGGGCCGCCTGCGACTACGTCCACGCCCGGATGCCCCACCATCCGAGCATTGTTAATTCAAGCATCATCGACGCCACCACCGGCTGGTTCGGGGATCACCACGCCACCCAGCGCACCGAAGGTTCTTCACTTTTTATTAATCCCCTGATGAGCCTGTACTGGGCCTTTCACGTAGAAGCGGTTGCCCGACGCAATCTGTATCTTCCTTTGATCCTGCACACCAATAGCTACCTCGACCTCGCCCTGACCATCGAACGGTTTCATTTGAGTCTGCCGAAGCTCCGCACCTGGAAACCCATTCCTTGCTGATCCCCCCATGAAAACCCTCATTCTCGTCGACCTGCAAAACGACTTCCTGCCCGGGGGAGCGCTCGCTGTTCCGGACGGCGACGCCGTGATCCCGGTGGTGAACCGGTTGCAACCCCACTTCGATTACGTCGTCGCCACACAGGACTGGCATCCTCCGGATCACGGGAGCTTCGCCTCGTCGCATCCGGGCCGGGAACCCTTCGAGACCGGGCAACTGGCCGGACGCCCGCAAACGCTCTGGCCGGAACACTGCGTCCAACACACCGACGGCGCCCGTTTCGCTCCGGGGCTCGACACGCAACGGATTGCCCAGGTGTTCACCAAAGGCCACGACCCGTCAGTGGACAGCTACAGCGGATTCCATGACAACGAACGCGAGTTCAGCACCGGCCTCGCTGACTGGCTCCGGCAACATTCGGTAAATTCCGTCTGGATCGCCGGACTGGCCACCGACTACTGCGTCAAGGCCACGGCGCTGGACGCACTGCACGAAGGATTTCAGACCCACCTGATCGTCGATGCCTGCCGCGGAATTGACCAACCTCCCGGACACGTCGCCGCCACGCTGGCGGAATTGGAAGCCGCCGGCGTGAAACTCGTTCACAGTCAGGACCTGCTCCCATGAATACTCCCCTCCTCACCGACCTGTATCAGCTGACCATGGCCGCCGCCTATTGGAAGAGCGGCCGCGCGGAACAGGAAGCCGTGTTCCATCTGTCGTTTCGTCGCGCCCCGTTCGGCGGCAGTTACGCCGTGGCGGCGGGCTTGGCCGAGGCCGTGGATTGGATTCGAGACTTCCAGTTTCGTCCGGCCGACCTCGAGTACCTGGCTTCCTTGCGGGCGCGAAACGGGGACCCGTTGTTGCCGCCCGGATTTCTAGAATACCTGCGGGATCTGCACCTGACGGTGGACGTGGACGCCCTGCCCGAAGGCACCCTGGCGTTCCCCCACGAACCGCTGGTCCGCGTGCGCGGCCCGCAGCTCCAGGGACAACTCCTGGAAAGCGCGCTGCTGTGCCTGATCAATTTTCAGACGCTCATCGCCACCAAGGCCGCCCGAATCTGTCAGGCAGCCCAGGGCGATCCGGTCATAGAGTTCGGACTGCGTCGGGCACAGGGACCCGATGGAGCCGTGTCCGCCAGTCGCGCGGCGTTCATCGGGGGTTGCAGTGGAACCTCGAATGTTCGGGCCGGACAAAAGTTCGGAATCCCGTTGCGGGGCACGCACGCGCATTCGTGGGTCATGAGTTTCGATACCGAACGGGAGGCGTTTCAGGCCTATGCCGAAGCTCTGCCTCACAACAGCGTGTTCCTGGTCGACACCTACGACACGCAACAGGGTGTTGAAGAAGCGATCGAAGCGGGTCGCTGGCTTCGCGCGCACGGACACGAACTCGCCGGCATTCGCTTGGACAGTGGCGATCTCGCGGAACTCAGCCGGATGGCCCGACGACGACTTGATGAAGCGGGCTTCCCCAACGCCGACATCGTGGCCAGCAATGATCTCGACGAACACCTGATCGAGAATCTCAAGCATCAAGGCGCGCGCATCAGCGTCTGGGGCGTCGGCACCCGACTGGTCACCGGCGGCGATCAAGCTGCGCTGGGCGGGGTGTACAAACTCGGGGCCTTGCGACGGTCGGACGGCACCTGGGACTACAAGCTGAAGCTGTCGGAACAGCCCGCGAAGATCTCGAATCCCGGCGTCCTCCAGATTCGCCGTTATCGGGATTTCCGGGGCTTCATCGGCGACCTGATCTTCGACGAACAGACTCCGTTTCCCACCCACGCACGCGGAGTGGATCTCCACGATCCGACGCGGCTCTGGACGGCCCCCGAGGGTGTCCACGAGGACCTGCTCGTGCCGGTGATCCGCGCCGGACGCCCGGTCGCAGCGTCGCCCGAACTGACCGAGATTCAGGCCCGAGCCCGGAATCAATTGAATCAACTTCCGGCCGCCATGCGCCGCTTCCTGAATCCGCAGCCCTACTTCGTGGGCCTGGTCGAACCGTTACACCAAACCAAGCTTCAGCTTCTGACCGAAGCACGCCGCCAAGGAAGGCCCGCATGAACTCCCTCCACGTCGCCGTCGGAGTCCTGAATCAGACACCCCTCGCCTGGTCGCACAACCTCGCCAATGTGCAGGGCGCCATCGCGGAAGCCCGCGCCCAGGGCATTTCGTTGCTGTGCCTCCCGGAATTGTGCCTCACGGGTTACGGCTGCGAGGACGCCTTTCATTCCGCAGATGTCCAACGTCGGGCGTGGCAATCGCTGCAGGAACTGATCCCCATCACTCGGGGTCTGATCGCGGCCGTCGGACTTCCCGTGCGACATCAGAATGCCGTGTTCAATGTCGCCGCCCTGATCGCCGACGGCCAACTGCTGGGTCTGGTGGGCAAGCAGTTCCTCGCCGGCGATGGCATTCACTACGAACCCCGCTGGTTCAAGCCCTGGCCGGCCGGGGTGCGCGTCGACTTTCAGCCTCCCGTCGGACCCCCGGTTCCGCTAGGCGATCTGATCTTCGACGTTTCGGGCGTGCGCCTCGGGTTTGAGATCTGCGAGGACGCCTGGGTCGCTACCCGTCCCGGGGCCACCCTGTCGGGACACGCCGTAGACTTCCTGCTGAATCCCAGCGCCAGCCACTTTGCCTTTGGCAAAAATGCGATTCGCCACCGCTTCGTTCTGGAAGGATCCCGCGCCTTCGGAGTGACCTATCTCTACGCGAATCTCCTGGGCAATGAGTCGGGAAGAATCCTCTTCGACGGCGGCGGACTGATCGCTTCGGGCGGACGCTGGATGGCCCAGGGACCGCGCTTCAGTTTTGCCGACCGCCAACTCACGTCCGCCTGGATTGACGTCGAATCGACCCGGCTCAGCCAGTCCCGCTCGGCCAGCTTCCGGCCCGTCCTCGGCGCTCCGTCCGACCGAATCATCTCGGCCCAATTTACCTGGCCCACCGCTGCCGCGGGAGCACCGCCTCGGCCCAACGCATCGACCGTTGCCACCTGGGAATCGGGCCCGCATCTCAAGGAGGAGGAATTCACGCGGGCCGTCGGTTTGGGCTTGTTCGACTACCTTCGCAAGTCGGCTGCCAAGGGCTATGTGGTTTCGCTCAGTGGCGGCGCTGATTCCGCGGCTGTTTCCTGTCTGTGCGCTGATGCGCTGGCCCTCGCCGTGAATGAACTGGGTGTCGAAGGAGTCCGCCAGCGCCTGACCCGAGTGCCCGGACTGACTCTGCCGGCCGCGCCCGAAGTCTGGGTGGGAGCCCTCCTCACCACGGTGTATCAAGCCACCGAAAACAGCGGACCGGTGACTCGCCACGCGGCCCAACAACTCGCCCGAGCGCTCGGGGCGCGTCATTACGAACTCGACCTGACCGAACTACACCAGGCATACCGGAATCAACTGGAGGCAACTTTGGGACGCCCGCTGAGCTGGGCGACCGATGACGTGGCGCTCCAAAATCTGCAAGCCCGCCTCCGTTCGCCGGGAGCCTGGTTGCTGGCGAACGTCCAGGGCGCGCTGCTCCTCACCACCAGCAACCGGAGCGAAGCGGCGGTCGGTTACGCGACTATGGACGGCGACACCAGCGGAGGACTCAGCCCGCTCTCGGGCATCGACAAACATTTCCTGCGCCACTGGCTGCGATGGCGGGAACTCCACGCTCCGGAAGGACTGAGGCCGCAACCCGCCCTCGCCGCGATAAACCGCCAGGCGCCCACGGCTGAACTCCGCCCGTCCTCGGCGCAGCAGACCGACGAGGACGACCTGATGCCCTACGACCTCTTGGACACCGTCGAACGCTTCGCCATTCGCGACCAACGTTCGCCCCTCGAAGTCTGGCAACTCGTGGTGCCGACCTTCCCTCAGCATTCACCCGTCCGACTGGCCCTGTGGGTAGAGCGCTTCTTCCGATTGTGGAGTCGCAATCAATGGAAGCGGGAACGCTACGCTCCGGGATTCCATCTGGACGACGAGAACCTCGATCCCAAGACGTGGTGCCGTTGGCCCATTCTGAGCGGTGGCTTCGAAGCCGAATTGAACGAACTGAGAAACGCGGCCGCTCGGGCCGAAACGCCCGCGGCGGAATCCGGTCCAATTCCTGGGAGCGCTGGCGTCTCGCCGGCAGGTTCCGCAGGGCGAGGAGAGGAAACATGAAAAGAGCCGGCGAGACGCCAGCGCTCCCGGGCGGCTCAATCGGAGCCTCACCCTTCCCCGCCAGGTTGCTTGATACCGTTACCAGTCTTTACCGCTCCATGAACCGCCATAGCCGCCGACGGAACGACGCGCCCAATGGATTTCCTTCGCCCAACCCATGATTCCTCCCGAAATCACCTGTCGCCCGCGAACCTGGGGCGCCCGCTGTTCGCCGACCGACATCGCCGTGTTGATCCTCGCCGGTGGAAGCGCCCTGGCCCTGGCCCGCGTTCAGCCCGACCTGGCGCTCCTGATTGGGTTCGTCACCGCCCACTTCTTCCTCTTCTGCAATTTGATCCGACTCGACCGACGTTCGGAACTGATCTGGGCCGGAGTCTGGGTGCTGAACGTCGCCGTCTGGAGTTTCTGGGGCGAACTCCGCTGGGGATACGTTTTCCTCAGCCAGACTCCTCTAACCGTTTACCTGACCGTCGCCGCGCTGCGCCGCCCCACCTACCATGGTCTGGGCGCCCGCCGTTTGAACCCACACCTCGACGCCTATCTGTCGAACCGCCTGCCATGACTTCTTCTGAACGCACCCATGCCAGCAAGTTTCTGAGCCTTGTTCTCCGGCATCAACCGGAGGTCATTGGACTCCGCTTGGAGCCCGACGGCTGGGTGGAGGTGAATGTCCTGTTGAAGGCGTTGCACCAGCACCAACGCCCGTGGAGCCGGGAGGACCTCGAGGAGCTCGTTCACACGAGTGATAAGCAGCGGTTTGCGTTCGATGCGGAACGAAGCCGCATCCGCGCCCAGCAAGGGCATTCCGTCGCGGTCAACCTGGATCATCCCGTCCGGAACCCTCCAGAATTCCTCTACCACGGAACCGCCGCCCAATTCCTGGATTCGATTCGCCGCGAGGGGCTTCGTCGCGGAGAACGCCATCACGTTCACCTTTCGGCGGAAACTGAGATTACCCTCCGGGTGGGCGCTCGGAGAGGAAAGCCGGTGTTGCTGACGATCCGTGCCGGCGACATGCAGCGAGCCGGCTTCACCTTTTATCTGACCCCGAATCATGTCTGGCTCACCGACCACGTGCCCGCGCAATACCTGGTATTCCCGGACGTCTCCTAGTCACCAGCCATGTCCCGCCGCACCGTTCTCATCTTGGAAGACAACCCGGAACGGGTGGCGACCTTCACGGCGGTACTGCGCGACTCCGCGATCGGACTGGAGCCGAAAATCTGGCCGGACGCTGGAAGCTTCATCGCCGAGGCCGAACGGCACTTTTCGGACGCCGCCTTGATCTCCCTCGATCACGATCTGAATCCCCAGCCTGGAGCACTCGTGGACCCAGGGACCGGTGTGGAGGTGGCTGAGTTTCTGGCCGACTACCTGCCGGTGTGTCCGGTGCTGATCCATTCGTCGAACGCCGATCGGGCCTGGTCCATGTTCAACGAACTGCGCTTTGCCCACTGGAGCGTCCAACGCGTGGGACCGGATCAGGACCTGGCTTGGGTCCGAAAGTTCTGGTTACCCGAAGTGCGGCGGCTGGCAGCGATGGAATCTCCCCCCGAACACCATTGGAGACCGACCCACGAGAACGACTCGTCCTTAGCCGCAGCGGAATTGAGTCTTCGCGGTACGGGACTCGGGGACGCCCTGGGAGAGATCTGCGCCTACCAGGCACATCGAGCCCCCGAACGACTGCTTCACGGCCCGCTGCCACCCCCACCGTGGTTGCATACCGACGACACCGAAATGGCCCTGGCCGTGTTTGAAGTCTTGCGGGCGCACGGACACATCGAACCGGATGCCCTGGCCCGCCGATTCCATCGCCGGTTCGAACGCGATCCTGATCGCGGCTACGGAAGTGGAACGCGCCTCCAACTCCGCGCCCTGGCGGCCGGGGACTCCTGGCACACCACCGCCGCCCAGGCCTTCAGCGGAGCCGGGTCCATGGGCAATGGCGCCGCCATGCGGGCCGCACCGGTAGGAGCCTTTTTTGCCGGCGATTTCGCTCGGGTGGTTCGGGAAGCCGAAGCGTCCGCCCAGGTGACGCATCATCATCCCGAGGGTCGGGCCGGCGCGATCGCTGTCGCCCTGGCGGCTGCCTGGGCGGCGTCCCCGCCTGAGTCGACTGGCCCAACCTTCTGGAACGATGTCCTTCACTGGACCCCTGCCAGTGAAGTCTACCGGGGATTGGAGCAGGCCGCCGCTTTGGGTCCAAACACTTCGCCCGGGGAAGCGGCCCGGGTGTTGGGTAACGGATCCCGAGTGACCGCCCCAGACACGGTCCCGTATGCGCTGTGGTGCGCCCAGACCCACCTGCACGATTTTCGACGAGCGCTCTCAGCGGCCATCGAAGTCGGCGGCGATTGCGACACCACCGCGGCGATCGCGGGCGGAATTGTCGCCCTTCGCGCGGGGGAATCGGGTCTGCCCCGAGAGTGGTTGGAGGCGCGCGATCCCGACTGGCAACACGCCCTGAATCCCTGGAAGTGCCGCTGGAAACCCCTCCGTCCTTGAAAGAACATCACCAGCGACGCGGGCCTCGGATGAACGACTTCATTTAAAAACGACTGGGGATGCGCCTTCCAACCCACTGATTTCTCCAGCTTCCACCCATTCCTAATTCGCGTTCATTCGCGGTAGGTCTGAATCGTTCCGGCTCAAATAAACAGCTCCGGACTGACGCGGAAATGGTCCGCCAGTTTGCGAATGTGGGCCACGGTCAGGTTTCGGTCGCCTCGAAGGATCATGGCCCCCAGATTACGACTCCCTCCCAGCAAACGCGACAGATCGGCGGCAGACAAACCGGCTTCCTGAATCAAGTGCTGGAGTCGGGCTTGGACACTCACTTTGGGCCAGCGAACCTGCTCCCGGTCGAATTCTTCGATTAACCCGCACAGGAGATCGAAGTAATCCGCTTGGTCCGGGGTGAATTCATCCTGCCACAACGCCATCGCGTCCGTCAGCTCGGCTACGTTCCCGTATTCCACCCGGTCGTGGATCGGCCGTGGCATCAGCAACCGGCAGAGACCCGGGTAGTCCTTTGGCAAGCTGGGGTATTGAAGTGCCTTCTCAGTCTTCATACTTCGTCCTTCCATCGATCCTTGCTGTACTGTGCACCACACTTCGTCAATCATCACCTGGTCAGAACCGATCCAGACTCTGCTACTCCCCTTTCTGACTGGCGTTCCCACGGGGGGGCTGCTCCGTGCCTTCTGGGACAACGCCGCGGCGCTCTAACCCAGCGAACTCCCGGCGAAGTATTGCCCGCCGCCACGGACACCTATAAGTTCCGGGTCCGGCCCAGTGCCGGAACCATCCGCAATGAGCGATATCGATTCTGATCTCAAGTCCGCTTCCTCAGGGGAAGAATCCGCCGTCGACGCGCAGGCCCAACTGGCCGCGGCGCAAGATCGTCTGCTGCGCTTGGCCGCCGATTTTGAGAACTTCAAGAAGCGTTCGGCCCGCGACCGGGATGAAGCCCGGCGCATCGGGGCCGAGTCCGTGCTCGGCAAGCTGCTGCCCGTCCTGGACAATTTCGACATGGCCATGGCCGCTGCGGCCCAACCCAATACCACGCTCGAAACCCTCCGGGTGGGCGTGAACATGATCCACGGTCAGTTCCGCAACTTTCTGGCCGAAGTGGGCATCAAGGAACTCACCCCGGTGGGACAACCCTTCGACCCGGGCCTGCACGACGCCGTCTCGGTCCAACCTTCCACCGACGTCCCGGAAGGCCATGTGTTGCAGCAGACTCGCAAGGGATATCAGTTCGGTGACCGACTGCTGCGCCCAGCCAGCGTGATCGTCTCGGGCCAGCCCACGGATTCGTCTTCAGCTTCCTGAACCCGTTCCACGATGTCCAACAAGCGCGTCCGCCGCGATTTCTACGAGGTTTTGGAAGTCACCCGCACCGCCACCGGTGAGGAGATCAAAAAGTCGTATCGGCGACTCGCGATCAAGTACCATCCGGACAAGAACGCGGGGAACAAGGACGCCGAGGAGCGCTTCAAGGAACTGGGCGAGGCCTACGAAGTCCTCAGCGACGAGCAGAAGCGAGCCCTGTACGACCAACACGGTCATGCGGCCTTCGATCGGCGGGCCGGAGCCGGGGCGGGCGGCTTCCGCGGCGATCCGAATGACATTTTTCGGCAGGCCTTCGGCAATGCGGACCTCGGGAACATCTTCGAGCAGATGTTTGGCGGAGGCGGCGGCGAACCGGAGGACCCCTCCGGACCGGCCCGTGGCTCCGACCTGCGCTACAACCTCGAGATCACCCTGGAGGAAGCGGTGCACGGGGTGGACCGCGAGATCACGATCACCAAGCCCGGCACCTGTCCCCAATGCCACGGCTCCGGTGCCGAGAAGGGTTCCAAACGGATTCGCTGCATCCAGTGCGCTGGCCGCGGTCGGGTGGTGATGTCGCGGGGAATCTTCAGCATTCAGCAGACCTGTCCGCGCTGCGAAGGCGCCGGTGAAATCGTCGAAAATCCCTGCCGCACCTGCAAAGGCGACGGCCGGACGAATCAGCCGTCCACCATCAGCCTGCGCATTCCCCCCGGGGTCGATCACGGCACCCGCCTCCGCTCCACTGGCAATGGCGAAGCCGGCCAACGCGGCGGGCCTGCGGGTGATCTGTACGTCGTTCTGCACGTCGCGGAGCATCCGGTCTTCAAACGCGACGGCGATGATCTGCTCTGCGAGATCCCCATCGCCTTCACCCAGGCGGCTCTGGGCGCCGAAGCCGAGGTCCCGACGCTCGGCGGCAAGGCTTCGATTCGCATTCCGGCCGGCACGCAACACGGCACGCTTTTCCGACTCAAGGGTCGGGGAGTGAAGAACGTGCAGGGATTCGGCACCGGGGATCTTCTGGTCCGGGTCGCCATCGAAATCCCGACGCGCCTGAACGCCGATCAACGGGCGGTGCTCGAGAACTTCGCCCGCCTCTGCGACGAAGACGTTCATCCGCAGAAGAAGAGTTTCTTCGAGCGCGCCCGCGAGTTTTTCACCTGATTCCCGCCGCCCGTCGATCCACGGGTGCGTGGCTTACGCTTCATTCCATGCACCGTTTCTTCGTTCCGGACGCCCGGCATCAGGAGGTGGTCACGCTTCCGGAAGCCGAGGCCCTGCACGCTACCCGGGTCCTCCGACTGGCGCCGGGAGAATCGGTCACCCTCCTGGACGGCGCGGGCGGCGAACACACCGGGGAATTGCTCGAAGTCCGGCGGCACCATGTGGCCGTGCGAATCCAGTCGCGACGAACCCACCCCGCCCGGACTACCGAACTCACCCTGATCCAAGCCGTCGCCAAAGGTCCGGCCATGGAAGGAGTGGTCCATCGCGCGGTGGAGCTTGGCTGCCATCGGCTGGTCCCGCTGGTCACGGACCGTTCGGTGAGCCGACCCGACTCCGCGGAAGACAAGCAGGCCCGCTGGCAAGGCATCGCCGTGGAAGCCGCCAAGCAATCCGGCAATCCTTGGCGGATGACGGTGGAACCGCCGCAAAGTGTGGCCCAGTGGCGCCGACAGCGGGAACCCTTCGACCTGCTGGCCATCGCTTCCTTGGAGAACGCACCGGTCTCGCCCCGGGATCGCTGGATGGCGTATCGGGCGGTCCACCAACGCGGCCCCCGCACGGTGGGAATCATCATCGGGCCGGAGGGCGATCTGACCCCGGAGGAATACGCGCACTTCCGCGACGACGGAGCGCAGTCATTCACGTTGGGCGCCCACGTCCTGCGGGTGGAAACGGCGGCCATCGCGGCCCTGGCGGTCTGGCAGTCCCTGTTGGAGTCGCAAGGGCCGGGAACCGACCTAAAATCAGACTCGTTTTCCTGAATCTCCTCAGCGACCGTTTCCCGGTTCGCTCTCCGGAAACCACGCTCACACTTTGCTCATGAACCGATTCGCCGCCTGCTTGATCTGCCTGACCGCTGTCTCCGCCTTGGTCGGGACCGGATGCGCCACCCGACCTGTCACCCACACCGTGACCCAGGCCGACAACGGCTCCACGGTCAACCTGTCCGCCGGGGATTTTCTGGTGGTTCACTTAGAGTCGAATCCGAGTACGGGTTATTCGTGGCAGACGCCGGAACTCAATTCCTGGGTGATCGCCCCCACCAAGCGGCCGAGCTATTCCCCGTCCGGCGCCACGAACGCAGAAGGGCAAAAACTGATGGGGGCTGCCGGCACGTTCACCCTGGAGTATCGCGCGGTCGGACCCGGAACCGCGCCCCTGAAGCTCTCCTACATTCGGCCCTGGGAAACCAATGCCGAACCCGGCAAGACCTTTGATCTCACCGTGGTGGTGAAGTAGGCGGTTCAGTGAGCGGGCGGTCCGCCGATATGGGCGGCATAGGACGCATAACCCGCCGCATCCGCCAGCATCGAGTCCAGCACGGCGGCAATCGGCGCGGCCTGCCATGTGCCCGACAACACCGCCCGATCACCGATTCGGCTCTCGGCTACAAAGGTCGGCCGTTGCGACACCCGGAGGGAATGAAACTCCGCGGTGCTGGCGCGACAGATAGCTTCCACTTCCGGCGACTTCGCCCGCGGGAGCAGAACGGCCGGATCCAATCCCGTCGCCTCGCAGGCTGCCGCCACCGACACATCCCAACCCGACACCTTCTTCCCCGCCCGAACCGCCGCCGCCGCAATCGCCAAACGGGCCCGGTCATCGGTGATCCCCAATCCCCGGGCCGCCTCCGCCACACAGTTCGGCGCGAGATACTCCGCCACCCCGGGTTCGTACCATCCCGAATTCAAAATGTAGGGCGACCGGGTCAGCACCCCGCTCCGCCGATAGAACCAGTCGCATTGCTCCCGGGACGTCGGCATCCCGCTGGCATCCATGAGCGCAATCTTCCAGGTAAACTCCACTTGCCCGGCATAACGGCTCTGCAATTCCGCCCAGGCCGGCTCCGCCCACCAACACCAGGACGAGACGATTTCCAGAAAATAGGTCAGCCGAACAGGCGCTGTTTGGTTCATGGGAAAACCATCCGCAGACCAGCGACTTCTGGCGACTTCGAAAATTCGGGTCGAACTCCCCAAGCCGTAGTCGCCGACGGCAGGAGGCGCCATCTTCCCCCAGCACACCCACCGCTCCGCCCGCTCCCACGCTCCAGAGCAATCCAGTCAGCGCGTCGTCCCCTCCGCGGCTACGTAGCCGCCGACGGCAGGAGGCGCCATTCTCCCCCAGCACACCCACCGCTCCGCCCGCTCCCACGCCCCAGAGCAATCCAGTCAGCGCGTCGTCCCCTCCACGGCTACGTAGCCGCCGACGGCAGGAGGCGCCATCTTCCCCCAGCACACCCACCGCTCCGCCCGCTCCCACGCTCCAGAGCAATCCAGTCAGCGCGTCGTCCCCTCCGCGGCTACGTAGCCGCCGACGGCAGGAGGCGCCATTCTCCCCAGCACACCCACCGCTCCGCCCTCTCCCAAGCCCCAGGGCAATCCAGTCAGCGCGTCGTCCCCTCCACGGCTACGTAGCCGCCGACGGCAGGAGGCGCCATCCTCCTCCCCACGCGTCACCTCGCCTTTCGCTCCAGTAGTCCGGCCCGCGTCGGCCCACGCGAAGCGTTTGGAGTGCGGTTGCGCAACGAAGTGGAGCTACTACCGCTTTCCGTCCCGCCGCGTGACGCCCCTCCGGGAAATCTGGGCTTCACTTCCCGCCTGCCAGTCGTTTGGCCTCTTCGAGTTGGGCATGATCGAAAGCGCTGGCGTAGGCATCCAAGGTGGATGCTTTAAGGCGGAGTTGCCGTCCGGTTTTGCGCCAGCCTGAGACGGCCGTACAAACCATTTTGAGGATCTGCTTTGCCTCAGAAGCCCTGAGTCCGAACCGGGGCGCGGCGGCGAACGCGCTGGCGATGGTCGGTTCCTCCTGTTCCTCGGTGACGGCCGTCTTCGTCAAGCGGACACGGTCCATCTCCGGTACGGGGTTGATGTCGTAAGCGGGTGAAAGCGACCAGCGCCCGGGCTCGTGCATCAGAAAACCGTGATTGCGGAGGTGGTCATCGTAGTTGCTGGCCAGAAGCGAAAAGACGAGGCGACGCCACAGTTCGCGGAGATCGCCGGGGACATCATGGCCGAACTGACGGATGCCGTCGGCCAGCAGCGTGTAAGCGCCCGGTTGGCCTGAAGAGAGTCCCAGCAGAGTCGCAGCGGAGATGAACGGGATGCGCTCCCTCCCCACGCGGTCAAACCGGGTGATGACCGCAACACCCTGCCCACCCACGGGCACGAGCTGATGTTCCGCAACCCGGATGCCCGCCTGTTTGGCGAGCGTCAACGCCAGGATTTCACCCGCGGCAATGTCCCGCGTGTCGTCCGGCTTGGGAAACTTGGCAAGGGCGAGCCGATCACCGGCCAGACTCACAGCCGACTTGGGGCGGGCTCCTCCCAGCGGTGACCCTGCGCCCAGCAGGAAGCTCAAATCCTGGACGGTTTCCGTTTCATGGTGAAGGGCGTCCGTGGCCCGGAGCAGCGCGTTCAGGCGGACCAGCGGCGGGAGTTTACCCGTCGCGGGTGCAAGAAAGGGACTGTCGGCATCGAGCCGGAAACGCAAGGCGCCGATGCGGAACGCATCGTCCAGCGCTAGCACGTAGTCGAGATCGCGATACGGTTTCTGCGTCAGGACCTTCTTGCGGACAGCGCGCTCGATCAAGATTCGGCCCCAACGGTCAGGGCCGCAGTCCAGGATCGCCCCCCACAGCGTCGTGCCATGATGTGCGCCCTGCTGGAGCGGCAGCGAGGTCGGATCAATCGCAAAGGCGCCGTCGCGTTGCAGCCATTCGAGTGTGTATTGGAAGGAAACCGACGCGCTGCGGTCGGCTCCATGGAGCCGGCCTACCAGGTAGGTCTGCCCCCGCCAGTCGATGTGGACTTCCACGCTCATGATCGGGCTCGCCGGATGCGTTGCGGCAGGCGGCGCTCATCGAGACCAAGCGCGAGATCATCGCTGCCGGGTGCGGCGAGGTTCGCCAACCGTTCGTGTAACTGGAGCACGAACGCGGCGGTCACCAGGGTGCCGAGGGCAACCGCGGGATCGCCGCGCTCCAGCCGCCAGAGCGTGTCGCGGCTGACGAACAGACGTTCGGCCATATCGCGCGTGGAGATGCCCCGCTTGCGCCGCGCGAGCGCGAGGTCGCGGCCCAACTTGCGGAGCGCATGAGCGGCGGGCAACGGCATGGACGCTGTCTTAGACACAGCCCTAGCGTCCGCCAAACCAGACATAAAGTCAATTAACGCCAGATTTGTCAGACGCTAAACGTTAGCTGCCGAAATCCATGTCCGCACCCGGCATCACCAGGAGAAGCAATGGGGTCACCCATTACCTGCACACCATTACCTGCACATCCGCAGACCAGCGACGTCTGGCGACCTCGAAAATGGGGGTCGAACGGCCCGCTCCGGTTCGGCGGCCTTGTCCCCCGGGGGAAATCCAGGCACTATTCTTTCATGAGCGGGACGCTGACGATCCACCTGGAGCCTGAGTTGCTCCGGTCGGCGGAGCAGGGAGCGAGGGCGCGCCACACCACCCTGCCCGAAGTGATCACCGATTATCTGCGTGTGATGTCCCGGAACTGGCAAGACAGCCAGAACGGCCGGACGCCAGTCACCGATGCCCTCCGCGGAGCGGTGACACTGCCCCGCGGATTCGATGAGCGGGCCATCCTGATGGAGGAACTGCAAAGGCGTCATGGAGTCCAAGGGTAAAGTCTTCCTGGATACGGATGTTGCGCTGGATTGCCTAGCGGATCGCCAGCCCTGCGCGGAATGGGCCTTACCTGCCCAAATCCATCCAGAGCCCGAAATATGCGCACTGTGGAAATCTTGCGATCGCGACGGCGCCTTTTCTTGGCCTTGTTCCTATTGTCTACTGTGACTGGAACATTGGTTCTTTTGCTTTGGGGCGGAGAATCTGCATTCGGAACGAGGCAGGTTTTGGCAGTGACATTTGAAGGCCGGGAACATTCGCTAACAAACAGGCCCGCTATCGTTACATTAAAGAACGTTGGAAGAGCTCGGTTAGTTGTATGCGCAGTCACACTTCAGCGAATTCCGGAGGGCACAAATCGAATCGTCGAAGTTAGCAATCCAGAACTGCGCGGTGAACATGGAGGAGAGTCACCGATCCCTTTGGATGTATATGGTCAGGAGAATGTTTGGATTCTTGTCGACTGCCCGAACGAACCCAGGTGGCAACTGGTAGTGCAATATCAGATTGAATCCACAGGGCTATATTTATGGCTAAATCGGATACGTTTGTTTATCCAAGAGCCTCGACTTTATAATTTGATACGATCGGACCCACTAGGATTCACGAAAACCATCGTTTGCGATCTTCCGGAAAGTATCGGAAATGGGTCACCTCACGCGGATTACAGATAATCACCAGGGCGCCGGCGCTGCAGATCGTCGTTCCAGGCAGACCCCTCCGCTGAGCTACGGCGGAAACTTCTACTAAACCAGCGCCGGATCGATCTCATCCGGACGCCACAGCATCCGACCCTCCATGCCGCCGGACACCACCAGATTCTGACCGGTGATATGACGAGCCAGGGCGTCCGACGCCAGGAACACAATGGCTGACGCCAGGTCTTCCGGACGTCCCACTTGCGGCAAAGCCCGAGTTGAAACCACCCGTCGAACCGTGGCCGCATCCTTCAACTTGGCCGCGGTGCGTGGAACCCGAGTCCAACCCGGCGACACGCAGTTGATCCGCCCGCCGCCATACTCCGCCGTGGGCGGTGCGAGTCGGCCCATTTCGTTCTTCAGGGTCCGGACCAATCCATAGGCCATCGCCGCTTTCGCCGCGGAGTAGTCCGCATGGCCCGCCTCACCAAACACCGCGGCCGTCGATGAGACGAACACGATGTTTCCCCGTCGGCGTTCCGCCACCCCGCGCAGGAATTCCCGGGCGCACAGAAACGCAGAGGTCAGCACCGAATCGAAGGTCTCCCGCCATTGTCGCAGGGACATCTCCGCCAGGGGCACATCCCGGTTCTCCCAGGAACCCGCATTCGCCACCAGGGTGTCCAGCGGACCGAAGCACTGACGCGCCCGAACGAAGAGCCGCTTCACCTCAGCTTCCCGGGTCAGATCCGCCCGGACGGCCACGGCGGAATCGGGGCCAAACTCCTTCACCAAGGCGTCCGCCCGATCCCGTCCGGTCCGGTATTGCAGGACCACCCGGGCACCTTCGGCCACGAACTGTCGAGCCGTGACACTGCCAATGCCCCCGGAGGCGCCCGTGATCAAAACCGTCTTTCCCCGCAGTTGTGCGTCCACGCGGTCATTCAACGGAGTCATCGGGATTTCTGCAATCCGGCTTGACCGCCCCCGGCCTCCTTCCGAAGCCTGCGCGGGACTATGCGATGGTCCTACTCCCTGCGGTTACTTCCCTGGCTGGCCGCACTGCTCGTGGGCTGCGCCCACCGCCCGATCAATCCCCCGGTCACGGAAGTCCCCCAGAAGAGCGGATACTATTTTCAAACGCATCCTCGGCCCAACAATTCGGACGAACTGCTGATCATTCTCGCCTTCTCAGGTGGCGGTACGCGGGCCGCCGCCATGGCCTACGGGGTGCTTCAGGAATTGCGGGACGTTTCGTTTCAGTCGGAAGGGCAGCAGCGGCGGGTGCTGGATGAAGTCGATGCCATTAGCGGCGTCTCCGGCGGCAGCTTCACCGCAGCCGCGTACGGTCTGTTTGGCGACGAGATTTTCACGACCTTCGAACCGTCTTTCCTCAAGCGCGACGTCCAGCGGGTTTTGGTGCTCAAGACCCTCAATCCCCTGCGCTGGCCCAAGCTGTTTTCCCCCAACTTCGGACGCTCGGAATTCGCCGAGGACTACTACGACAAGATTCTCTTCCAGGGAAAAACCTTCGCCGACCTCAATCAACGACCCGGTCCGTTCATCGTGATCAACGCCACCGACATCACCACCGGCGCGCGCTTCGATTTCACCCAGCAACAGTTTGACTACCTCTGTTCCGATCTCGGACCCGTTCGCGTCTCCCGGGCCTGCGCCGCCTCATCGGCCGTGCCCGCCGCGCTATCACCGGTGACGCTCAACAACTACGGCGGCACCTGTGGCTTCGTCCCGCCCCGCTGGGTCACCGATCCCGCACTGCAAACCAACTCGCGAGTCCGACTCCGTGCCCGGGAACTCCGCTCCTACCTCAACAGCGTCGAACGGCCGTACCTGCACCTCGTGGATGGCGGCGTGTCCGACAATCTCGGACTGCGGGCGATCCTGGATGGGGTCGAATACGTTCGGCAAACGCCGGAGATCCGCGCGAATTTTCGGGTGGAAAAACTCCAGCGCGTGGTGGTGATCAGCGCCAATGCCTATTCCTCTCCGGAACGCGACTGGGACCAGAAGTCCAACCCTCCGGGCAACATCGCCACCGCCGTCGCCGCCACCAGTCATACTCTGGACCGCTTTTCCTTCGAGACGCTGGAGCTAATGCGCAATCAGTTTGAAGGCTGGCAAAGTCAGTATTCTCAGGACGACAAACTGAAGTTCTACGACGTGCGGATCAACTTCACCAACTTCAAGGACCTGAACGAACGCCGGTTCTATCTGAACCTCCCCACCAGCTTTTTCCTCGCGAGCACCGATGTGGACAAGTTGATCGACGCTGGCCGCCGTCTGCTCCGACAAAATCCCGCCTACCGGAAATTCCTCACGGACATCGGAGCCCCCGTCCCGCCGATGCCCGAACCGCTGCCAACCCAGCCGGAAAAGTAATCGGGAACTGCAGCTACCCGCAAACTAGCTGAGAGCTGAGAGCTGAGAGGTAAAGCGGGGAAGCGGGAAGCGGGAAGGAAAGGCGCGCCTAGGCAGGCGGCTGTAGCGTCTCGGGAGGTCACTCCCGACAGCCTCTTTGCCTTTGTCTCTCAACTTTCAACTTTCAACTCTCAACTGGTCTTTCTCTCAGCTCTCAGCTCTCAGCTCTCAGCTGGTTTGTCGTCAGGACCCCGGCGTAAAGACCACACACACCGGACTGCCCACGGAAAGCGTCTTGCCCGTCGGCGTGAGGCGACCGGTCTTGGCATCCACTTGAAACAACACGATGGAATCCGATCCCTGATTCGCCGCCCAGAGGAAGCGACCTGAGGGATCCAGATTGAAGTTGCGAGGGGTCTTGCCCTGGGTGCTCACCCGCTCGACCCACTTCAGTTTCCCTTCCGAATTCACTTCGAACACCGCAATGGAATCGTCACCCCGATTGGATCCGTACACGAAGCGGCCGTTGGGATGCACACAGACCTGGGCCGTGCTGCTCTGACCTTTGAAATCCGGCGGCAGCGTGGACACGGTGTCGACGGCTTGAAGCGCGCCCCGGCTCGAATCGACGGTGAAGCTGGTCAACGTCGACAGCATTTCATTGATCACAAACGCCAGACGCCCATCTGGACTGAAAGCGAAGTGACGCGGACCACTGCCCGGCGGCAGCGCCACCGACGCCGGATCATTCGCCATCAGCGAACCGGTTCCCGCGTCGAAGCGATAAATCTGGATCCGGTCGGTTCCCAGGTCCGCCACGTAGGCGCGCGAACCGTCCGCCGACAAGTTGACCGAATGGGCATGGGGTTCTTTCTGGCGGGCCGGATTCACGCTGGAACCGGTGTGCTGCACAAATGCCGACTGGGGTCGGAGCGAACCGTCTGGGTTGATCGGCAAAGTGACCACGCTGCCGCCGGTGTAGTTGGCAGCCAGAACACAGCGGCCCGACGGATCAACCGTCAGATGGCACGGCGCGGCGCCGCCGGAAAACTGCTGATTCAGCTCCTTGAGCGTTCCGCCTTTGGCGGGAATGGCGAAGGCGGTGACCGATCCGCCGGGCTGACCCTTCCAGGTATTCTCCTCGTTGACCGCATACAGAAACCGCTGATCGGGCGAAACGGCGAGGTACGACGGCTGCGGCGACTTCGCGGCGAGTCCCAGTGGTTCGACCTCACCGGTTTCATTGTCGAACCGGAAGGCATAGATGCCTTCGCTCTTGGGACCGGTATAGGTGCCCACAAACACGCGCAGGGGTTCCGCTTGCACGGCGAACACCATCCACAATCCCGCGACACCACTCCACCATCGATTCCAAGGGGCTGACATGAGCCCAACCTAACCCCGGGGCCTTCGCCGGGGAAAGTCGATTCCAGGTATCAGACCAGAATCCGGGCACGCTCCGGATCGTGCCATGGCTTGAGGGAACAGCGCGCCGGAAGGTCTCGTCCATTAAGGCGAATCGTGTACCGACCCTGCTGGACAAATTCGACCGTCGCGCCATCCGCACACTTTACGTAACCCATCGCCACGGCCGCCCCAACGGTGTGCCCGTAGCTGCCGCTCGTGGTGTAGCCCACGGTGACGCCGTTGCGCAGGATCGGCTCGCTGCCCCAGAGCACCGGCTCCGGATCTTCCAGCGCAAACAAGGCTAGCCGCTTCCGAACACCCTGGGTCCGCTGACGCAGCAACGCCTCGCGTCCCAGGAAGCCACCGGCCTTGTCCCACGCCACCACAAATCCCAGTCCGGCCTCCAGCGGCGTTTCGTCCGGCGACAACTCCGCACCGAAGGCCCGATAGCCCTTCTCCAGGCGCAGCGAATTGATCGCGTAATGTCCCGCCGGGGTCACACCCAGGTCCGCTCCCTCCGACATCAGCGCCCGGTAGGCCGGCACCATTTGCTCCACCGGCAAGTGCAATTCCCATCCCAGTTCGCCCACATAGGTCAACCGGACCGCGCGAACGGTGGCCATGCCCAGGCTGAGGGATTGCGCGGTGCCAAAGGGAAAGGCGTGCGATGAAAGATCCGCCTCGGTGAGCCGGGACAACAGTTCCCGGGAGCGCGGCCCCATGACGCCCAGCACCCCCCAGGCGCCGGTGACATCCAGCACTTCCACCCGCTCGGCCGACTCCAAATTCCGCCGAATCCAATCCACGTCGCGCCGCGGCTGCGTCGTGCCAGTGATCAGATAGAACTCCTGAGCCGAAATCCGTACCACGGTCAGATCGCTCTCGAAGCCGCCCCGTGCGTTGAGCATGGCGGTGTACACCACCCGGCCCGGCGCCACATCCACGTCGTTGGCGCAGAGACGCTGCAGGACCCGCGCGGCGTCCGGTCCGCGCACCACCAGCTTGCCGAAGCCGGTTTGATCAAACAGGGCCACGGCTTCCCGGGCGGCGCGATGTTCGGCAGCGTGGTTCGGGAACCAGTTCTGGCGTCCAAAGCTGTAGTCCATCCCGGGCGTCTGAGCCCCCTCCGAACGCGTGAACCAGTTGGGCCGTTCCCAGCCAGCCTTCACGCCGAAACTCGCTCCCGCCGCCTTCAAAATGTCGTGCAACGGACTCAACCGGACCTCGCGCGCCGTCTCCGGCTCCCGATTCGGCCAGGCCATCTGATAATGCAGACCGAGCACCTCGATCACCCGCGCCCGCAGATACGCGCGGTTGTTGGCCCAGGGTCCGAAGCGGCGAACATCCACGCTCCACAGATCGAGCGAGGGCTGACCGTCGATCAGCCATTCGGCCAGATACTTTCCAGCGCCACCCGCGCTGGCGATTCCCACCGAATTGAAGCCGCAGGCGACGAACAGATTTCGCAACTCTGGCGTTTCACCCATCAGGAAGTTGTTGTCGGGAGTAAAGCTCTCCGGCCCGTTCACGAACTTCTCGAACCCGCTCTTCTGCAGAGCTGGAATCCGATACTTCCCGTCGGCCAGGGGCACCGAAAACTTGGCCCAATCCGCCTCTAGCAATTGGAAGGAAAAGTCATCCGGAACGCGGTCGACCATCCAGGCCTTGGACTCCGCCTGGAACGCGCCGAGCACCACCCGGTCGCCTTCCCCGCGGAAGTACAGACAGCGGTCTGGATCCCGTCCGACGGGCAATTCGTCAAAGGCGCCGGCGATGGGATTGCTGACCAAATAATGATGCTCCACCGGGTACAGCGGCAGACTCACTCCGCACTGCAAGCCGAGTTGTCGCGCCCACATGCCACCGGTCAGCACCACGTATTCGGCTTCCAACGTGACTTCTTCCACGCCGCCGGCCGCATCGGTAACCGCCACTCGAACACCCGTGGCCCGACCCTGCCGATGAAGAATCTCCAGAACCCGGGCGCCTTCGACCACGGTGGCGCCGCGGGATTTCGCTCCCTTGGCCAGAGCGTAGGTGACTTCCTTGGGAATGACTTTGCCGTCGTGCGGCAGCCAGGCGGATCCCAGCACATCCTCGACCCGCAAGAGCGGCCACTTCGCCAACGTCTCCTCCGGCCCGATCAAGTGCGATTCCACGCCAAAGTACTCCGCCATGGCGCAGGTTCGCTGCAGTTGGGTCAGGCGGGCGGGCGTGGTGGCGGCAATGAGACTTCCGACCTGTTTCCAACCCACCGAATGGCCGGTCTCAGCTTCCAGGCCGGCGTACAGTTCAGCGCTGTACTTGTTGATAGCTGTCAGGCTGGTGGACGTGCGGAGGCGTCCCACCAATCCGGCCGCATGCCAGGTGGTCCCGCCAGCGAGGGCTTTTTGCTCCAGCAGCACCACATCCTTCCAACCCAGCTGGGTCAGGTGATAGGCGACACTGGAGCCAACAATTCCGCCGCCAATAATGACGACCCGAGACGAGGAAGGGAGCACGCCGGCCATGTTCCCGGGCTGGGTACCGGACCCGAGGTCAGTCGGCTATCCTCAAATCGGGTCAGTTCCCCACAATTCGTCCCAAACTACTTCTCGAGGTACTTCACGACCGCTTCGGTTCGGGTGTGGGCCCCCAATTTGTGGAACACATGCTTCAGATGCGTGTGCACCGTCAGCGGGCTAATCCCCAGCGAGGTGGCAATCTCCTTGTCCCGAAGTCCGCGCTGAATACAGGCCAAAATCTGCCGTTCCCGAGTGGTCAGGCCACCAGCCGTCGCCGTTTCCGCCTCCATCGTGAACAGATTTTGGAAGTACCGACGCAGGGTTCGCGGCACCTCGGCCGCCACTAATTGCCCCGAGGAAAAGGCGGCCGACAACGGCTCCAGCAACGCCGACAGGGTGCGGCGGCGCAGGAAGTAACCGGCCTCCACCCCGGAAACCGAGGCGAAAATATCGTCGCTCGTCGGATACAACCCATATCCAAACACCAAGGAGGCTTGGCCGCCTTCGGCTCGCGAAGCCTTAAACCGGCCGGCCACAAAGGACGGGGCATAGCGGTTGACCAACACCACATCGAATTCCGTTCGCCGCCGGGGTTGGGTCACCCAAGGCTGCTCATTGGGCCAACTCGTGCAGGTCACTCCCGGAATCCGCGTCAGCCAGTGAGTTAAGGCCGCCCGGAACACCGGATCCGGTTCGATCAACGCGATCCGAAGACGCAACCCCAGCGGATTGGAAACAACTGCGGTCGATGGCTTTGGGAGCGTAAAGAGGGAGACGTACGTCCACGCCATGGGGGCTTCGAGCCAGGAGATGGCGAGGGTAAACTCCCGCGGCAACACCCCCGCTAGGCGATCCCAACCCCGATGGTGGATTTCCTGAGCCGCCGCTTGGGCCGCCCGCACCGCTTCGTTGGGCTCGCTGGTCCCCAACGGGACGAACCATCGCGTGGGAACCTCGCCCAAGGCGACGTACCACTCGCGATCGGCCAAGTCTCGGAGTCCCGAGGCGTGACGACGACGGGTGAGACTCAACTCGGGGTCACTGCCCGACTTGGGGGATTGCTGAGATGCTGAGGTCGGTTCAACGCTGCTCATGCCGGTGGAAGCCCTAAACTACTCTTAGGAAATTTAACTGGAACGTGACGCCTGCGTCGATCAGATCGCGCATCGGTCTGGCCTCGTTCTTGCACTTGATGAATTCAATGAAATGGACCGTTCCACAAACTCGACTCTCAAATGGCCGTCGAGCATTCACTCTAATTGAGCTTTTGGTGGTGATTGCGATCATCGCGATTCTCGCCGGGATGTTGCTCCCCGCACTTTCGCGGGCCAAAGCCAAAGGCCAACACGCCGCCTGCATCAACAATCTGCGACAGATTGGGCTGGGGACGACGCTCTACGCTCAGGACAATCAGGACTACTTTCATTACACGAGAGACTCCAGTGGCAACGACTCGGTTTACAACCACGGTCAGTGGACGCCGAACCCGAATACGGAAACGCTGATTGATCTCACCGTCCCGGCGCAAGCGAGCCTAGCGTACTGGGGACTTCCCTACCTCAAATATTTCGGCGGAACGAAACGAACGTTTCGCTGCCCCTCCGCCAAAATCGTGGACGAATGGCGCGAAACCGGTCTGCGTTACAAGAGCGAGTTCTGGCTGAACTCCTCCTATGGCATCAATCAATGGGCCCCGCTCCGCTGGAAATCCAGCCCCGTTCGGGCCCAGAAACTCCAGTCCATGCCCAGTCCTCAGACCTGCATCATGGCTCAGGACGCCGCGGAGCAGAAGATGGAAGGCCCGGGAGACTCCCTCGGACTGTTTCCGGGCGAATCCGAATGCCTCAGCCAGTGGAAATACGATCTCGCCAGCAATTACCCCGGCAAAAAGATGGAGTACGAGTGGTGGCGGCATAACACGCGCTGCGCCACGCTCTGGACTCCCGGCAATGTGAGTTCCATCCGATATTCCAAACGCGGCGTCGACTATCGCTGGTACACTGGGGAAATCCCCCTCGACGGCCCCACCTTTTAATCCACCATGAATCTCCGATACTGCTCAGGTTTCCTCCTCGCCGTCGCTCTGCTGGCGGTGGGCTGCAAACAGGATCAAGGCCCCGTCGAGGTGCCCGTCGATCAGGCGTCGGCCGGCGTGAAGTCGTCGTTCGCCGGTGCCAACGCGGAACTGAAACAGGCCGCCGATGCCGCCGCCCAAGACATGCAGCAGGGCAATTACGTCCAATCCTACGAGAAACTCGAGGAACTCGGCGCGTCCGGAGATCTCACTCCGGAACAACGTCAGCGTCTGGGAGAATCCCAAGCCGCCGTGCTGAAAAAGCTCAACGAAGCCGCCGCCACCGGCGACGAGGCAGCCGCCAAAGCCCTGGAAGTTCATCGTTCCCGCAAATAACGGAACGACTCCTGCTTCACTCGAATCCGGTGACGGACTCCTCAAAAATAGTCACCTGATTGTCGATCACGTCCGAACCCACTTGCGGTACAACAGTGGCTCGGACGGACGTAAAGTCCCCTGCCCCTTTTCGCCTCTGAGTGGAGGCGAGTTCCTGGCGGGCGCCGGCGGTGTAAACCGTGTGTCATCCCGGCGCCCGCCTTTTTCGTCCCCGCATCCGACCGCCTCCTCGATTCAGGGAATTGCCCGCCTCGCCGGCGCACCCCACTGTTCGAAAGTGTTCAGTCTGCTTGGGCCTCCACTTCCCGGTCACTTGTCCTCTGCGGTTCCTCGCAACCGCCGAATCATTTCGGACGTTCACTCGCCCCAGACTTGAACCGTTGACCAATCCTTGAACCCATTTCCGCCGAACCGATGAATTCGACTGCTCTCCCAGTCCTCCCTTCCGCGCGCGACAAGCTGCTGTTCACGCCCGGCCCGCTCACCACCTCGTCGTCCGTCAAGGAAGCCATGCTCCATGACGCCGGCTCTTGGCACTGGGAGTTCAACACCCTCGTCAAACACATCCGGGAGAAACTCCTGGCCGTCGCCGGAGTCAGCCGCGAAACCGGCTGGGAATGCGTGCTGCTTCAAGGCAGCGGAACCTTCGGCGTCGAAGCCGTCTTCCAAACCTGCGTGCCGCCCACCGGCAAGGTGGTCGTGCTGTCCAATGGCGCCTACGGGGAACGCATGGTGTTGATGCTTCAGCACGCCCGGATCCCCCACGTCGTCCTGCGGACCGCCGAGGACACCATCAGCGACGCTCAAGCCCTCGACGCCACCCTGGCGCAGGATCCCGACATCACCCACGTCGCCGTAGTCCACTGCGAAACCACCACCGGAATCCTGAATGACCTCGCCACCGTTGGCGCGGTCGCCAAACGCCACGGCAAAACCTACATCGTGGACGCGATGAGTAGCTTCGGAGCGGTGCCCATCGACTTCGAAGCCGTCGGACTCGACTTCCTGATCTCTTCCGCCAACAAGTGCATCGAGGGCGTGCCCGGATTCAGCTTCGTCCTTTGCCGCCGGGCCGTCCTGCTCGCCAGCGAAGGTTGGGCGCGCAATCTGAGCATGAACCTGCTGGATCAGCTCAAGGGCTTCGAGAAGAACGGTCAGTTCCGCTACACGCCACCCACTCACGCAATCCTGGCGTTCGCCCAGGCGCTGAAAGAACTCGAACTCGAAGGTGGCGTCGCCGGCCGGGCCGCGCGCTATCGACGCAACCACGAGGTGCTGCTCGCCGGCATGACGCGCCTTGGCTTCAAGAGTTACGTGCCGGCCGCCGTGCAGAGCTACATCATCACGAGCTTCATCTTCCCGGCTGACCCCAAGTTCACCTTCAACGAATTCTACCGCCGCGTCGCGGAAAAGGGGTACATCCTCTACCCGGGAAAGATCAGCCAGGCGGACACCTTCCGCATCGGCAACATCGGACGCCTGTTCGAATCCGACCTGCGTTCCGTGGTGTACGCCATTCAGGAAGCGATCGAGGAAATGGGCATCCGACTGTGAGTTCCCCCGCGCTCTCTCGCGAATCCCTGGACGCCATTCGCTCCGAGGGGGACGTCAATCTGTCGCCCCGCCGACGCGAGTGGTCGGCGGAACACATTGGCGCGGCCGCCCAGACCACCTTGGCGGAGGACGCCCGGCATTTCCTTCATCAATCGCTGTCGACACCGTGTCTCAATGTGTTGGCCAAGGCGGAGGGTTCGTGGATTGAAGATGTGGAAGGCCGGCGCTACCTCGACTTCCACGGCAACAATGTACACCAGGTCGGCTTCTCTCATCCGCGCGTGGTGGCCGCGATCAAGCAGCAGCTGGACGACCTCAGCTTCTGCACGCGCCGCTACACCTGCGAGCCCGCAGTGGAACTGGCGCGGCGCCTGGGCGAACTCGCCCCGGGCGACCTGAACCGCGTGCTGTTCGCTCCCGGCGGCACCAGCGCCATCGGCATGGCTTTGAAGCTGGCGCGCATTGCCACCGGTCGCTTCAAGTTCGTTTCCATGTGGGACTCCTTTCACGGTGCCTCCCTGGATGCGATCTCGATTGGCGGCGAAGCCGTGTTCCGCAAGGGAATCGGCCCGCTGCTGCCCGGTTGCGAACACGTCCCGCCGCCGGAACCGCTGCGCTGTCCTTTCAAGTGCGGCACGGCCTGCAACTTGGGCTGTGCCGATTACATCGACTACGTGCTCGAGAAGGAAGGCGACGTCGCCGCGGTCATTGGCGAGACCATTCGCTGCACCCCGTTCGTGCCGCCGCCGGATTACTGGAAACGCGTCCGTGCCGCCTGCGACAAGCACGGCGCCCTGCTGATTCTCGACGAAATCCCCATCGGCCTGGGCCGCACCGGAAAATTCTTCGCCTGCGAACACTACGACGTCGTTCCCGATTTGCTCGTGTTAGGCAAAGGTCTCGGCGGCGGAGTCTTTCCGCTCGCCGCGCTGCTGGCCCGGGAAGGACTGAATGTGGCCACCCACACGGCTCTAGGCCACTACACGCACGAGAAGAACCCGGTCGCCTGCGCTGCCGGTCTGGCCACCCTCGACATCATCCGCGACGAACATCTCGTCGAACATGCGGCCCAACTCGGGGAGTACACCTTGGCGCGTCTGCGCGAACTCAAAGCCCGGTATCCGCTGATCGGCGACGTCCGAGGCAAGGGTCTCTTGCTGGGCATCGAACTCGTCCGTCCGTCCGCCTCACCGCACGCCGCCCCCATTCCGGCCACCGATGAAGCCGAGCAGGTGATGTACGCCGCCCTGAAGCGCGGTCTGAATTTCAAAGTGACGATGGGGAACATCCTCACCCTCACCCCAGCGCTCGTCCTGACCCAGGCCGAAATGGACCAAGCGCTCGCGATTCTGGACGCCTGCCTCGCGGAAGTTTCGACCCAGCACTGATGGGCGGCCAAGACCCGAGAAACCCTCCCGGCGCGAACACGTTATTCAGGGGCCTCTGAACCCGAGTAATTGACCCAACCTTACGAGTAATGCAGCCTCCGAACATGGTCGTGACCATGAGCAGCGAAGGCCAGTTGGTGATTCCCCAGTCGGTTTGGGAACAGCAGGGTTTCCAACCCGGAACGGAGTTCACCGTCGTCGCGGGTCGAGGCGGACAACTTCTGTTGGCCCCGCGCCGCAAGCGGAGCAGGTTTGTCGCCTCAATGGCGCGCCTTCAAGGACTGGACGTGCCCGAGTTGGATCACCCGCTCGATCTGAATGACCTTCCCCGGCTGTGAAGTATCTCCTCGATACGAACATCCTTTCGGAGTTGATGAAGGCCGAACCCGACGTGGGCGTGGTACGTTGGGTGGAAGAGCATGATGAAGACTGCGGCATAAGTGCGATCACACTGGCGGAATTGGAGGCTTGCGTATCCCTCCTACCGCCCGGTAAACGGCAGAGTCAGCTCCGCCGCGAACTCGACTTCATAGTTAGGGAGTTTCAGGACTCGACACTCGGATTCACAGACACGGAAGCGCCCGAGTGGGGACGCTATGTCGCCGAGCTGACTGCCACGGGAAAGCCACTGAGACATTTCGACAGCCTCATCGCGGCGACCGCCCGTCAGTGGCACCTCACGGTAGTGACCCGCGACCTTTCAGATTTCCCCAACGTTTCAACGATCAATCCTTTTGCCCCGTAACCAGAAGGAAGACACCTCGCCCGCGCCGTCGCCGCTCAACGAGGTTCGTGTAGTTTAACGTCGATTGCACCCAGATCGACCACGGTGCGCGGGCCGACTCCATCGGGTACGGTTACCGACCGGCTTATTCCGCCCACAGTAATGCCGGCCGTGTCACTGTTTTGCTCGTCCGTGCCTTCCGGCAGAGGCGGGCGTAGTTCGGAGAGCAGTTGATACGATCCCCCCGGCAGCCCCACAAACTCGAAGCGCCCTGATTCATCACAGAAGGTCCCGAACGAATTCTCGGGCGAAGGGGCGATGACGTCACCGGACTTGAGCACGAGGAGGATTGGAGAACGGTCCCAAGCCACTACTGGTCGGTCCGTCCGGGGTCGAACCCATCCTCGAACCCGATACCCGCCCTGATTCCAGACCGCCTGCGTAGTTGCACCCGCAGTGACCACCAGATCCAAAGGATGGGTCGAAACCCCGGTCCACCGTCCTGATTTCTGAACCATGAGTCGAACCTTCCCGGGTGGCACCCGAGGGAACTCAAAACGCCCCGACCCATCCGCCACCGTTTCGAACTCGTAGCGGAGGGCAGGTACTTCCGAAGTGGCCGGGGCCAACACAAGGGCGACCCCCGGCCAAAGTTCCCCTCCGATGCGAACCACTCCTTGAACTCGACCCCACGGCTGCAAGATCACCGGCGCTTGGCGAACATCATCCACGGCGACGTTCGCCCAGCCATCCCGATGCACCACGGACAACCGCGAAGCATCAACGGCTCGAACGATTTCAAAGGCACCGTCGGCCGCCGTTTGGACTGTGCTCCCGGATGTTCCTGCCCCCAGGGAAATCTTTCCAAAGGTGTGCGGTTCATGCTGAAAGAACCCAATCCTCTCACCCAAGAAGGCAACCTCAGCCCCCGCCACCGGTCGCTGGTCCGGGAGTAACACCACTCCCTGCACCCGTTCTTCTGGGACCAACGCACAGTGAATTGAAAGTTCGCCATTCGTTGCCGCAGGAAGGGAAAATCGCTGCTCCTGGTACCTGTTAGCCCGAACCAGTATTTCGGGCGTTCGTTTCGGATTTAGCGCTGAATAGGAGGCCAAAGCCCCCTGATCCGCCTGGAAGGCAAATTGTCCCAGTGTCCCTTCAGCTACCAAACTCCGGGAACCCGTTAGTTGATATACCCTAAAGTCAGGGATCGGTTCCCCAGAATCCCGGTCCGTCACCGTTCCCTTCACCAAGATCTTCGGCACGGCTTCCAGGACCACTTCCTGTTCTGCCATGCCTCCATGAACCTGAATCGTTTTCGGGCGGTACCCGTAAGCTGCGAACACCAGGGGAATTGCCGTGTCAGGTCCACCCGACCATTCCCACCAGCCGTCGGGAGATACGGGCGGCAAATTCGTCGTGTAATCCCATTTTCCATCCCCATCCACCAACCGCACTTGGCTATTGCGCAACCAGCCTCCCGTCGAACTCACCAGCCGAATCCGAACGGGCCGATTTCCGAAGCTGGGCCAAGGTTGGAGGACGACCTCGTCCTCCAAGTCGTCGTGGGACAAGAGTCGCGCCTGCCGATGGGGAGCAAACCCTTCAGCAAGGACGGTCTGCTCATAACTGCCTCGGAGTACCCGCGGAAACCTGTAGCGACCCATTTTGTCGGTTGTTGCCTGAGCATCGGGCACCCCTGCGTCCAGAGATCGTAGCGTGACCTTGGCGCCTTCGACCGATTCCCCCGCCTCGGACGTTACCTTTCCCTCGAAGGCAAGGCCGGGAACCATGACCCACACTAGGTTGGTACCGCCCACCAGATTTCCCACAAATATCTGAGCCGCAAATCCCGGGTGTTCGACGTAGGCCGATATCCCCTTCTCGTCGGGCGAAAAGCAATCGGCAATCCACCCGCCCGCCGTATCCGTAACTGCCGGTGGCACCAACCCCCGATAGGACACTTCCTCATTGGTTTCCCAATGCAGCCCGCGTCCTGTGAAATGCACCCGAGCGCCCCCAATCGGCTGACCGCTGGAATCGACAATTCGGCCCTGAGCCGGAACGCCCGTCCGAAGCTGAACCGAAACTGTGGAAGGCAGCGCGGGCGCGTGTGCCCGGTTCCAGAATTTCATCCAGGGTACCCGTCCGGGCTGGAAGGCCTGCAGCGTCATCCCTTCAAAAGGTCGGTCGGGATAACTGAACGCCACCTCACCGGCGTCGTCCGTCGTCCGATCAGTTACCAATCGGGTCGACCCATGGGCAACCCATTGCACCGCGACTCCCTCCAGTGGTTGACCCGTCTCGGAGTCCAAAATCCGCACGACGAGCGCCCTTCCGTCCCAGCTCGGTCGTACTACCGCCGACTCGGCCGCTTCTGTAGCCTCCACCACGGACGATTCCACCGGGGCGGCATTGGGGCTCGATCTCTGATCCGAAAAGGAGGCGATTCCTGCCACAAAGCCCACGAGTAACAGGAGACTCGCGGTCACCGTCACGATTCCCCAGCTCAGTTGGGTCCGCGCCGAATCCCGCAGCACGCCTTCCACCAGAGAGGCTGCCCTCGGATGAAGCAGGGTAAGATCGCCTCGACTGGCCCGCAGAATGGCCCCCACCAACGGTTCGGTGCTGGCCTGGGCCGTCATCACATCGGCGGCAATCGCCGCAGTCAACGCCGAGCCGGAGACCACCACACCACGCTCGGACAAACCAGACCGCAACCGCTCCACCGCCCTCGTCACTCGCTTCTTCGCAGCCTCCTCTGTGATTCCCAAAACGTCGGCGACTTCGCGAAAGGATCGTTGTTGCAGATACCGCAGGACCACAGCCTCCCGATCCGACGTCCCCAGTTGATCGAGAGCGGCGTCCAACTGAGCGGTCAGTTGGCTCCAGCGGCTCTCGTCCAGATCAGGCTCAGTCATCGGAATCGCCTCCTGTTCCCGTTGGCGCCGTCGAACCTCATCTCGCCCCGTCCGCCGCGCGACCAAACAAGCAGTTCGATGCAGCCATCCGGGGAGGATGACACCCGGGCGGAGGTCCGACGCTTTCCGGGCCAACAACAGAAAGACGGCCTGCGTGACCTCCTCCGCGAGTTCAGAGTCGCGCACTTGACGCCACGCCGCCGATCGAACCATCGGTAAATGTCGTCGAACCAATTCCTCGAAGGCTGCCTCGGAGTGTCGTTCCACATAATCACGGAGTAGTTGCCAGTCGTTCATTGAATCCTCTCTTCACTCCGTTCATTCCCCGAATGGGCCAAAAGGGACAACCGGCCCCGGGAAATCTGCGACGTCGGCCTGGGCACAGCCAGCCCGTTCCCGAATGGCTGACGCTTGAGCTTTGGCTCGCAACCTCGGAGCGTTGTCCAGATGTCCGATCTGCACTCCGCCAATGACGCGCTGCGACGCGCCACGGCCCGGCTGGCCTTTAGTCCGCCGGTGGCCCACGTCTATCGGCCGCTGGAATACGCCGGCGACGTTCAAACAGCGTATCTGGAACAGTATGGGAAACCCCGGAAGCGAATCGTCTTCGTCGGCATGAACCCCGGTCCCTTCGGCATGGTGCAGACCGGTATTCCCTTCGGCGAAGTCGCCACGGTGCGCGACTGGCTGAAGCTGCCCGACTCCGTCCGCACACCCCAAGAACAACACCCCAAGCGTCCGATTGAAGGCTTCGCGTGTCCGCGGTCGGAGGTCAGTGGGCGACGACTCTGGGGCCTCTTCGCTCAACGATTCGGAACGCCGGAACACTTCTTCGAAGAACACTTCGTTCTCAACTACTGCCCGCTGGCGTTCCTGTCCGCCACGGGAGCCAATCTCACGCCCGACAAACTACCCGCCGCCGAAACGACACCCCTGTACGCCGCGTGCGATCGTCATCTCGCCGAGGTGATCCGCGTGCTGCAGCCCGAATGGGTCATTGGCGTTGGCGGGTTTGCGGCTGATCGAGCCCGGGAGGTCCTGACCGCCGGTGCCCCCATCCGGATCGGACAAATCCTACATCCCAGCCCCGCCAGTCCCGCCGCCAACCGAGGCTGGGCCGAAGCCGCCACCCGACAGCTCCAGGCACTGGGGATTTGGTGAATTGCCCGGGCCCAGCGAACGAAACGAACCGGCGCAGCTAAGGCAGCCGGATGGCACGGTAAATCCGAATGCCATTGGTACTCCAACCCCCACCTGCCCTCGACACGCCCCAAAGCGCCAGAGGGTTGGCGCAGTCCAAACGCTTCGCGACTTCCCGCACTATCCCCCTCGTCTCCCCGTCCCACTTTCTCCCCACTCTCCCCCTCCCGCTCCCGCTCTTCTTCCTGTTTTCCTACGTTCCAGATTCGTTTTCTCCCCCTCCACGGGCGACACCTTCTTCGAGTCAAAAGCGTCATTCGCCCCGCCAACGGGCCGCGAAGAATTCTCGCCGCTTCGCCTCCGCGAGATTGACTTTCCGCGGTTCACGCAGACAGTTTTAAAAGCCATCCAATTAGTGGAAACATGACTGCACCTATTCAAATTTCAGGACGTCGTTTGGGAATGAAGTACGGCTTCACCCTGATCGAATTGCTCGTTGTCATCGCGATCATCGCCATCCTCGCCGGCATGCTGCTGCCCGCGCTGGCCAAGGCCAAGACCAAGGCCCAAGGCATCACGTGCATGAACAACAACAAGCAATTGATGCTGGCTTGGAAGTTGTACGCCGGAGATCACAATGACCTGCTGGTGGCTTCCTTGAACATGCCGGCGGTGGATCGCCGGGTCATCTGGATCGAAGGCAGCCTGGACTTCCCCGGTGACGCCTCCCAGACCAATAACCGGTTCATCACCAACGGCCCGCTCTTCAAGTACGCCGGTCAATCCTTCTCAATTTACAAGTGCCCTGCTGACCGCGCCGCCATTGGCCGAATCCCCGGAGCCAATGGCCGCTTTACCCCGCGTATCCGCAGCATGTCCATGAGCCAAGTCTTCGACTTCGGCCAATGGCTGCCAGCTCCGACGTACCGGACTTACGCCAAGGAATCTGACATCGTGAGTTCCGCCCAGACCTTCGTCTTCATTGATGAGCACTCGGACAGTATCAACGACGCGGCCTTTGCAGTTCAAATGGTTGAGGAAGGGGCTAGGTCGGGCAACATCATCGACATGCCAGCCGCCTACCATAACGGGGCTGCCGGCCTATCGTTTGCGGATGGCCACGCCGAAATCCACCGCTGGGTAGGAACGGTGATCAAACCGCCGGTGCGCTATAACGGCACGGTTGCCCTCAACATTCCGGCCGGAAATTCCCTGGTCGACGCCAAGTGGCTGTCACGAAACACGACCGTACGTCGGTAGTTTAGGAGCTCTGACTCGATTCAAAACAACCTGGTCGAAGGATCAATCTGGTCCATCGACCGGGTTTTTTCTTTCCAACCGGTTCCGCTCTCCCGCCCTCCCCGCATCCCGGTAGGGCGAGGTTCCACCGAGCCGTTCGCATCCCGGCGAATCACGCATCAGCAGTCCACCCGGGAACCGCTCCGCAGAGCGTCGCCCTACCCTCTTCCGACCTCTCAGCTCTCAGCTCTCAGCTCTCAGCTGACTCCCAGCAACAACCGCCCCAGCTCGTCATAATCCTGCACCACCGCGTGGGCGTGGCTCAGTCGCTCCGCCGGCAGGGAATTGGTAATCCCAATGACCCGCATTCCAGCCGCCCGGGCAGCCGTGACTCCCGCAGCCGAATCCTCCACCACAACGCAGGACGTCGGATCCACCCCCAGTTTCTGGGCGGCCAACAGGAAGATGTCCGGATCGGGTTTGCCCCGCAGCACATCCTGGGCACTCACCACGACCGGGAAATGTCGGCGCAACTCCCGCATCGACAGCACGGCCTGAATGACGGTGTGGGTCGACCCTGACGCCACCGCCAGCGGGGTCCGACTGGCCAGCGTCGCGACCAGGTCCGGCACGCCCTCGAAAATCGGCTCCTCCGCCGCCAGCAGGGTCAGCAACCGATCCTCCTTCAGACGGGTCAGCGTTTCCAGGGGTTGGGGCGGCTGATGTTGCGCCATGAAATCCAGCCAGAGCGCCCGATCCGACCGACCGTAGTAATCCGGGAAATGAATACCATGCCGGTCGCCGTACCCCAGGTCGGCGAAAACCTCGCGAAACGCCCGCTCATGCTGCGGCTCGCTGTCCACCAGCACGCCGTCCATGTCGAATATCACCGCCGCATAGGGCGCCATCGTTGAGGTCAATCCCGAGGTCATGAAAAGGAAAAGGAGGCCGGTGGGCCTCCCTGGCTATCGTTCGAACAGAATGGTTCGGAGCGTTTCCGGCGTCACGCCTTCAATTGGGTCAGCCGACCCGTGCTGTCGCCGAACCGAGTCTCCTGCAGCCCCATGCGATCCATCATTTCCAGGAACAGATTCGACATCGGCGTTTCCTTGGGCACCCGGATGTGGCGGCCGGTTGTGATGGTCCCGCCGCCCTGACCGCACAGCAGGACCGGCAGGTCGGAGTGCGCATGGGCATTGCCGTCGGCGATGCCCGAGCCATAAGCGATCATCGAGTGATCGAGCAGCGATCCGTCCCCTTCCCGGGTTTCCTTCATGCGCTTCAGGAAATAGGCGAACTGCTCCATGTGGAAGCGGTTGATCTTAGCGATCTTCTTCTTCTTCTCGTCGTCGTTGCCGTGATGCGACAGATCGTGGTGCCCGTCATTGACCCCGATGAACGGATAGGGCCGGTTGCTGCCGTCGTGGGCCACGATGAAGGAGGCCACGCGTGTCGTGTCGGTCTGGAAGGCCAACACCATCAAGTCGTACATCAGCCGAACGTGTTCCTCGTAACTGGCCGGTGCCCCCTCGGGAAACGCGTTGGGCGGCAACTGGGCGGTCACTCGTTCGGCGCTTTCAATCCGGCGTTCCAGATCGCGAACCGAGGTGAGATACTCGTCCAACTTGCGCTGGTCAGTCTTGCCCAACTGCGCGCCCAGCTGACGGGCATCTTCCAAAACAAAGTCCAAGACACTGCGGCGGTATTCTTTCCGCCGGGCTCGCACTTCGGCGGTCTCCTTCGGATTGCCTGTGGAGAAGAGGCGTTCGAAGGCTTGCCGGGGTTTCGTTTCCGGCGGCATCGGAGCCGTCGGTGTTCGCCAGGCGATATTGAACTGATACGCGCAGGAATAGCCGGAATCGCACGAACCCGAAGACTGTCCCCGGTCACAGCCCAGCTCAATCGACCGGAACGGCGTTTGGTCGCCGGCCTTTTGGGCGATGACTTGATCCACCGAAACTCCCACCCGAATGTCCACTCCAGCCGTCTTCCGGGCCTGCATACCCGTCAGAAACGTCGCCGAGGCCCGGGCATGATCACCGGCTCCATCGCCGTTGGGCCGGGCCTTGTCATGGGTCAATCCACTTAGCACCAGGACGTCGGAACGCACCGATTCCAGCGGTTCGAGGATGTAAGGCAGTTTGAAATCGGTTCCCAAGGCTTCCGGAGTCCAATCCGCCATGTTGGCCCCGTTGGGCACATAAATGAACGCAGTTCGCCGAGGCAACGTCGAGGCACCACCCGCGCCACCCGTCGCCGCGGACCCGGTACTGACCCCACTCGCCCGGGCCATGGATTCCAGATAAGGCAGAGCCATCAGCGTGCCCAAGCCACGCAAGAAGGTCCGACGAGGGAGATGAATTCGGGGGTGCATGATCGGCCTTTACAAACGAATCGTACGTTTGCGTCCTATGTACGCAAGCGAGCAGCCGGAAATTCGGGAAAAATCTGCGACCAATGCCGGGGACCGTTGTTTATTTCCCAGCACGCGAAACCTCCGTGCCTCCGCCCGAGTCTTGACCTACATTCGAACACGTCGCATGTGCCGAAGGATTCACTGTCTGCTGCTGGTGTTGCTCACGTTGAGCAGCAGCTGGGGTCATGCAGCCGAGGCGCCAGTGCGGGCGGGTCTGACCTGGCCCACCCCTTCCAGCCGCGTAGATGCCCGGATTCCCGGCTGGCCCCTCACCCAAGTACTCGGCCGAATCGCCGGCAAAACCGGGTGGGAAGTGTTCCTCGAACCCGGTGTGGACCGACCCATTCAGGCCACCTTCACCAACCTCGCCCCCGCCGATGCCCTGCGCCGGCTGTTGGGCGGATTGAATTTCTCCCTGCAACCGCAGGCGAATGGCCCGGCGCGGCTCTACATTTATTCGTCGGATCGCGATCGGGCCACCCAACGCATCCAAGCCGAGGACACTAGGCCGGGTCGGATCAAAAACGAGCTGGTGGTCCGCTTGAAGCCCGGAGCCAAGCGCACCATTGAGGAGATTGCGGCACTGGTGGGTGGTAAAATCCTGGGCAAGGTCGCCAAACTCAACGCGTACCGCCTCCAGTTTGAAACCCCCGAGGCCGCCGAAGCCGCCCGCAAAACCATCGCCGCCCTCACCGACGACGTGGCGGCGGTGGAAAACAATTACCGCTGGGAAGCGCCCACCACCGTGGATGCCACCTCCGGAACCGTCAGCAACCCGGCCGCCCCGCTGAAACCCAAAGTTTCCCCGGACGGCAAGAACACCGTGGTCGGGATCATTGATACCGCCGCCCAACCGCTCTCGGGCGACAAAGAGGCTTTCGTGTTGTCCCGAACGGATTTGGTTTCGGGCGCCTCGACCGATCCCGGCATCTGGCACGGCACGGCCATGGCCGAGGAATTTCTCCGGGGCGTTTCGCTCACCGACACGTCTGCCGACGGTTCCACGGTCCGGTTGCGCCTCTACAACACCTACGGCGCCAACGAAACCGCCACGAGTTTTGACGTGACCCGCGCCGTGTTTCAGGCGGCCGAAGACGGTGTGTCCATTCTCAGCCTGAGTCTGGGTGGTCCGGAACCGAGTCCAATGTTGCAGGAATCGCTCTCGTCCTTCGCCGAACAAGGAGGGTTGGTGTTCGTGGCCGCCGGAAACCAGGGAACGGCCGCGCCGTACTATCCCGCGGCTGATCCCCATGTGATCGCGGTGACCGCGGTCAACCAGCAAGGCGAACCGATGTCGTGGGCTAATTGGGGATCCTACGTGGATATCGGGGCACCGGGCGTCACTTACGTTCCGTTCCAAGGCAACACCTGGGTGATCACCGGCACCTCGCCCGCGACCGCGCTCACCGCCGGAATGGCCGCCGGCTACGCCAGCCGCACCGGCTCGAACCTATCCACCGTGCGGCAAGTGGTGCTGAAGGAAATGTCCTTCACCCCCACCAAACCCTGAGCCCTACTAGGGAGTGCGGTTGCCATACCTGCCATGCCACCGCTTTCCCATTTTCCCAGGCCACGTAGCCGGCACCAAAGCGGATCCAAAACGAGGTAGTTCAAACCGGTAGAGTAGAGAGGAGTGGATGGGATGAGAGGTCCGAGGACCAATGACCACCGCACTCCTCTCCCTCGTCAAACCGGACATGGAGATTTCCCCCATCCGGCTTTCGCCAACGTCGGCTCTTGCA
>JAFLEF010000056.1 GCA_017309115.1 Verrucomicrobiota bacterium | reverse complement strand
AAGCGCAAATCCCGCGGCTTCCGCACCGTCGAATACTTCACCACCATGATCTATCTCGTCGCCTCCCACCTTCACTTCGACCTCCCGGATCCCCTCCCAGCTACCCACACAAACTCATATTGAGGCATATTTCTTGTATTTTTTTGGACGCAAAGGCGGTGTTCCACTGTAATACTCGTCCCAACCGTACTTCGCTGCCTCATCTACACTCATCGCTATTCGTGTGGTGGGCGTGAAACATGACTGGGCGATTGTGACACATGATTCGAACGCTCCGAGAAAAAGGAGTATCAGCAATGCGCCTCGCAATCTGAAGGTAATCATTGACGTGTTGGGTTATAACCTACCAGTTTGTAAAATGACCTACATTAGAGGGGTAAACACCTGTAGAGCCCCCGATCCTGATCCAGCACCATTCGACTGTTGCCACCCTGTCTCATCAGCGTCCGGAGTGGCGCTGCCGTTACCATTCCGATCTTCAACGTAGTCTGGAATTCCGTCTCCGTCTGTATCGTTTGGTTGACCGGAGCCATTGAGCCCGACGTAGTGAAGGCCTATATCAACGGTGTCAGGGGTATCGACAGCTTCCTTCGTCCCCGTGGCCGACTTAACGGTGAAGTGATAAAGGCCGGCCACATCGCGCAATCGGCTTCCCGCGTTGATCAGGGTAAAGAGGCTAGGCGCAACGCCGGAGGCAGGATAATAGCGATTGCCCCAGGTGCCGTTTGATTGGTAGTCGGTTGAAAGCCCGGTTTTGTTGGTGGAGCCACCAAACGCGTTGGCTGTGCCGGTCGTGAATCCGTTGTTCCAACGGATAACGGATGATTGCAAGTTCCCGCTAAAAGCTGTGCTGCCGCCATCAAAAAGATTGTCTCTTAAGGCCCAGCCAGGGTTACCGCCCCCTGAATCGTATCCTAGGGTAAGGGCTCCACGCCAAAAGAGGTTGTTGTAAAAGTTGCCGGTTAAGGGTGTCGCTGCTCCCGAGGCCATCTTTTGTACCAGGATCGTGGAACGTTCAAAGAGATTGTTCCGTAGGAGCACGGAGGCAGCCGAAGTGTCACTGGGGGCGATCAACGGTAGTCCAATGTTTCGCGCTTGGCAGAACTCCAGCGAGATGCTTTGGAACCGCCAGGTGGGCGGCTGCACGATGTTCATGTCGAGCAGGGTGGTTCCAGATTCACTGAGTGCATTGGCTTGGGTAAAGCGCAGGCTAAGAACTGGCCGAGTTGTGTAATTTGCCGTAATTTTGGCTATCGGACCGCCGTTCCCTTCAGCGGCCGATTGTTCCTGCACGTTATGCCAGCGGGTCAGGCGGTTGAGATTCTCTGCTCGGCCCTCGCTAATCAGTTGGCCCGCGTTGCGCAGATCCACGCCGTAATTCCCGGCGACTGCGATGGCCACCCCATTTGTCAGAATCAAAGCAGCCGTTGCATCGAGATTTTTGACCACGTAGTCCAAGGAGTCGTAGTGGTAGCCTTTGTCCACTTGGTCCGTGTCCCGCTGAACCCGGGAACTGAGGGTTGTGTTCACGCTGAGGCTCCCAGTGAGGATCTGCGGCGCCTCCGTGGTCATTTTTTTGAGTTCGGTCGCTAGTGTCGAATCTATAGTCGAAGTCCCTGAGTTGCGATGGGGGCTGCCGGCGGGGAGATACAGTTGCCCACCTGCAATGGTTTCAAACGCCGTGCCGCCCGCGGGCGTAGCGGAGACCGAACCCGCGACCTGAGTGTAGGATCCAGGAGTTGTTACTCCGACCAAAAGCGTGTTAGCCAACGTCACTGAGTGACCCGTATTGAAAGTGGTAGCGGTTCGCACAGTTAGGTGTTGGGCTGTAATCGTAGCAGCATTTCCCGCCAACACGATCGAGGTACTGTCAAACAAGGAATTGAACAGGCTATAGGCCAATGCCGTGGTGCTCCAGATTCCCTCGGAGCACTGAACGAACTGGGAGTGTTTGACGGAATGCCCGGTCCCGTTCATAAACGCCAAGCCTCGTCGCAAGTGGCGAAACCGCGCGTATGGAATCGACGTGGCGGCGCCGTTGTTGATGACGAGGGCCCCATTTGCGCTCCCATAACTTCCCGAAGGCGTACCTGACGCGACGAATCCTCCGACGGTGTTGTCATGTTTAGCGGTGAAGACAACCGGCAAGTACGGCATCCCTCCGAAGCTGAGCGCACCCTGAACTTCCAGCTTCGGAGTGGTCGTGGAGTCGAACTTGACCACCGTGCCGCCTTCAAAGGTGGTGGTCCCGGTCAGCACTACGGCTCCGGTCACATGATAAGTTTGATGGCTGGTGAACGTGTAGTTGTTTTGAGTGGTGTTGAGGGTAAGGTAATCCAACACGACTCCCGGCCGCTCAACCTGAGCGATCATCTCGTCGTCTCGTCCTGACTTCAACCGCTTTACCTGGACATTCTCAAGATCACCTCGCTTGCTTTTTCGGGGCAGGGCGTTGAGTGCTTGGAGCCGTGACGGAGACCGCCGCAAGACCTGAGCTCCATCGCGTGAGGGAGGAAGAGTGATGATTCCCTTCTCAAGTTCCTCAAGCGCGACGCCTTCAACCAAAAACTTTCTTCCATCATTGCCCGACAACCAGTGCTTTACCACCAAGGCCAAGCTCTCGTCGGGTTCCGACATTCGAAACGTTCGCCCAGCGCCAATTTGGGCACTCTTAAAATCAAGAATTTCATCCGGAGCTGGTTCCTCGGTACCGGCTTTTTGGCGTTTTGAGTCGCTTAAATCGGCTTTGATTGATCGAGCCGGACTAGGAGAGCCAGTGAACTCCGTCCACACTTCAAGCCTTGTTGTGGCCGGGTTTAAACCGAATGACTCTGGGCTCGGCGGGCGTTCGCGGAGGATGACATCTTGCTCAAAGCTGCTGGTCGTCATCCGATAACGAACATCAGCACTGATTTGACTGAAGGCATCCGGAAAAATCACTTCTGTATCTTCGACAACGTAGCCCGAACAGTCCTTGATTTCACCTAACAGGACCGATTGCCCTGTTTCGGTGTCATAGTAGGCGAGGCCATAGATGTTGCTCACCAACAGTTGATCATCGGGAAGTCGAATCGCCACGGCTTCCGCTGTATTGAGGTTGGCGGCAATCGACACTTTGTGCTGAGCCCTCCACGCTGTGGCTGCTCCCGGTACGAGCTCAAATGCCGGAGTGGACGGCACCCAGTCACCTTTCTCGTCTTGAAAGTTTAGGCCCGTCTGAATCTGCACATAACTATTGGTGAGAACGATTGCGGTCCCGCTTGAGTCCACATCATCGGTCAAAACTTGAACGATTTGGTCATGTGGCCCCCGAAAGGTCACCTCTTCCCGCACAACTGCATGTAGAACTAATGGCAGCCCGAGAAAAGAAAGCATAGCTATGTTCAACAGACGATTCGGATGCATAAGAGGGTTTGAATTGTATTCGGAAGTTGAGCGGGGATTTCTTCACCAAGAAAAACCAGACCGCGTCGAATGAACGACAGTGTTTGGAGGCAAATGAGTTGGGCCATGAGCGTTTCTCGCATCACGACTCGATGACTAGGCCACTGCTCCAGCGGAAAGCTTCACTACTGCCGAATTTGATAGATGAAGAGAGAAGGAGATTCTGAGGAATTGGGTGGTGGGTTTCTGAACAGTTCGGGCGGGTCGAGTATCTGATAACTGGTTCATAGAAACCACACGTTCCTTTTGCCCGTCAATCCTCGGTTTTGTCTTTTTTGAGGGCCATCAACTCATCATCTGGGATATCCATCAGGACAGCACCTTGGCTAATCAATCAGCGGAAGGCGGTGACGGAGCGAGTGGACCCGTGGCCGACCCCCAGTTCGATTGCGAGTGCGGTGACAATGGGTACCGCGAGAATGATAAATTTGGGGGGAAGCTGAGGGATCCTGTAACCCACCCACCTGCAAACGTAGCCTGGAGCTTCAGCTACGGTTTCCAACTCCGAGACCAGGTTCATCGCCACGCCAGTCCGGAGGGAGACTATCACGCACCACCCCCAGCATTGGCGTATAAGCGTTCACTCGGGCAACGCTGATTCTGGGCGTTTCAAGCGGCACTCAATCGTCCTATCTACTCAGCGACTGCCAAGCTCTTGAGAGCGAACTCCTCGAAGAGTTTCTCCCGGGTCGCAACTCCAAGGGTCCCTCCCTTATCCAAGAGGGACCGTTCGAAGGAGTTGGCCGCGTGGAGACACTCGGCTTCCAGTTGATTCCGTTCTTCCTGCGAAAACGACGACCAGAAGGATTCGACCGCCTTGCGACGGGCCTGGAGTTTCTGGTTCTCCCGAGTTCGTTCGCGGTCGATCCGCGCCTGTCGCCTCCGCTCGAGTTCTTCAGCGCGGGACTTTTGTTCGGCCTGCTCGCGCCGCCCGGTAAATTCTTGGGGAGCGACGTACTCACTCCGGATGGCGCTTACTAGGTAGCCTGCGGGATTGCGGAGGAGTCGGGAGTCCTTGCGACTGAGCAGCCAATCGAAGACCTCCAATTGATGTTCAATCTGCTCCTTGGGGAATTTCTCAACCGTTTCGAGGGCCGTGGAGCGGGTTACCCCTCGGTCGATCAGGGCCTGGCAGAGGGCGTCGGTGTCCGAGGGTGGCGCCGCAACTTTGGTGACTCCCCTTCCCTCCCGCTCGAAAAACACCCGCCATTTGCCGGAGCTGACCTTTCGAAAACGCTCCGAATCAGACGCCGGTCGAATGAATTGGTGACGCTCGAGTTCCTCGATCGCCGGTCGAAGCTTTCGCTTGAGGTTGGCCGCATCATACGAGCGAGCGAGTCCGACGTGTTCCCAGCACAGTTCCTGAAGATGGAATTCCCAGCGCGGCCGATGGAAGAAACGTTTGCCGAGAAACCGGTAAAGAATCTTGGCGACGGACCGATTCAGACGTCTGAAGAAGGCGAAAACGAGTCTCTTGAGCTTGCCAGCGCGGAAGCTGCGGAAGACCATCTCGTTCTACATAAAGCTGGATGGATCCGTAACGAAGTTTGGGCTCGATCCCGATCGAAACTACACTCCCAACCGGACCTTTGGTGTTCGGAATTTGTTAGGAAAACGTGCCCGAACCCGCATCCCTATACGTAAGTACTTGATGCTGAACGTGGAGGCGGCGGGAGTTGAAGCCAAACCAGGCCCTTCGGGACGGCGACGCAAATGTGCGTCATCAGCCCGCAAATAGGCCTCAAAGTGCGCCACCCTCGTGTCCGGCACTTGGTCGTTAAACCGAACCGTCCCGAAGAAAATCTGTTCGGTTTTGTTCGGTAAACTCCGCCCTACCGGAAGAGCCGTGCTTGCCGTCTGCAGGCTCACTTTTCACTTTTCACCTGCTCCGGCCCGAACCCGTGAGTTCCCCGGCGGCCCTGGTCAAGAACGCGCCGGCACGCCGCGCTCGCCGCGAGCGCATTCCCGATCATCTGGTCGAGTGGAGATCGACAACAACCTGATTTATGCCGCGCGCGGCATAAATCAGGTTATGCCGACCACAGGATTATGCCGCGTCGGGTTCAGGACCTGCGAGTTTCTTGAGGAAACGGAGGATCTGGAGACCGCGCACGCGGCATAATTATGGGTATACACGTCTGGCGTCTGGCGCCAAGACGGGACGAGATCTCGGATGCGCATCTATTGTGCTCGTCCAAGTTCCTCGCCCATCGCCAACGTCTTCGAGTCTCAGCTCGGACCCTTCATGGCTGAGCTGGAGGTCGCTGGGTATTGTCCCAGTGCGCTCATCACGAAACGGAGTGCGCTGCGGCAGTTTTTAGGATGGAGGCGACGGCGTAAACGTTCTGATCGGGAACCCGACGAGTCGGAGGTGTCCTTGTTTCTTCGACGTGCCTGTAAACTCGGTCCACGGCAGTACAGCCTTGGTGTCACTGCGTTGTCGGCGTTCTTGCAGCACTTACGCCGCCACGGGCTGATCGCAAGTCCAGCTCCAACACCTTCGAAAACACCCAGCTCAGCACTTTGGGACGCTTACGCCGATTTTCTCCGCAAAGAGAAGGGGTTGGCGGATCGATCCCTGCTGGCCTACTTGCCGTTAGTTCCTGACCTGCTCGGGTACTTGGCCAAGGAGCACCGGACAAGGTCGGTTCGCAGGCTGAATGCCAGTATTCTGAGGGCCTTCTTGTTCGACCGAATCCGAGATCGGTCCTGCGCTTACGTGCGCCTATTCAGCGCGAGTCTCCGGTCCTTCCTCCGCTTTCTCTATGCGCATGGATACATCCTCCACGATCTTGCCGCGGCAGTCCCGACAGTGCGTCGGTGGGCTCAGCCCGATATCCCCAGATTGCTGACCCGCGAGGAAGTGGATCGAGTTCTAGCGACACCGGATCGGACGTGCGGTACGGGGCGACGCGATTTCGCCATCCTGCTCCTACTGGCGAAGTTGGGTCTTCGGTCGAGCGAGGTCCTGCTTCTCGAGTTGGGGGACATCCGCTGGAGAACAGGCGAGATTCTGATCCGGGGCAAAGGGCAACGACAGGATCTGCTGCCTTTGCCGCAAGACGTCGGACGGGCCCTGGCCGACTATTTGCGCCTGGATCGAGACGGTCCATCCGCTACCCGGCGTGTCTTTTTGCGCACCAATGCTCCGAGGGTGGCACTAAGCGGGCCAGCAAGCATCGGCCATATCGTCCGTCGAGCTATGGCGCACGCGGGTGTCCATCGGCCCCACCGCATCGCGGCGCACTTGTTCCGCCACTCTCTGGCGAGTCGAATGCTCCAACAGGGCGCCCATCTCCGGGATATTGCCGAAGTTCTCCGTCATCGCGCTCCCAGCAGCACGGAGATCTACGCGAAGATCGATCTGCGCTCGCTGCAGGAAGTTGTCCGCCCATGGCCCTTCCCGGGAGGTGTACGATGAAGTCGCTTCAGGTCCAGTTGACGGAGTACATCGAGGCGCGACGTGCTCTGGGAACGGCTCTAGAAGAGCCGGCACAGACGCTTCGTCATTTCGTCCGATTCCTGGCTCGGAAGAAGGCCCGGTTCATCACCGTCCCGCTGGCCTTGGAGTGGTCGCAGCAATCCCGTGGCGTACAGCGCGCCACCTGGGCTCGAAAGCTGTCCATGGTTCGCCAGTTCGCCCGCTGGCTGAGCGCCAGTGAGCCTCGTCATCAAGTTCCTCCCTCCCGCCTGCTCGACGTTCGCCACCGGCGCGGCAGGCCGCACATCTACAGCGACCAGCAGATCAGCCGTCTGATGACCGAAGCCGCTCGGTTGAAATCGCGCGGGCCGCTCGACGCGCGAACGCTGCAAACCCTGATTGGGTTGCTCGCCGCCACCGGACTCAGGCCTGGCGAGGCTGCCGCCCTGGAGATCGGCGATGTCCACCTCCGGGCGCAGATTCTCATGGTGCGGCACTCGAAGTTCGATAAGTCGCGGCAGGTTCCGATCCACTCCTCGACGGCTGCGGCGTTGACGCAATACGCCCGCGAGCGAGACCGGGTCTTCCCTCATGTAGTGAGCAATTTGTTCTTCGTCTCGGGTGTCGGAGACGCTCTGGATCTGGGGACTGTCCGCCGGTGGTATAATGAAGTTTCGCGGGTCTGCGGGTTGAGGAACCCCTCAGACGGTCGACGTTCCGGGCGAGGTCCACGACTGCAGGACTTTCGTCACACGTTCGCCACCCGACGCTTGGTGGAATGGTACCAGGCCGGAGACGATGTCGGTGTCCAAATCCCCAAGCTGTCCACCTACCTGGGACACTCCTCGGTGGAATGCACCTATTGGTACGTCGAAGCGGTTCCTGAGTTGCTCGCACTGGCCGCGAACCTTCGGCTCCCGTTGGAACAGGGAGGGCGATCATGATCGCTTCGAATCTGTCCGGCCATGTGCAGAGGTTCTTTACCGAACGACTCACGGGCCAACTGGGCGCGAGCCCGCACACCGTTGCCAGCTATCGCGATACCTTTCGACTCCTGCTGATTTTCGCGTCCAAGCATCGCCGGCGCCCTGTCATCGACCTGAGGGTCGAGGATCTGGACGCCAAGCTAGTCGCGGCATTCCTCCGGCATCTGGAGCACGATCGAGGTAACGCGGCACGCTCCCGCAACAATCGACTGAGCGCCATTCACGCGTTCTTTCGACAGCTCTATCTGCAAGAACCCGCACTGGCGCATCACTGTCAGCAAGTGCTGGCTGTCCCGTTCAAACGCTTCGAGCGCGGCCCGGTGGAGTTTCTGAGTGCTGAAGAGAGCGTGGCGCTCTTGAACGCGCCAGATACCACGACTTGGCGAGGGCGCCGAGATCGCCTCCTGCTGCAATTAGCGTTACAGACGGGGCTGCGCAGCGCGGAGCTGATTGGGTTGCGCCACCAGGACGTTCATTTTGGCTCTGGTCCCCACGTCCGCTGTCTAGGCAAAGGGCGCAAAGCCCGCTGTACGCCATTGCGACCGGAGGTGGCGAAAGGCCTCACTCAATGGCTGTCCCAGGAACTTCAGGATCCCCTCAGGCCGATCTTTCCGACCGCCACCGGCAAGGGCCTGAGTCCCGACGCGCTCCAGAAATTGGTGGCCCGGTACGTTCGGATTGCGTCCGTTTCGTGTCCCTCCTTGCGGGTGAAGCGGGTGACGCCACATACACTGCGTCATACGACCGCCATGGACCTGCTGCATCGCGGCGTTGATGTCGCTGTGATCGCACTTTGGCTTGGACACGAATCCATCCAATCGACCCAGGCCTACTTGCATGCGGACATGGCCATGAAGGAAAAGGCGTTGGGCCGAGCGAACCCTGGGGTTGCCCCGCTCAAACGCTACCGACCCAAAGACCAACTGTTGGCGTTCCTTGAGGCCCTATAATTATGCCGCGTGCGCGGTCTACAGATCCTCCGTTTCCTCAAGAAACTCGCAGGTCCTGAACCCGACGCGGCATAATCCTGTGGTCGGCATAACCTGGTGGAGAACGCGATCCGTCCGACCGCGATTGGAAAGAAGGTATCCGTCTGGGGAAGTGCGGCTATGCGGTGTGAGGGGATCGGGTAGGCTGGGGAGATGAGATCAGAAGTAGTGCGGCGGCGACGTTACACGGATGGTGAACGGGCCAAGCTCCTGGCCGGATACCGGCAGAGTGGACTTACGCAGGGGGAGTTCGCCGCGCGAAATGGGCTCAGCCTTTCGTGCCTGAGTATTTGGTTGCGGCGGTCCCGGAAGGTGGAAGTGAAAAGCTCGCGGCCCGCGTTGCTCCGGTTGCCGGTGGATTTGACGCCCGGCCGTCCGGCTGGAGCGGCCTACCGGATTGGCTTTCCTGGCGGCCACAGCCTGGAGGTCGCCGCCGGGTTCCGGGTTGAGGAACTACGGGAGCTCTGCCAACTCCTGCGAGCGCTATGATTCCCACCGGGCCGGCGACAAAGGTCTTCCTGGCATTGGGTGCGACCGATCTGCGCAAGGGATTTGAGGGGCTCGGCGATTTAGTAAGGCACCGGCTCAAGGAGGATCCGATGAGCGGCCATCTCTTTGCCTTCACCAATCGGAACCGGACCCGGATCAAGTTGCTCTATTGGGACGGATCAGGGACGTGGCTCCTGGCCAAACGCCTGGCGAAGGGTCGCTTCAGCTGGCCTGGGGATGAGGGAACACCGACGGACGCCGCGCTGCGGATCCTGGCGGAGGAATTGACCCTGCTGTTGAGCGGGATTGATCTGGAGAAGACGCAGTCCCGGGCCTGGTGGCGCAAGGCGGCGTGAGCTGCCTGTAAGCACAAAAAAAGCCGTTTATAATATATCAATAGTGTTGCACTATTGCGTTTGCATCTATATTGTGATGTGCAACTTAGATGCCACTGGATCTCCTCTCACTTTCACCCGAAGTCAGTGACTTTGTGAAGCGCTTGGAAGCCGAGAACGCCCGGCTCCAGCTGATCATCAACCTCAAGAATGAGCAGATCCGTTTGCTGCACCATCGGCAATGGGGACCCAAGGCAGACAAGCTTTCAGAGAACCAGCTGTCCCTGCTGCCCTTGGAATTGGTCGTCGTGGTCCCGGAGATCGAACTCGAAGCCGAGCTCCCGGAACCCGCCAAAGTCCTGACCGCTGTTCCCCGGGCCAAGGCCCCGAAGAATAATCATCCGGGGCGGGCCACTCTTCCGGCTCATTTGGAGCGGCGCGAAGAGATCATTCCCTGTTCTCCCCAGGATTGCACCTGCGGCGCCTGTGGTGCCCCCCGTCCGGTCATTGGCTACGAAGTCCGCGAGGAGTTGGGGTGCCGGCCGGCCGAGTTCTTCGTCCGGGTCATCAAGCGGGAGAAGCGCGGTTCCCATTGCCGACCTGAGCAAGGGGTCACGGTGACGCCGGCTCCCGGCCAGATCGTCCCCAAGAGCAAACTCTCCAACGAGTTCATCATCGAGGTCTTGGCCGCCAAGTTCCAGCAGCACACCCCGGTCTACCGTCAGTGTGCCCGCCTGCTCGAGGACCACGGCCTCGACTTGAGCCGCCAGACCCTTAACGCGGGCATCTTGGCGGCGGCGCAATTGCTGGTGCCCGTGGTGCAGGCGCAGGCCGCCGAACTGCTGGCTGGCGATTATCTCCAGGCCGACGAAACCACGGTGCCCTGCCAGGTGCCCGAGACGACGGGCAAAAACCACCGGGCCTATCTGTGGGAGTACGGGCGGCCGAGCGGGCCGGTGGTCTTTGACTTCCGCATGGGTCGGGGACGAACCACCTGCCTGGGCAAACGGAATTGGCTCTTCTTGGGACATCCCGACGCCGGTTGGCGCAGTGCTCACTTCTATTCCCTGATCGCTAGTTGTCGCCGCCGCGCCATCGATCCCTGGGAATACCTCCGCGATCTCTTCGCCCGCCTGCCGGCCCTGACCAATCAACAGATCGACGAACTCCTTCCCGCCAACTGGAAACCTCGGCCCAAGTAATCTCACGCACCAACCTTTGGCCGACCAATCCGGGCCGTCCAGATGGGGTTCGCCGGACGCTTACTCCCCTCCCTGACACCCGAGGCCTGGCAATCCGCACTCCTCCAACGCGCTGCATAAACGTCGTAGCGCAATCCCTATGACACTGATGCACCCAACCAAAGGTGCTCGGCGTGACGCTTACCCTTCAACAATCTTGCCCGCAGTCCTGGCCTCGGGCACGTTCGCCCGTTTCCCAATCCCTAAACCCTAAACCGAAGGTCTCCTCTCGTGGAAAGTTGCCGATTTCCCCATACATCTGGTCTTCTACCGTAAACTTCCCGACGACGACGGCATCGAAATCGTCCGCGTCATTCACTGCGCGCGAGATCTGGAAGCCCAGTTCGGCAAGTGAACTGGGCGGACCAACTTTTCGCCTCCTGATGGTGGGTCTTGTTACACTGGGCCGATCATCCGGCAGGAGTTCGGCGTACTGACATGCCAAGATTGACGGCCAGGAAGGGGCACCGCTCAATGGCAAAACATAGTTTAGGCCGTCGCATCCCTGACCGAGAACGAACCGGGTGTGGAGAGTGAAAGAACCTCCAACCGCACCCCTGGTTGACCGGAACAGCGCTCCGAGGCGGGTAAGGCGTTGGGATGTTCAGTCAGAAGTAGGCAAGCTTTCCTATACACGGGCAGGGTTCGTAGCCGAGGAGCAGTCCCAAGCGCCAAAGCGTCTTTCTGGCATCACGGGTGCTATGGATCGCGTGCCGAGTTCAATTATGATTCACTCCTCAGACAGGACCGCACGCAATTGCCCGAGCAACTTACTATTTATCGAGTTTACGCTTCGAATCACCTTACCATTTTTAGTTTCAATTACTAAATATGACTGCCGTCTCAAAGCCACAACTTTAACGGAGCGTATTTCACTTTTTTGAACAATTGACGAAGGCCTCGGCCACAAAAAGAACAACTCAACACCCTTTTCACCAACGCCTGCACCATGAAACCAAAGGAAGGCATTAGCCGAAAAGAAATAGCCCGCAATTAGAGCGCTTGCGGCGAATCCAATGAGAATTCCAATACGTAATGTGCAATACCTCAATACAGCATTGCTCTTCGCGTTTTTAATTGAAGACACTATTCCCAACACCTCCTTCAATGTAGCAAATGCGCGCAGGAGGTATACAAATACAATACCGAAACTAATGGTGGCCAACGCAAGACCTACGTAAGCCAACCACGGGTGCGATTCGACCGTGTATACAATAACATTCATGCATTTATACTACTCCGTAATCGCCTCTCCAACCGCCCCGCCGATGAGCCATTCGGCAACCTCGGCTTCGGCGGAAATCAGCGCGCCCAGGATCGTGTCACTACCCAAAGGATCCGACGAGACTCGCAACCAAATTTGCTCCAACCTTCTCTCAGCGGGAGTCATTCCGGCCCATCCATGCGCCCAATTACCCTTACTATTTCTCATCCCCTCAATTGCCTTCCGCGCATTTTCACTGTGTGCGCCAATGCCAGCATCTATTTTAGAGATAGCCACATTAAGTACGAAATTTGCGGCGAACAACACCGCGACTTTTTTTGGAGCAAGGTCCTCATTGTTCAACAATTTTTCCTTCACAATGGTTTCGGCAGTGGCCACGAAAGCGTTTACCGCGGCTGGACCAAACATGAGAACAATCTGCGCCGAACGCTGCAGCCCAATTCTCCCAACCAGTGATTTAGCACCCAGTTTGGTTAAACCCCCAGAACCACCCATTAGTGCTCCTGTCCCAGCATTCCACAACATCTGCCTCGCTGAAGTCTCACCGAATATTAACGCATTACCAATTGAGTTTATCGCCGCACCGGAAGCCGCGCTTGAAAGCACACTTTGCATTCCCGACGATATACTTACGTTTGCCAGCGTAAATTCATGACCGCTAGGATCAATCCCATTTACTGGATTTGAATGCACATAGAGGTATTTATGGAGGCTAAGAGGGTCGCTCTGACTGCCCTCAAACGTATCCATGTTCCAGAACCGGCCGAAGTCCGGGTGGTAGTAGCGGGCGCGCAGGTAATACATCCCCAGGTCTGGATCCCATTGCTCGCCCGTGTAGCGATAGTTGTTCTGCACCGGCGTCGTGCCTGCGGGGGCTGATGTTTCTGATGCCGGATCGGCAAATGCGACCAGCACCCCGTCGGAACTTCGACGCGCGTAACGGGCGATCAGCAGCCCAAATGCGTCGTAAGTGTAGGTGTCCGTAACAGTGGGGGTGGGGGAGGTGCTAAACAAACATCGCACGCTGCCCAGACCGTCGTAGCCGTAGTAGCGCAGCGTGCCCGCGCGGTCTTGGTGCAGCAGGTCTGAGCCATACACGTACCGAACCGTGGGAGCGGGCAGGGGCCAGGCCGTGAGGCTGGAGAGCTCTTCCAGAACCTGCGAGTATCCGGTCGGATTACGGTCATCCACGAGGTAATAGGTAGTCGTGCTCCCCACCGATTTCTTCACCCGGTTCCCATCGCCGTCATAAACAAAGCTCACCGTTCCGGTCGGTCGGGAAGCCGTAATCAAGCGATTCTCTAAATCATAGACGTCGTCGGCCGCGGCATTGTCCCAGGCGCCGTCGCCGTTCAGATCGAAGCGGAGCGTGTTTCCGTTGGCGTCCCAACTAGCGGCCACCTTGTTCAAGACGATGCCGCCTAGCCTGTCATTAGCATCGTAATCAGCATAAGTCCGCCCGGTGACAACCGGGAAACTGTTGACGATGGTCCGTCCGCGCCGGTTGCCGACTTTATCGTAGCCGGCGGTGTCGGTGTACCCCGACGTGCCATCAAATTGCACGGCGCTGCTCTCGCTGGCGAAGGCGGCGCTCCAAAGCCCTTCGCGCGTGAGGCGCTTCAGCGGATCGTAGCTGTAGCCCACTTGGCGCATAGGCGTCGTGCCAATGACTTCCCGGGCGCCCCGGCGGAACCCGCTGGTCGTCAACCGACGCGCCGCCGGCCAAGTAAAGTTGTCACCCGGTTCCGCAAAATTGTCACCCGGGCTCAAATTATCCGCATCGTCGTAGTCGAAGCTGCAAATCGTGTTGGTCGTCGTTCCTTCTTTGGTCGTGAGGAAACGAAGCTGGTTCAGCGTGTTGTAGGTGTACTTCGTGGTCGCGAACGGTGTGCCCGGTCCATAGGTCACCTTGGCCAAATTGCCCACTGGGTCATACGAATACGTCGCCCGGAGGTCACTCGGAACCCAGTTTTGACCTACCAAATTCAAGTTTCCATACACCTTCGAGAGCCGGTGCCGAGGATCAAACTCGTAGCTCATTTGAGCGCCCACAGTCCGGTTGTTTTGCGTCTGCTGCAATGCGTTGAACAACCAGGGCGTGCTGCCGGTGAAGGTGTATTTGTGCCGCGCGCTCACCTCGCTCAAGTCGCCCGCCGCACTGTAGGCATAGGACACGGTGCCTTCGGGCATTTGCTTCACCTTCAAGCGGCCCGAATGATCATAAGCGTACTTGGTGGTGCGCGCCGTTCCCGCCAAGTTGTCCTGCATCTGCGAGCGCTGACCTCCGGGAGCGTAGTCGTAATCCTCAATCGTGACCCAGGAAGAACCGACCTTTTTGCGCTTCAGATCCGGCCGTCCCATCGCGTCGTAGGTCAGGAGCATTTCACCCGCGGCGAGCCCCGTAAAATCCTTGTGCCGAACTCGGTTGGGCTTAATCGGCACGGTGGCAGGAACCGTGGCTCCCGTCGTCGTATCAAAATCGAAATCCCAAGATTCCACCTGGTTAAGCGGCAGCGTTCGCCCAGTTCTCCGGCCTAACTTATCATAAGCGAAAAAGGTTCTTTTCGGCGTTGTTTGGCCGACTTGGTTGGCGTCGGTCTGCGATTCTAGCTGCCCCAGTTCGTCATACTTATACTGGGTGAGCGTCTGGTCCGAAGTTGATTCAGCCAGGGTCACCTGTTTCAACCGGCTGGCCCCGTCATAGTCGAATTTCGTAATGACGCCGTCAGCGTCCGCTTCGCGAATGCGCTGGCCTGCCCAGTCGTAGTCAGTGCTGCTCACGAGGGTGCCGTGGCTGGAAGTGTCGGTGCCTGTGCGGTCGTCGGTGACTGACTCGTTGGTGGCGATCCGGGTGCGTAGGCGACGGTTCAGTTGATCGTAATAGTACCGAGTTTGCGGCCGGTGGGTCTGAACAGATCCGTTCAGGTAGCTCTTGGTTTGGCTATAAATCAGATTCCCATTGAGATCGGAGGTCTCGATGATGTCCGTCGTGACGGTGCCACCGTCGCTGTAAGAGGGTGGCTTGGTCGTGCGTGTGAGTCCGTCGCTCGAATAGGTGTAGGTGGTCACCTGGACGCCGGCATCAATGGTTCTCCACACTCGACCGTCGTCGTAGTACTCGGTCTGGGTAGTCTCCAGCACCGTGGGCGCTGGAGAGGGCGAGAGACTTACATCGCAAATCAGGTTCAGATTCAGAACCCCGGGCAAATCCTTGATACTTCCACCGGTGCTTTCGACCAGCGCCAAATCCTTGACTCGCTCGGTCTTTACCGCCCGGCCAAGCGCGTCGTAATACGTCCGCGTGGCCGTAAGGCCAGACCAAGCTCCGGCAACGCTGCTGGAGACGAGCGCACGGTCCGTGCGCACGACGACTCGCTGAGCAGGAGTTCCGGTGTAATAGGTCAAGGTGAATTGATAAGTGTCGTCTGGGTTTCGGATGCATGAAGCGGCATTGAGCCGGTCATAGAAGGTGTAGGTCGAATAACCGTACCGGTCGATCGATTGAGCCGCTTGTCCCGCTAGGTTGAACTTCTGTTCGGAAACGCCGCCCATGGCGTCGATGGTTTTGATTCGCCGATTCTGAACATCGTACTCGTAGGTGGTTCTACGCAGTTCGACGTTGGAACTATTTCGCTGAATCTCTGTGCGAACATTGCCATTGGCGTCGTACGTATAGCTTGTCTTGCTAAGGAATGTCACATTGGGACCGTTTTCCCATGCTGTCACTGAGAGCAGATCGCCCACCCGGTAACTTCCGGCGAGAGTGCTCGTAGCGTATTCATAGACGATCGCGTTATTATTGGCGTCGAGCGAGTAGTTCAAACGTCCGGCCTGGCCGGGAGCGGCCGTCAGGGGATAATAGACATTCTGGGAGAGGGTCTTGGAGTTACCCAAGGGGACCGTCCCGGTGAACGACTGGATCAGGGGCTGGTGGGTGATCGAATCGTAGGTGGTGTCGGTGTGGACCGTGGTTCCGGAGGAATAGAGTGGGTCAATCTGCTGGGTGACCTGGCCGTATTTGTCGTAAATCACCTTGCGCGTTCTCAACAGACTACTCGGGGTCCCCAAGACGTGCCAATCGGTGACACTGGTGGGAAACAGCGGATTATCACTGTCGTTATAGTCATAATCCCGCAGCAGACTGAATAACGTGCCGCTACTATTAGCGGGATCTCGAACCGTCGTCTCCTCCTGAGTCAAACGATTGGGGAACCCGGTATTACCATAGGTAAACCTACGGATCGCATCGAGTTGAAGATTACTCGGAGGCGGACCCTTGCTGACGGAATAAACCACATTGCCAAACTGATCGGCTTCGGTGATTCGGAGATTCTGCTCGTGGTCGCGACTTTCTACCCGCGCCTTGGTGCGAGAGTCACTAAAACCTGAAGTCGGATAAGTGTAGGTAGTGGTTCGCCCGGTGCTATCTACGACCGAATTTAGACGCCCAGAGTCATCATAATCGGTTCGCGCAACTTGAACCCCTCGCGGATCGACGGCGGCGGTCAGGTAATGTGGGAAACGCGGATGATCGTAATGGTAGGTGGTCGTCGCGTAGGTTGCTGTGGTTCGATTGATTAAGCGATGGACCTGGATGAGGTTACCGGTTGTCGGATCGTAGGTGTACTTCATGATGGCCACCGGAGAGCCGCTCTCAAGAGTAGCCGGGTCACGGATTTCGATGATCCGATCCCGGTCATCGCGTTTGAAGGTCAATTTCCGCGTGGCGGTGGTTGAATTGGCCGGGAGGTGGGCGATCTCCCCATCGACGCCAGGCGCGTTTGGAGTTATGACTATCTGGTCGCCCGTGGGTTGCTTGATCTTGGTGAGCCGGATGGGCCCGGGACGGGGCTGAACCGGCGCGTACTTACCGGTCGTCTGCTGGATAAAGTAATGCGGGGCTTGAGCATCACTCGGGCTTCTTTCCAAGTAGAATTCCGTCCCATCCGCGGTGGTCAGGCGCAACTTGGGAATATCATAACGCTCGAACGGGATGTGAACATCGCCTCCATTCCAGACGGGATTTCCGAGCCCATTGGCATAAAAGTTAATGGTGTTTTGAACCCCGTCTTCCGGCTCAATGGTCAGCGTAGCGTCCACGCCGGGGGCCGATTTCCACTCGGCAAACATGAGTTGGGTCGTATTTGAACGACGGGGAGTGAACACAAAAGTGGTTCGTTCACCGCCGGGCAGCGTGAGTGACAGATTGTAGCCACCACCTGAGCGTACGCTAATTGGCGGCAGCGTGTAAGTATCCGCTCCTGTGCTGCCCAATTCGAGGAATGGAGTCTCGTCCTCGCGGACTTCGTCAAACTGCGCCCCCAGATCCATGAGAGAATACCGCCAACTGGGGCCGAAATCGCCGGACTCGGGGTCGAACGAATCGTATGTCCGAATCAACGAGAGGGGGATTCCATTGACCGGAATCAGTGTGTCCTGCTCACTAAAGGTCAGTCGACCTAGTTTGAGCTCACTGTCAACCGCAATGCGAACGACATCAACCGCGCTGAGGGGTCCGCCGCGCACAATCAACCAGAGGTCGTAAACTCCGTTGGGAATTCGAGCCAGATTGATCACGCCTAACGATCCATTAACCAGGTTTCCAGACAGCGGCGCAAACCCGTCGGGGTCCAAAGTTCCGGGCGTCAACGTAGCGAGAGGTTCGCCGACACCGCCCGGATGATGAATCTGAATGGAGTAGGAAAGTGCATCAATGGGCGCTGCTGGTGGAGGGCTATTGTCGGGGTCATAGGCGTCGCCCGTCAAAGCCAGCATGCCCTCGCGGACGATCGGGTAGTCGGTCGCATCCACCGTGGAGATGGCGGTGGTCGGGTTTGCCAGGTTGATGAGCTTTGCGATTGGAGGAGTGTCCGTTCCAGTTTTCCTTCTCCTAATCGTGACCGTCTGAGTGGAGCTCAGGGCGACTGGGGTCCGATTGTCGGTGGCGACAACCGAAATGATATGCCACCCGGGAGCGAGGGTGCCGCTAGAAAAGCTGAAGGCGGCTCCCGAAGGATTCGGAATGGTATTGAGCAGCGTACCATTTCGATAGCATTTGATGCTACCAATAGGGGCATCCCTTCTGTTTGCCATTCCCGTGATGTTGACACTGGTTTGGCCCGGCGGAAGCTCATATTCGTCAGTTGGAGACGTTATGCTAACTAACGGCGCGATACTAAGTTGGATTACCACAGCCGCGACCGATGAGCTGGATCCCTCCTTGGATTCATAGTAGAAGACGTCCTGCCCAAAGGCACCGGGCCTCGGCGAATACTCTAGAGCCCGGCCATCGGCGGTTGGCCGCACCACTCCGAGGGTAGCTGGCTGGCCACCCAGGCCGCTTGCGCCAGTGTATCGTCGCACGCCGGTAATCCGGCGAGTCGCCGGTTGTTGGTCGTTGGCCAGGACATCGAGCCTCACTGTGCGTCCCTCATTCACAATCGGGATGAAATCGTCGCTCGACGGAAGAGTCGTGGAGGAATTCTTAACTGTACCGACAACCCGCGGGGACGTTCCCTCAGAAAAGGCCGCGTTATTTTCGTCAACCTGCGTGGCGACCACCCAAAGCTGGTGGCGTCCGAGATCGTCAGACGACCAAGTGAAGTTAAAGAGATAACTACCGTTAGCCTCATTAAAGTATGCCTCATCGGTGGCCAACGGCTCGGGGTTACCATCGTCCTTCTTCCCATACAGCTTTACGGTCGTTACTCGATGTCCTGCTTGACCGGAGGTGAACGCTATGCCGTGCACCTGAACAGATTGTCCGGGCGCCGCCACGAAACCGCTTGACGCAGAGGGCACCGTAATTGTCACCAGTGGGCTTACACCCTGCCCATTGCCCGTCCCGACGCGCCACCGGGCGATATTCGCAGCCAAAAGCGAACCGGCCTTCTCGAAGCATCCGGCCGCGACAACATCATAACTTCCCAACTGCCCCTCCTGGACGACGAGCGCATGCACCCCCACATTAGAGGGTTTACTACCAAAAGCGATCCAGCTGACTGAACCGTCGTTGACGCCGCCATCCATGGACCGCCACGTCCATTTCTGTGTCGCGACATCCCAGATTGCCTCGGCCACGTTGTTGACCACGTTCGTAACTCCGTTGTAATCTAAACAGTTAGTGAACCGTCCTCCGACATAGAGATTCAAACCGCGCGAAGCCAAGGCCATTACGGCTACTGGAGGCGCCACCTCGTCGAGATCTGGTTGGCCGGAGACGCCCCTTCCCACCGTGCTCCAGGAGGACCCATCCCAGAGGGCGATCCCATTGGCAGTCGAACTTCCGCCGGCGGTAGTAAACCTACCTCCAATCACTAGTTTTCCCTGCCATTCCGCGAGCGCCCACACTGAACCATTCAAACCGCTTTGAGGCACGGCTGACCAAGATGTACCATCATACTTCGCCAGATATGCGATGGCGGTGTCTCCATTTACCGCTGTAAACTCTCCTCCCACATAGAGTATGTCGTCGAGCACGAGCAGAGCCCGCACTCGGCCATTAAGCGTTACACCCAATGACGATGCAGTCTTTGTGATGGTTGAAATCCTAGCGATGTTTTGAATTGAAGATGATGACAAATTGAACGCACCTCCGGCAATGATATCCCCTCGCCAAGGAACCAATGCCAACACTGCGTCGCTCAGGTACGCATAAGTGTTTATACTAGGGCATGTGGCGGGGTAAGTACCCTCCGTCGCAAAGATTTGCTGCCATTCCATACCCGTCCAGTAATAGAGCCCGTTAGGAGCTGAAGCGTAGTAAACACCATCGTATTTTAGGCCTGTAATTGCCGACGAAGGATCAGTAAGAAGCCCGCCAAATTCTCGACCTTCTGGCGCAAACCAAGCTGACTCGCCGAGCTTAGCGATTAGGAAATCGTACTCAGGCGTACTTGTCCACACCTCATGTGCCCCGATTAAAGTTCCATCCTCGCCAATTATTAAGTCATAGAATATGTCATTTTGCCCAATTGGGTGGAGAACACCGGCTCCAATTCCATAGGTTTCCCAATATCCCGGTCCACTGGCCGCTCCTGGAACGTTAACAGAAAGGGAGACCGGGGCTGAACGCGCATTCTTCGAAGGGACCGCCGTAGTGTAAGCCTTCGCGACGAGCTTGTGTGGACCCGCCTTTGGCGTAAAGGTGGCAGCGTAAGGTGCCTGGTAGTCCGTCTCGATCAATTCATCCTCATCATAGAATTCAACCCGCGCTATGGATGGGCTGGTACTGACGGCTGCCTTGACCACTACGGACGACCCTTCCGTAATCTGAGCGTTTGGTGTCGGAGCTGTAATAACAATTGATGTAGGAAATTCCCCAGGATTAATGATTTGGATTATCACCGGTTCGGAGTCACGAAATCGGTTAAGCTCATCGGTGACCCGGGCGTAGAAATAATGACTGCCATTCGCTAAGTTATTAATAGTAACCCAATACTCCTCCCCTACCTTCGCGGCCTGTCCAACAAGCGTGGCGATTCCTGTGTAGAGCTCCACTTTGGAAACTGTGGTGTTCGGAGCCGTGGCTGCAATTTTGAACGTAACGCTACTACCCGGTGGAAGTACGGAATTGACGGTCGTTGGTTCAATAATCGAAATAGTTGGGCTACTATAAACGGTGACCCCGACGTTTGGGGTCGTTACTGCCGTTCCGACGACAGGCGTTGCCGTCGCGTAGATTGTATAGGGGCCAGACATGACATTGTCCCAATAGTATTGGTACGGTGCAGCGGTGTCCGTAAACACGAGGGATCCATTAATGTAGAATTTAACATTTTGGATTGCGCCATCTGGGTCGCTCGCAATCGCATTGACAATGATGTTGGTGGGTGAGGTCAGGAATAGCTGCCCGCTTAATGGGCTTGTTAAAGCCACCGCGACAGGCAAGTTCGCGCAACTATTATACTCGCAATCACAGGAGGTACCCAGTTCTTCCAGATAATCGATTGTACCGTTCCCGTTGGAGTCAGGAGCAACGCCACTTCCGTTGAGTGCGACATAATGGAACCCAATATCCACCAATGAGTTTTGTTCCGGAGTATTGATGGAGACTGTTGTGTAGTAACGCAATCGAGCTTGGTCAGAGACACGGCTACCTCTATCTACCAGCGCCGCATTTCCCCCCGTATAATAGCGTCCCGTAAAACTCCCATAAGTTGCAGAGGCATAGGTCAATGTAGAAAGCTGTATTTCGGTGCCATTGAGTGGCGGAATCGAGCCTTGAATATTGTAATAGGCGTTGTGGCTACGAACGAATCCCAACTCGTTCTCGGAGAAAATCAGAAAAGCACTATCAATTAGGTTATCCTGAAATGCCCACGAGGTGGCTGTGCCCGGTAACCACATGAGATTTCCCCTTCGAAATAGGTTGTTTCGTGCCTCGATAATGGTTTGCCCGTAGAACTCGACGTCCGCCGATTCAAATATATTATTAATGAACTGCAGTCTTGGGATAGGCCCTGTGGTGGGCCCGAAGAACCAGTGATTCCCAAGAAATAGGTCGCAGTCCCGCATCAATAGCCTCCCTATATTGGCTGGTGTTTGATAAACGTAGATTGAATGCTGGTCGTTTTTGTGGGGATTGAGATGAAAGGAGCAAAAGCGAAGACCCACCGTGCCAGTGGTGCCTACGGAGACCATAACTTCCGATAGTGTTGGCGAACCATTCCAATCCTCCGGCTGCTCTTGGATTGCGGTATACCGTGTAAAGTTGATAGGACTAGTAGGAGTCCCCTTAGCGCACAGATTAGCCGTCCCAGTTAGCCGAATTCCCAAGTTATTGGTGCCTAGTTTGGCGATTGTTACGCCAGGATTGATGTTGAGTGTGGTGTTGACTATCGGGACGTGATTAATGGCGAAGTCGATTGGTTGATAGTGGTAGCCGTAATCCGGCGTGTTCGAGTCTCGAGCAACCACCGGGTTCCATGTCGTCAGACTGCCGGAGTAGACGGTAGGCGCCTCCGTGGTCATCCCCGCTAGTTCGGCCCTAAGCTGGGTATTTATAGTGGTTAATCCAACATTGCGGTATGCGGACGTAGTAGGCAAGTAGTTGCGACCGGCGCCTGAAACCTGAAATACAGTCGTCGGGTTGCTTGGGGTAACGACGCTTCCGGACACCGCGCTGTAGGAGGCCCCGGGCAATGTCGCTACTCCAGCTAGGATTGAATTTGCTACGGTAAGTGAGGAGAAGCCACCCTTGTTGAATAGCGTTGCAGTGTTAACGGTGAGGTGTTCCGCCTGGATGGGAGCTGTTGTGGAGGTCCCATCCAAGGTCCACACGACATTGTGAAACAGGATGTTGCGAGGTCGAACCGTAGCAGCTTTATTGATCAGGAGACCTGTTTCCGAGTTTACAAACTGGCCGTGCCAGAGGGTTGCTGTTGGCGTCCCGGCACCCGAAAGTTTTAGAGCGGTCTTGGCGTGGGTTATTCGAAAGTGTTTAAGGTCGAAGGAACTCGAAGTGGTGATTTCCAAGGCCGGATCGGCGTAGTATCCGGTGAGAGTTCCCGTCGCCACTACTGCGCCAATGGTATTGTCATGTTCAGCCGTGAAGACCACCGGCCGATAGGCGGACGCCAGCCAAGAGATGGGTGTAGCTATGTTAAGCCGAGCGCTGACGTTTTTCTTGTATTTGAAGATTACTCCAGGTTCAAAAATGGTCTGCGACCCAGTAGCGTTGAATGGCCCGGTCACGTGGTAAGTTGTGCCGGAATAAAATGTAACATTCGGTGAACCTCCATTTAGAATGTAGTCCACCACCAATCCCGGCGTTTCTGGCTTGTCGGTGGACGCGACTTCGATCTCGCGTGTCGGTTCGCCAGGTGGTCGTGCCCTAGGTCGATCGGTTCGTGCCGCCATCAAGCGGCCGGAAACGGGACGGCGTAGATTGGCGCCTTCTCGGGAGGGAGGTAGTGCCTCTAAGCCAGGCTTGAGGTCATCAACGACGACGGCCTCCACCAGAAATTGACGTTGATCCGGCGTCCGCACCCATTCTTTGGACACCAAGGCGAGCGTTTGGTCGTCGGCCTGTTTTGGAAAGGCTCGCCCTTCATCCATGCGCATGGTTCCAAAGGTTAAACGGTGGTCGCGCATGGCCGACTCGCGGTTCGCCGCGACCGCTTGCTCATTAATGACCCGTTCTTCAACCTCCGGCTCGGGTGCCTCCAGAAATTCTGTCCAAACTTCCAAGCGGCTTTTTTCGCTAAGTCCAAATACCTTTGGGCTGGGCGGTGTTTCCCCCAGAATCACGTCCTGTTCAAATCCAGTCTTTGTGTAAGTGTATCGAAGAGCTGCTTTTAGTGTATCAAAGGCATCCTCATACAGGACTTGATTGGGTGGATACAGCACACCCGGTGCCGGCTTGGCCTCCGCTAACAACACCGATTGACCGGTGGTAGGATCGTAATAGCCGATTCCAAAAACCATGCTTTGCATCAACTCACCGGTTGGCAACTTCAGGCGGATTAAGGAGCCATCGCCTGCCTGCCCCGGCAACCACACTTTGTGCTGGCCCTGTAGCCCCACCGCCTCGCCATTCTCTACGTTGAGAACTTCTTCGGAGGGGAGCCATGCATCGTCTTGCCAATGATTGAGGCCGGTGGCGAGTTCCACGAACCGGTTGGTGGTGAGGATGGATTCCCCGGAAGGACCGGTTTGGGCCAGTACTCGCTCGTGCAATGTGCTGTGCCCATCAATGGGCTTTACGCTTTGCTGAAGCTCTCTCATCGAATCCTTTGAGAGCGGATTGGCAATCTGGGCCGATAGGAAAGCGGAGAGGAAGACAGATGCGGCTAAGAACTGGAGTAATCGTTGCATAGAAGTTCGTGGATTTCGATCTGAAGATGGATGAGTCGATAAGGTTACTAGTGCGGCGCCAAGGATGCCGTCATGAAACAAAAAAGGGCCGAGAGTTCATCCAGATAATCAGGATTGGATATTCTGCGTATGCAGTTATTATTCGGGTGAATGGATAACTCCACGGTCCTGTCTGCATTAATCCAATCTCCGATGGATATAGGCGCAGCCGCCAGGAACGGGGAAGGACCTGAGTTAGAGGTCACTGGGTTGTCGCCTAAGAAAGAGGCCGTACAACGCCTTATGTTTTTATAGGAATCCACAGAACCGTTTCAGGCGTCAAATCAAATTCGGCTTCCTGAGCTTTTTTCTCCCCCTCATCCCGCTAAACTCTTCAACGCGAATTCCTCGAATAGTTTCTCTCGAGTCGCAGCTCCGAGGGTCCCTCCTTTTTTCAACAGAGAACGTTCGAAGGAGTTAGCCCCGTGGAGACACTCAGTTTCCAGTCGATCCCGTTCTTCTTGCGAGAACGACGACCAGAAGGATTCGACCGCTTGTCGACGGACTTGGAGTTTCAGTTCCTCCCGAGCCCGTTCGCGTACGATCCGTGCCTGTCGTCGTCGATCGAGCTCTTCAGACCGAGCCTTTTGCTCGGCCTGCTCGCGCCGTGCGGTGAATTCCTGGGGTGCGACGTACTCACTCCGGATGGCGCTCACCAGGTAACCGGCGGGATTGCGGAGGAGTCGGGAGTCCTTGCGATTGAGCAGCCAGTCGAAGACCTCCAACTGATGTTCAATCTGCTCTCTGGGGAACTTCTCGACCGTTTCGAGGGCCGTGGAGCGAGTTACTCCCCGGTCGATCAAGGCCTGGCAAAGGGCGTCGGTATTCGAGGGTGGCGCCAGAACTTTGGCGACTCCCCTGCCCGCCCGCTCGAAGAAAACCCGCCATTTGCCGGAGCTGACCTTTCGAAAGCGCTCCGTGTCCGATGCCGGTCGGATGAATTGGTGACGCTCAAGTTCTTTGATCGCCGGTCGGAGCTTCCGCTTGAGGTTGGCCGCATCATACGAACGGGCGAGTCCGACGTGTTCCCAGCACAGTTCCTGGAGATGAAATTCCCAGCGCGGCCGATGGAAGAAGCGTTTGTCGAGAAACCGGTAGAGCCGCTTGGCGACGGCTCCTTCCAAGCGCTTGAAGAAGTCGAAATCCAGGCTCTTGAGATTGCCCGCGCGGAAGCTACGGAAGACCACTTCGTTCCAGGTAAAGCTGGAGATCGGTAGCGGCGTTTGGACCCGGTTCCGGTGCGAATACTTTTCCCGGTCGAAGAGGGTCACGTTGTCGAGCAGGTGGAATTTCTCGTCGACCCAGCATTGGCCCTCCCGGTCCCACCAGGCATTCTGGTAGTAGAGCGTTACGCCGATCCACCGGTTCAGCGACTTCTCGATGCGCTGGTAGCTCTTGGATTCGTCGCGCCAGCCCAAGAGCTGAATCAGTTGGTAGCGGGTAAAGGGAACGCGCCGTTCGGCGAACCCGTGGAGCCGAGACAGTTGAACCAATCCCAGAATGACCTCGTCGTCGAGGGCGGTGGGCAAGCCATACTCTTCGGCGGCGGTGATGAGTAATTGGCGGGTGACCAAATCACCCCGGTTCCGGTCCCACACGCGATCCTCGAAAACCAGGGACTTCTGCTTCGGATCAAGCCGATCAGCAATAGCCGAGAGAGGAAACTCCGCCAGATTCAGTTCGTCTTTGCCGTCCTGCGGCCGCGGCACCTCCGGTTTTTCGTGCTCCATCTTCCCTCCCCGATTCAAGAATCAACAACGCGCCGTGTTGTTGAACAGTTATACATTAGTAATTCTTGTTAATAGTTATATCCGTAAACAGCGAACCAGATCAAGGGGTTGTCCGCTCCTTTCCTGTCCCCATTCACGGTAAAAGCTGTCTCGGTTCCCAGCGGGGGTCTGTCTCGAATCCCGGTGAATCCAGTCTCGTTTCCCAGTAGATACCTGTCTGGTTTCCCGGTAAGAGGCTGTCTCAAATCCCGGTGGGCAAACCGGTCAGCAGCGAGGTGGCAGTGCGACCCTCCGGCGAGCGAGTAGTCTAGGTTGCAAGCATGCAGGCATGCATGCAAGCAGGTGACCGAGCCGACCCGCGGGTGGGTTGGCCGACCGCCCGACGTTCCAGCAGGGTGACCGGTCAGTATTAAATCAGGACGGCAAGCGTCCCGGCCCAGTTGCCCCCTTGCGATCTCACCAGTGGGCGTGGTAGCCAGTAAACATGGGAAAAGTGTTGGCGTTTACGAATTCAAAGGGAGGAGTAGGGAAGTCCACCCTGTCGGTACATATGGCCGTTTATTTGCGGGAGCAGGGGCGATCCGTCGCCTTGGTGGATGCGGATGTTCAGGCCTCTTCTTCGAAATGGCTGCGGGAGGTGTCGCCGGAGTTCGAGCCCTTCCGCTTGCAGACGCCGGATGACCTGCTGGAGCAGATCCCGGCGCTGCGAGACCAGTTTGAGTTCATTGTCATCGATGGTCCGGCGGGTTTGTCGGAAGTGACCCGGGCGGCGCTCTTCGTGAGCGACGTCACCTTTCTGCCGTGTGGGCCTTCGGCGCTGGACCTCTGGGCGGCGGGCGAGGCGGTGCGGGTGGTTCGCCAAGCCCAAGCGATTCGGAAGGGGCCTCCAGTGGCGGTTTTGATTCCGAACAAGCTTCAGGTTCGCCACCGGCTCAGTCGGGAATTGGTGCAGACCGGTCGCTCTTTGGGAATTCCGGTGGCGAGCGGGTTACGGCTGCTTCAGGCCTATGCCGACGCGGCAGGCCAGGGTCAGGTGGTGTGGCGGATGGGAGCGGAGGCGTCCAAGGCGGCGCAGGAAATGAGAGTACTATTGGAGGAATTGTTGCATGACGAATCAGCGGAGATCATTGAGCCAGGCGTTACAGACAGCCGACTTGCCGTTGGAAGCCTTGGCCGTCATTGAGGCGGGGAAGGTGCGCCCTATTCGAGAGGGGGCCTCCACGGTTCCCCGCGGGGAGGAGAAGAGCCCGCCGATCGCGGAACCGCCCCGGGAGGTCACCAAGGAACCGATCTCGAGCGGGCTGCCCCAGCTCCCCCCGCGGGGCTTGGTGCCGTTGTCCGTCCGCGTGCAGGCGAGTTTGGCGGACTGTCTGCTCAAGGTCGCGTTTGAGCGCCGCTTGCAACGGCAAGCGCCCCATTCGCAGCAAGACATCGTGACCCAGGCCGTTCGCCAGTGGCTGAAACGCAACGGATATGCGACGGGGGAAGAATAGCCCCGGTGACGGGATCACTCCCTAACCCTCTGAATAATCGGGCCGCGCGGCCCCGGAGCGCAGAAGCCTCTTCGGAACGGGCCTCGTCCCGTCGAAGTCCGCCCGTCCCCCCCTAAAAGAGGTTTTCGGGAGAATTCAGCCCCTTTCCGGATGGAGACCGGGCGTGATATCCTGAGCGCCGGGGAGGGGGGAGCGATGGAGCAGATGGAACGGGCGCGGGGCAAGATCCCGGTGCCTCTGGCCGCGGCCAGTTTGCCGAAAGCGGAGGGGCAGGTTCGGTGGGATGTTTACGAGACGGTGACGCGCCGAATTCTGGAACGGATGGAGAACGGGGTTGTTCCGTGGCAATCTCCCTCCATCGCCCGCACGGGATTTCCCCGAAACTTCGCCACCCAGAAGCACTACCGCGGCATCAACGTATTCTTACTGGGCCTCCACGAATTCCAGTCCCCGTACTTTCTGACCTTTCTCCAGGCAAAAGACCTGGGCGGGACGGTGCGAAAGGGAGAAACGGGATTCCCCATCGTCAAGGTCGGCACCTGGAGTCGGGAACGCGAGAGTGACGCCGCCGCAGTGGGTCTGGCCCCGCTCTCGGTAGAGTCGCGAAAGTTCCTGAAACTCTACACCGTATTCAACGCGTGCCAGATCGACGGCCTCGTCTTTCCCGAAGTGCCGCCCTGCGCGACGTTTGCGGAAAGTGAGCTAGCCGACAACGCCCGCCACATCGTCGCCGCGATGCCCCGGCCACCGCGGATTCACGAAGGGCGTAAGTCGTATCCTCATTACGTGCCGGATACGGACACGGTGGAGATGCCGAGCCGGGAGACCTTCCGGGCCGAGTGGCGCTTCTACAAGACGCTCTTTCACGAGCTGGCGCATGCGACGGGGCACCAAGAGCGACTGAACCGTCCGTCGCTGGTGGACAACCGCGGAGCCTCTGCCGTCGGCGAGGCCCGAAAAATCTACTGTCTGGAGGAACTGGTGGCCGAAATGACCGCGGCCTTTCTGGGCGCCCATGCGGGCATCATCGAAGACGGTTTTGAGAATTCTGCGGCTTACCTGCAAGGCTGGCTCTCGGTCCTGCAGGCGAAGGACAACAAGACGTGGCTCGTGAAGGCCGCCAGTGAGGCGCAGCGGGCCGCAGACTACATCTTGGGTCAGGCTCCGGAGATGAGGGGCGAGCGCTGGCCTGCCCCAGCTCCTGGTGGCCCGACCGAGGGTCCCCTCAATACTCCACCTTGAAGGTCGGTGAATCCTCGGGTCGGTGACGCCGTTTGTCATAGAGCTGGGTCGTGGAAATGGTGCTGTGCCCGAGCCAGTCCCGAACCTTGGCGATGTCCGCCCCATGCTCCAGGGCGTTGGTGGCGGCGGTGGCCCGCAGGCAGTGGGGACGGATGGAGCGGACCGGGATGCGCGCGGCGAGGGCATGGTGTTTGACGACATTGCGGTAGATCGCCTGGCCGGTCAGGGGCCGTTCCAGTGTTCCGCCGGGATTACGCACGGGCCGGAATAGGGCGCCCTCGAGGTCCTCGCGGTGCCCCGCGGCCTCCAAGTAGTCTTCAATCAGGGAGGCGGCGAGGGGATGGATCGGTAGGTAACGAAGCCGGGAACCCTTGCCCTGAACCGCCAGGGTCGGCACCCCGCGCCGGACCTCGTAGTCCTTGGCCCGGAGTCGGCACAGCTCGCTCCGGCGCAGCGCGTGATAGAGCAGCACCGCCAGGATCGCTCGGTCCCGCTGACCCTTCAGGGTGGAGGCATCTGGGGCATTTAGCAGGCGCTTGGCCTGCGCGTCCGCCAGAGCCGGGGTCTTGCCCTCGTTGGCGCCCTCCTTGGGACGGCGCACACCGTGAACGGGATTGCGGTCGACACTGTTCTCCTCACAGAGGAATTCGAATAACTCCGACACAGCGGAGAGCCGCCGCCGGATGGTGGCCGGTTGCAGCGCCTGCCGTTCGAGATCCTTCCGCCAGGCGATGACATGGGCGCGGGTGACGCGCGCGAACTCTTCGGGTTGAGCCAGTCCGACGAAGCGCATGAAACCCACCAAATCGGCCTGATAGGCACGGCGGGTGTTGGGATTGGGCAGGTTGGCCAGCCATTCGAGGAAGTGGGGGATTCGGTTGAGCGCCTCAAACTCTGGCTGCGTGAGCCGCCGGTCCGAACAAACCCTCGCCGCGATTGCCGGTGTCTCCGCTGCTCCCATCCTGTCCTCCTCCGACCATCCTCTCACGGATAGTGGAGTCTGCGCCAGGGGGCCAACCGGTCCGCCCCTTGCGATCCAACTGCTTTTTGGGATATGAACTAAGTGGGAGGAACCACCATGGCCGCACCTGATTTCAGCAACCCCGGGAGGGAACCGGCCGCCGTGCCGCCGAACGGTTCGATCGACCAGTTGCGCTTCGTTCCGCGAGTCCAGCTCCCGGGCGTCCCGCTGGGCCAGATCGTGGCGACCCCGAATGCGCTCTCCCAAGTATCCGCAGAGGAAATCCTCCAAGGACTGCAACGTCACCGAAACCGAGACTGGGGAAACGTGGACTCTACAGACCGCGCGGCCAACGACCAAGCGCTCCAGGAAGGGACCCGCATTCTGTCGGCCTACCGAACTCAGGCGGGAGTCACCTATTGGATCATCACCGAAGCGGACCGGTCAGTGACCACCATTCTGCTGCCGGAAGACTACTGAAGTCGTCCCGTCATTCGGACCCGAGCATCGCTCCTCGACCGCAATTCCTAGAGGCGAGAATTCGGCGGAGCGAACGGGGTCAAGGTGGAGGCGATGCAGCGAGCACGACCTTGACGCCGATAGTGGAGCCGTAAACTCGTCGCCAGTGGATTGCGAGGAAAGCTGATTCGTTGAGGTTCCCGACCGGGGGAGACGCGCGTCCGTCTCAGTAACTCGTCGAGATGACTAAGGGCCTGCCTGAGACAACCGCCCTCAATCGCGGCGGAAGGAGGAACGCTCGAGGTTCCTGTCTTCAGGCCCGAAGGTTCGCAGGGCGTGGCGTCGGACCAGAAACTCTTCGGTTTGCCAGCAGTCCAAACCCAGGAGTTGGCCCACTTCGGAGCGCGTCAAACGTTCGTTGCGATAGGAATCGGCGGCGTAAGCCTCCAGGAATTCGCGAGACAGATCCTCCCGTTGGGGCAAGAGGCAGCGCAGTTTCTCAGGAATCTGGAGGATGATTTCCATGGCGATCTCCACTTGTCCGTCTCAACTACGTCCATCGTACGACGCCAGGCACACTTCCCACATTCGGCCCTCGGTAAACGAAACTCAATCAAGTCCGCAAGTATCACGGGAGCCGCTGGAGCAACCGAGACCACCGCCCCGATCCTGGGGTGTCCCCTGCCGTTGGGCCAGTTGTGATAAAATAGGTTATCACAACTGGAGGAGGAAAAAGGGGAGTCCTGGCGGCCCGTTGGCAGGAGTTTGTCAGGCGGGCTCGAAACGGGTTACGTCCTTGAACTTGTCCAGGTCCCGGTCAAAGGACGCTATGGGAACCTTTTCCTCCGCCGCTCCCGCCGCGAGGAAGGCGTCGGCGAAACCGATGTTGGACTTCAACAGTCGTTCGAGTGTCCCGAAAACCTGGTCGGCCTCCCGTACCTTGACGCCCCGACGACGGAGCAGCGCCGCCAACTGTCGGGCCGCGTCGATTCGATCCACCTTGTAGAACGAGACCAGCGTGTACATGGCTTCGGCGACGATGACCGGCGAGATGTCGAGGACCACGGTTCCGGAGGCGGCCGCTTCAAAGAGCCGTTTGGTCGCTTCCGCCTGTTTCACGGGCTCGCCGGAGAGAAAGCGAAGGAGGATATTGGTATCGACCAAGTAGCGGGTGCTCACGGAGAGCCCTTCCCCGCAGTCTCCCGAGCCATGGCTTCCCGAGCCGCCTGCTTCTCCTCCTGAGTGGAGGCAACCGGGCGTTTCAGCTTCAGGCTGCCGAACAACTCGTCGAGGGCGGGTTCCGGCCGCAGGACCACGGACTGGTCCGACCGCACCTCATAGGAAATCCGCTGCCGAGGCCGGAGGCCGAGTGCCTCGCGAACCTCTCTCGGTATCGTGGTCTGAAATTTATCGGTGATCGTGGATTGCGTCATGACTTTATCCTACCACAACCCACCGCCTTACCGCAACAGGTCGCATTGTGCCTAAAACTCTGCATTTCCAGCGAGTTCTTCCATTCCACCGTCACGGCCCAGTCCGGCCGTGGCCCTTTGGTCGGGCTGCGCGTCACTGAACGGAACCGCCGCCTCCGCATGCCCGCGCCAGCAGGGCCTGTCACGGTCTTGCTCATGGACGCTTTGGTTCCGTTCGGACGTGTCGTCTGCGCCCGGATGGACTCTGCGGACAGCCCGTACGGGCTGGAGACGATTCATTCCCCGGTGAGTCAGGGTGTTTCAAGGCCGAGCGAAAACACCCCTCCTCCCCGGGGAATGTTTCTTGGGGGGAGGATGGCAAAACAGGAGGAAAACATGAATCAGACCCAAACCATCTCGTACGACTTTGGCCACTTCGAAGGCTTTAACTTTCGGAGCCAATCCGCCCTCGAACACACCTTGAGTGCCCAGCAAGTCGTTGACTGGAATCACGACCGTCAGGGCGAGGCGGAATTCTGGCCTACCGGGAACAAACCGGAGATATCCGCCATTTTCGAGGGACAAAGCTCGGTGACCGCCGCTGAATTGCTGGCGCTTTCCGATCTCTTGGAGGAACTCGGTGGGGAGACGGTGGAGAATTATCTGGCGGTCTACTTTGCGGTGAACATCCAAGGGGGAAACTTGGGGGAACTGAAGGCGGAAGGCGTCCAGGATCGGGCTCCTTCCTGCTTCCTCGGCGACAACTTTATGGATGTCCGACGGGAGGCCGCTTTCGAGTTGTTTGAGTTATACTATCCAGAGCTTTACCGGGCGTGGGAATCCACTCCCTGCGACGGGTTGATTTTCGATACGGACCGATTTCTGGACTCACCTTCTTGGACCGTGGCCGAGGTGAAATTGGGTTCGCAAGTGGCGGTGTTGGTAGCGCCTGACTAAATCACCTGCGCTCCTCGGAGCCCGCAGTTCCAAAGACCGGTCGGCTCCGTTTCCTTGGAGAGATTCGGGCCTCGCCCCGCCCTGAGGCCCCCTTGCTGGAAAACTTGCCTCGCAGCCCTGTTGGGGTCGGTCGCTTCGCTCAGGGTGTCCAATCCGCTCCGTTGTCTCCAACGTATGTTCTCCCTACCGACGACCACAGAGTTACCGCACAACCTAAGTGACGACGCGCGGCGTTCGCGTCTTCTCCCAATCGAGTAACGTCTCCTCCTCGAATTTTTCACATTTATAGTGATCGCGGGCTCTTGCCAGCTGGCGGTCGAAATCTTCCTCGTGAAAATCACACCAATGCATGAGGTTGGCCAACAGATCGCACACCGCATGTTCAAGTTCGGTACCTGTTTGATGCATGAGCGTCGCCAGAGGAGCATCCGCCCAACGACCATGCTTTTTGTACAGTCTCGTTGTGATTGCTGGTTTACAATTTCGGCTCATTTATCTCTCCACAAAAATACAAATTAATTCCCTACTTTATAGCATATCGGAATGATAATTGGTAGATACTTTATTGATAATTATGTATTTAGATGGAAGAATTGAGCAATGGGTCGAAAACGGACAAAGCTAAACCTAACCCACCAAGATCGCGCAGAAATTGCTCACCGAAGGAAGATTGCTGGTGACCGACGTCAACAAGAGCGTCTGAACTTCTTGATTCTAGCCTCTACGGGGGATCGTACGCTGGACGAGTTGGCCCGAGCGGCCGACCGCTCGCGCTCAACCATCCAAAACTGGATGGATAAATTCAGAAAGGGCGGACTCTGTGAACTGCTACGGCGAGAGTCGGCACCCGGAATGAAGAGTCCGCTAACTCGGGAAGGGGTAAAATCAAAACTGGTCCAAGGTCTGAAATGCCAGCGTTGGACCACGGCCCAGCAGATTGTCGACTGGCTAGAACACGAGCATGGAATCCATCTAGCCAGGAAATCCGTTTACTACTGGATCAGGAAATATGGTGCGCCCGGCAAGTGATGCGCGGGGCGTATTCGAGCTGGTTGGAGCCGACCAGTAACAGACGCGAGACGAAATGTTCGCCCAGATTGCCCCCATGGCCTTGTCAACCTCTTGACTAAGAGGGTCGTAGATGTGGTATGTGTCAGAAAGGGCAAATCGTCCATCCAGGATGACGGGTCCCAAAACCAATTTAGGGAGGTATTTGATGGCTACTCAGACTGCTACTCAACCGACGCGTGCGCGTCCGGTTCACGAGGTCCGCCTCGGCGCTATTCGGGCGTCGATCTGGGCCAATGAAACGGAAAACGGCATCCGCCACAATGTCACCTTCGACCGGACCTATCGGGACGGAGAAACCTGGAAATCAACCACGTCGTTTGGTCGGGACGATTTGCTCGTCCTGGCCAAGGCCGCCGACCAAGCCCACACCTGGATCATCAGCCAGCCGCGCGACCACTCGGAGCCCGGCGTAACCCCGGAGAACAAACCGGCACGACGGTCAACGGGTTCGCTGGATAAGGCGTCGCTGCCGTCCCAGCGGCCGTAGTTCGAGAGTTGGTTTCGTGGACGGTCCGAATCGTAATCCTCAACCCTCCACAACCGTGGGCCGCCGGGGTTGGCCTTGGGAACAGTTGGAATTTCCCCAACTGAGGGAGCGACCGGGACGCCGTCGCCGGGCGGAGGATCCGGTCGAGTACAAGGTGGTGACCCTGCGCGACTGTCCGGTACCCGAAAGCTTGCGGGAATGTGACACTCCCCAAAAAGCGGCCGATTACTGGAGGCTCCACGTCGCGAGCGCCCCTACTTTCAACCCAGACATAGAGACTTTCGTGGTTTTGCATTTGAACACTCGACGGCGCGTTCGAGGCCATCACGTCGTGGCCACCGGCACCCTCGATACCGTGATCACCCATAGTCGTGAAGTGTTCCGAACCGCTATTATCGCCGCTTCTGCAGCCGTCGTGCTCATGCACAACCATCCATCCGGTGACGCCAACCCATCCGAAGCGGATATGCGAGTGACGCGAGACCTGATTCGCGCCGGTCAGATCCTGAAGATTGAAGTCTTGGATCACGTGATCGTGGGTGTTGGCCGACACGCTTCCTTAAGGGAGCTGGGCTTGTTTTACCCATAGTTCGAAGTGGGCCGCGTTTGACCCAAAATTACGTCTCCCCTTCGATCGATCGGAACTGCGGCATTTATTTGGGGCGCTTCCTCGGACCTGCCCGAGGAATCGTGGTCGGGGATTCAACGTTGCGAAGCGCTTGATCGAGAACCTCCCCAAGGTTCAGGCCGAGGGCGCGCGCCATCCTGAGGAGCGAATCAAGTTTCGGGTTGGGTTGGGTTGACTCCATGATGCTGATCGCCGGTTGGGTGAGGCCTGACTTCTTTGCGAAAGCATTCATAGACAGGCCTTGAGCTTTCCTAGCGTCACCCAAGATGCGGATGACTTCGGTGCATGTCGCCGCTCGAAATTCTTCTTCCAGCACGGCAATTGCGTACCGGAGAAAGTAGGTTGACTAGACATATAAACGCAGTTATAGCTTGCGCATGTTCGTTCGCAGCCTGCTCTATTCTCCCGTTGGTAATGCTTTCCGCCCCTGCTCGGGCGGTCACGGATGCCCCGACATCCTCGAAATGGAATCCGGTGACTTTGCCGTGATCGGCAAGGACATCACCGCCACAGCCCACCCGAAACTCCCAGTTCACTCCGGGTGTGGTCCTGAAGAACGGATTGTTCAGGTCCCTCGCGATGTCTTGGCCCGCGCTCGGGCGGAGATCCCGGTCGTGTCCTGAGGTCCCCTGCCCCTACCGGGTTAACGCCAACTCCAGCTCCGGTCCGGCCGCCCCGAGTTCACTGGCGAGTTCCTTGGGCTGACTGCGGGCCATGCGTTCAGCGGTTCGCTGAAGATCCTCAGTCCCGAGGAAGAACTCGGTGTTGCCCCGCGCTCGTGATGCCTGCACGTAGGTTTGCTCCCGGTTCTGCATCGGTCCGGTCAAGACGAATGCTTGTTCAACGGTCATTCCCTGGGCTTTGTGGGTCGTCAACGCGTACCCCAAGCGTAGATGGGGGTATTCGCTCGCGTTTACGGACACCGACCGCCCGTTTTCCATCGCCACAGTGAGTTGATTTCCTTGGCGTTCCGTGACGGTTCCTACTTCCCCATTGAAGACTGCGAGGGACTGACTGTTCCGCGTAAACAAAATGCGGTCATTGACATAGACCTTCTCCTCCCCAATCGGGATTGGCTCTCCATAAACAGTTCCGGCCGCGAGGCGCTGCTGCTGGGCGAGCGCGTTGAGTCGAGCGACCTCCGAATTGGTTCCCGCCAAGATGACCTGGTCCGAAGGATCGGGCGGAGCGGAGGTCTTCCACCGGGCGATCAACGCAAGCGCGGCCTTTTCCGGCTCCGTCTCACAGTGGAGCAGTCCGCGGCGTTCGTAGGCGTCTAAAGCTTGCTCGGCCCGACCGGCTGCAAAGTCCTTTACTGCCGCTCGGGCCCACTCCTCACGTTGGCGCTGAATCTCAGTTAGGCTGCTCGCGCCGAATTCCTTAATCAGGGCCGCGAATCCCCCACCCGCCTCCACCGACTGGAGTTGGCCGAAATCACCCGCCAGCACGAGCTTGGCCCGGGCCGCCAAGCATCGGGAGGTCAGCTCCAAAAGTTGCCGCGTGCCGACCATGGCGGCCTCGTCGACCAACACAACCGAGCGCGAGCTGAGTTGGATAACGCCGTGTTCAATCCCCCACAAGAGACGGTGTAGCGTCTGGCTGGGAATCTTGCTGCCGTCTTGTAAACCGGCAGCCGCCTTGCCACCCAAGCAACCACCAAAAACCTCCAGGCCCTGCGCTTCCCAGATCTCCTTCCCAACTCCGAAGGCAAACGACTTTCCGGTACCGGCCATTCCGGCCACCAGCTGGAGCCCGCCCTGCGACGCCGTCACGGTCAGGACCGCGGCCCGCTGCTCCGCCGACAAGGTCGGGTGTTGATTCAAAAGGCTCTCCTGAAGCGATTCGACTTTTGAGACGGGACGCGCGTCTCCGTGAAGTTGTCTCGATGCTGCCAGAAACCGCCGTTCGATCTCCAGCATCTCAGGGGTCGTAAACCGAGCTTCCCGGTCTTTCTGTCCGATCAGGATTACTTTCCGGGTTTGCAGGATAGTGTCCCGGAGGGCGTAAACATCCTGAGCTCCCAGACCTCGTCCCTGCGACTCGTCCGCCAAAGCACGCGTGAGGTCGCGCCAAGCGAAATGGCTGTCGTGCAAGGTCAGCCGATTCAGCGCTTCAACCTCCGTGCGTTGATACTCCTTGGCGCGATTCCGGGGACCCAAAGGCGCGCGGATCAATTCGTCGACCTGCTCGGTGCTCCAGCCATGTTGGAGACCGATCTTCCGCCATTCGGTGAACAGGGTCTGGCGATCGACCGCTTTCTTGTTCGTCCGAGTCTCAAAGGCCACGATCTCGGCGGCCTTGGCTCCGGAAAGTCCACGTCCGGAAAGCACGGCAGCGATCTCCTGGCGTCGTTTCGAAAACGTGGCCATGAGTGCCCGGTCAACGCCCGCCAGTTCAAAGGCGCGGCCTTCACGCTCTGCCAGGAGACCCAAGCGCTTCTCCAACTGTGCGGCCAATTCCGCCCGGAACAGGGCGTCCGCCGCATGTTGGTGACGGAAGAGTTCCTTGGGATCAATGGTGCCGGTGGATCCGTTCGGACGAACAGCGAGATTCATCAGGATCGTATGTACATGCAATTGTGGATCTTGCAGACGACTTATCGAATGGGGGAAGGCGGCAAAGACTAGCCTTGCCTGATCCCGAATGACCCCGTCCTCGCCGCGGCGCGAGACCATCCCAATGGTTTCGAGGTAACCAACCCCCTCTCGGACGGCGGCGTTGACGGCGGTCTCAATCTCCTGGCGCGTACCTTCATCCGCTTGGGACCATACGGTGGACACCGACTTGGGGACGCTCCAGGTCACGTCCCATCCGGCCCTCCGCCGAGGTGAACCGGCGTTATGAACCAGAGCCATGGTGCCGTCCGGGCTGAACCCGCGAAACAAATTGCGGAATTCCTCAGGGGCAACGAGCCCGGTCAGTCCCAGTTCCTTGGCGCCCTTGCCGAGCCAGAATCCTGGAGGCTCCTTGCCGTCGAGGTAGTAGTCGTCGACCGAGGCTAGGGAGAGGTAGTATTCACCCTGGTCGGAGCCACGGATGGGTTTAGAAATCGACAGCAACTTCTAACTCCAAAATAGAAAGCAGTTTAATGCGTGGTGTGTGGATCGGGATTTTCGGAATTGAAGAATAGATTCCTTGGTCATTCTCAGCCCTCTCTGGAATTCGAACAGACTTTAGCGGGCGACTCCGAGAGACCGAACAGAAGAGAGTCACTCTCGTCCCAGGGGCGCAGATACTGGTCGGAATCCGACCGCGGCATACAATCCGGCACGCGTCGATCCGGCGGTACCAAATGGGTGCGGATCCAGTCACCAGGAAGATGATCGCGAAACCCTCCGGTAAGGGGGTTCAGGAAGTAGGCGCTGAGCCCCCCTTCCGGAGTCGATTCGGGAAGATCGAGAAACTCGGATTCCAGAACGACGTCTCGTTTCGTGATACCATTGGAAATCGCTTCCCCGCTGCTGGCGGAGAAATCGAAACCCAAATTCCGGGAAGAACGGCTGCGGTTGAGATTTCTTGAGCGCTCCAAGACCTCTCGGGTTCCAAACAACTGCGAGGCCCACTTGGCCGTGCCGGGACTGTTGAGCCGGAGAATCACCTTGGAATTGCAGTGACCCAGTAACTCTTCGGCCACATCGCGACCGTATACGTTATGTAGACCCGCGACATCCTGGAATCCGAGCACCGCCGCCACCCCTTTGCTGCGCCCTTTGGTCAAAAGCCGGGAGAGTCCCTCCAATCGTCCCATCTCGCGAATCTCATCCAGGAAGAGCCAGGTCTGTCGGGGATTGGTCGGGGTCACTTCGTTCTGACCAAGGATCAGTTCGGTCAACCGCTGGAAGACCATTCGGTTCAGGGTGTCGATGGCGACCCGGTTCGCCTCGTCATTACCGAGGACCAGAATAGATTCCTCCTGCAACCACGCTTGGAGGCCTAGCCGAGATTCCGCCCGGTCCCAGGCGGCCGCGACAATTTCGTACGGCCCGATATAGGTAAGGAGCGTGGAGACGATGTTTTGAAAGGTTCCCTCGTGGGCACAATACTGGAGCAGGTGTCGTGTCTCCTCGGAGAAATCCAGGATGAGCCGAAGCAGTTGGGTGTCCCGCAGAATCAGGAGGACCTGCCGGAAGCTCCACTCGCCCGGAACCCGGAGTATGCACTGGAGAAGAACTCCAAAAAGAAGATGTCGGGCTGCATTCGTGAAGAAAGGATTGGTGTCCCGATCGGAGCGCGGAATGAGGAGGCTCGCCATTTGCAAGGCCGACGCTGGGGAAGTGATGTCCGCAGCCAAATCCCAGGCGGTCCCCCGGGAATCAAGTGGGTGAAACAACCGAACAGGACATGACAGCTTCATCCCGGCGAGGATGGAAAGCAGGTCTTGCTTCGCATCGTAGATCAGCGCCCGACTGCCGCGTCCCCGCCCGATTCCCGGCAGGACCGATTGCATCAGCAATCGCTGAATCATCGTCTTGCCACTGCCGGTGGCTCCCACACAGGCGAAATGGCCGTGGGCCGCCCGCGCTGGAAATTGGAACCGCCCGAAGCGAAGACCAATCCCCTCTATCTCAGCCTTCAGATTGCCTTCGACTTCGCTCGCTTGTCGCAGGAAACGACCGCGCAAATGGGCACTGGAAATGGGAACTCGGCCTTTTCGAGTTCGCCGCCACCAAACCGCCGTGATCAACACGCCACAGAGACCGCTCAAAGCAATGATGATCCATTTGAAAGAGAACATGCACCCCCACCGGATGTAGAATCGGGTACCACTTCAACCAGCTTAAATCAGCGGAGGATGTTTTCGAAAGCCCCCTTCAAGTTCGGCAAACTTCGTCTTCTGAAGTGTTCACTCCTGAGCCCGGCGTCGCCTCTCCCTTTGCCGGGGGATTCATGGTAGAAGACAGTGCCATGGCGGATCTTCTCCCGTTCCTCGAAAGCAATTGGTTCAACCTCGTTCAAAGCACGGGGATTGTGGCGAGCCTGCTTTTCGCGGCGGTCACGATTCGGCGCGAGGCGCGCACCCACAAAATGACGGCACTGCTGGCCCTAGATCAACAGCACCGGGAACTCTGGAGTGAACTCCACCGGCGCCCGGAACTGGCGAGAATTCTCTCCCATGAGGTCGATCTGGTGGGCAAACCGGTGACAACTGCCGAAGCCGAATTCCTGAACACGGTCTTTGTTCACTACTGCACCGGGTGGAGATTGGCCGCCGAACACGGAATTCTATCAGAGGAAGATCTCAGGAGGGACATTGCCGACTTCCTCGTCAGACCGATTCCGCTTCAGGTTTGGCGACAGACCACGGGCGTTCGCGAACGGCAGTTTGTGACCTTTGTCGAACGGGGGCGCATGCAAGATACGTCATTCTGAATCAGCCATCGCGATTCGATGCCTGAAGCGTCCGTATATCAGGGAAGCGTTGCGCGGGCCTGCAAAAAGCTAAAGCCGCCCGGAAATGTTCGGGTGACTTTCCAGATTGCCTTCGAGAAATCGCCAGAGACATAAGTAGCACGCCACCAGACTCGAGCTTGGCCGCCAAACTTGTAGACGGCCTGCAGTTCAACCGCACCTTCCAAAGGGAAATTCGTGCTCTCGATCAAAATGTCCACCGGCTTGTCGTTCTGGAGCGCAACATCAGCAGTTCGCGCCAGGGGGGCCGTCGGTTCAGAAGGTGAATCGACACCATCTACCTGAAGAATGCGAACAGTCGGAGCGGACTCCGGAGGCCAGATGATCGGCGGATTAGCGGGCGGCGCGGCAATTGTTTCCGGAACAGAATCTAGAGTTGGGGAGAGAACGAAGGTCTCCAATCGGATGCGTCCAATGCGGGCGGAGTCACCCACGAATGTCCGCAACTTGCCAGCACCTGAAATCTCTCCGGCGATTAATCTAATTGCCCCGGCGATTCCAACCCGGCCGTTCATCCCATCAGGCCCGAACGCTCCGGCGCCTCCATTGGCCTCAATCATACCGTCCAAGGCTATTCTCCGCGCGCTTGCTATCAGAATTGCCCCACCCCCGCCGCCACCACTTGCATTGACACCCGCTTCACCACCACTGCCCCCGATCAATGGAACAATCTGAGGGTTTCCATATTCCCCCGCATAGCCCGGACCGTGAGCGTCTCCCCGTCCCAAAGGCCCGATGATCCCCCCACGAAAACCTCCCGGGCCAGGCTCAGCTGGTATCAGTGCGTCGACCCCATTCGCTCCCGGCTTTCCTGAAAGACTTACGGTTCCGGAGAGGTTTACATCGCCGCTGACCAACCACACGACCGGCGCACGACTAGGGTGATTGGCAAATGTAACATTCCCCTGAATGTTCACCGTCGAGTACTTAAACACGACAGCCCATTTCTGAGGATCATAGACCCCCTGTCCCGCATGGGCGGCGTTGTTCGTATTCCACGGCCCGGTGATCGCCTTTGCGAGGTCGATCACAACAGTTTCGCCTGCTGCTACATTGAGCGGCCCATCCGAACCGTCGCTGGGGATGACGAGTTGAGCATGGGTAGCTATAAGAGAAGCCGCCCATAGAATGGCGGTAAGCGCTGTTTTGGAGTTCATCGTTTAATGGCTTGAATGGGCGTCAAAAATGGATATCGGGAGCTGAAGGCCCATCACCTCCCGAGGTCAAAGTGTTCATTCGGACTCCTCGAAATTGAGCACCGAAACCTCGCGGGAGATGGCTTCGAGCGAATGCACGGGTTGGCCGAAGTTGAAGACACTAAGTTCCTGTGAGTATGCCTCTACCGAACGAATAGGGCTTCCGAAATTGAAAAGGCTTTGCTCCCGAGAGACCAACCTCAACTGGTCGGAATCGGAAATGACCGCGCCCCGGTAAACCGAGACTTCCCGTGAGATCGCGTTCACGTTTCCAAGCGGCGGTGAGCCAAAGTTGAATGCGGATATTTCCCGCGATACCACCCGCAATAGCTCCGACGGTGAGATTACGAGCCCATTGTACACCGAGACCTCGGGCGAGAATGCTTCCAGCGTGTGGATAGGTTCACCGAAATTGAACGTGCTCACTTCACGACTGAGAGTTCGTCCTGGAGCATCGGAATAGCCGAAGTTTCGGCGGTAAGCGGTCAAATTGTTGATTCCATCACCGTCAGGATCGAGCAGGGCATCAAGCGGGTTCAGCGGGTCCAAGATGGTCGCGTGAAGCAGTTCGTAGAGGTCGTCAATACCATCATTGTCCACATCGGCCGGGGCCGAAACGAAGATGGCTTCGACACGATAGAATGCTAATTCGGGATCAGTTTCGTCGTCCACTAGCATGAGTTCCGAGCCGTTGGGAAGCGCAAGGTCCTTGGGATTGACCAACTTTGCCACGAGGCTGCCACGCCGGAGAACATAGTAGTACTGGTCGTGCGTTACGAACCGGACGAAGAACTGACCAGCCTCATTGAAGCCCGCTTCGCGGATGATCAAGTCATCGGCACGCGCAGTGAAAAACAGGGCACCAACCAAAAAGAGATTGAAAAACGCTCGTCTGTTCATGGTTGGCCCGTTGGGCTTTGCGAGGGTCAGCGTTGATTCAAACGGAGAGACGGAATAGGACGTTAGGACTTACTCCATGCAGTTAAGCACACCCGTCAAGGTGCATTTATGAGTACCAGAGAGCCCTGGGGAACGGCGACGTGACGCGGACGGGAAAGTGTGGTCCCTCTCAGCCCTGCAGGCTGGAAACAGAACTCCAAGACCAGCCCTTAAGTTTACGGGAAATCAAGTAAATGGGCGGACCTGCTGTCTCCGCCTGTTTATCCGAACTCGTCGGGTCTCGGCGTCGACCGAAGAAGAATATGACGCAGGGTGCAGAACTCTAGGCAATCGCCCAGTGGATGATTGGGGACAAGGATGCCTTCGATCAGGGTGATACCAACGGCCCGACGGCTCCATCACAAAAACTCCCGACCCATGTCTTCAACATTGAAAAGCAGTCTTGCACAAACCAGCCCAGACGGCCCGCGTTTGAATCTTGCACCAACCGGACTGGACGAACCCAAGTTGTCCAATTTGCCGCTGTCATTAATCGATCCTGATCCGAATCAGCCGCGGCGAGCCCTGGGGGACCTGACGGACCTCGCCCTCTCCATTCGGCAGCAGGGTCTCTTGAATCCCATCATTGTAGAAGCGGTTGGTGGTCGGTTTCGTATCCTGGCGGGCGAACGGCGTTTCGCCGCCTGCCGCAGTCTTGGATGGGAGTCCGTGACATGCCTGGTTCGCACGGTCGAAGAGCAGTCCCGCCTTGCTCTTCAACTCATCGAGAACATGCATCGAAAGGACTTGAGTCCGCTGGAGGAGGCTCAAGGTCTGCGCCGCCTGATGGAAGAGTTCGGTTTGAGTCAGCGAGATCTCGCCCAACGAATCGGCAGGTCGACGGGTTCAGTGAACCAGATTCTCCGGATCCTCGATCTCGATCCGGACCTTTTGAACGCCGTTCAGATGTCTGAACCAGTGTCGAAGTCGGTCCTTCTCGAGATTGCCAAACAGACTGACCCAGCGCGTCAGGGGGAACTATTGGAACAAGCCAAAGCAGGGCAATTGACGGTGCGCGAGGCCCGCGCGAAGAAGCCGAGGAGCAGCGTCTCGAAGGTCAATTCGGTAACCATTGTCCTCCCGGACTGTTCGGTCGTGGTTCGATTTGCTGTGAGCGAAGCGACACCGGATCGAACCGTTGAGGCATTGCGAGCGGCAGCGGTTACGCTCGCCAGTGGGAAGGCGTCAGATTCAGACGTCTGAATGCCCGGTTGTGACACCTCCAGGAGGCCTCCACGAGGCCCAGCGGATCAACCGTCGGAGGCGACGGTCAGCCTTTCTCTCTAGGCTGCACGGTCTGGGCGCGGGGAGGGCCAGGGTAACCTGGTGCCAGCAGAGCCCGTCACGGCGGTTGCTGTTCCTGGCCGTCCCCACTTCTTCCCCCACCGACTCCGCCGCAAGAGGAGAAATGGTCAGACCGACGGTCTGGCAGTAGGGAGACTAGTTCCCTAAGGAGGTGGGGTGTTTCAAGGCCAAGTGAAAACACCCCTCCTCCCCGGGGAATTCATTTTCGGGGAAAGGAGGGCGAACTTTGGAGAATTGACCATGACCATTTATCAGACCATCACCGATCGAATCCTGGCACAGTTGGAGAATGGCCACGCGCCGTGGCACCGAACTTGGCAAACCGGGCTTCCGGCGAGCCTATCCACAGGCCGAGAGTACCGAGGAATCAACATCCTCGCCCTTTCATTAAGCGACTACAGCTCCCGGTTTTGGCTTACGTTTCGCGAGGCTCTTCGCTTGGGCGGCCATGTTCGCAAAGGAGAGAAAGCGACTCCTGTGGTTTACTGGAAGTGGCGAACTCAGATTGAACTCGAAGCGGCCAAACAAAAGGGCGAGCGGGTGGCTCGATGCATCCCCTTTACGAGCAGCGTCTTCAATCTTGACCAGATTGAAGGCGTGGAGCGACCGAAGAACGATGTGCTTCACCACGGCCACGAGCGCCTGGAGATTGCCGATCAGTTGCTCGGCGTGATGCCCAACAAGCCGGAGGTATCGCACGGACTGGGAAATCAGCCCGCCTACCATGGCGATACCGACCGGGTTCTGCTGCCCCACCTCTCGCAGTTCGAGAGTGCTGACGCCTATTTCGCGACCCTCTTTCACGAACTCTGTCACGCCACGGGTCATCAAACCCGATTGGACCGGTTCAGTCGCGAGGGAGGCAGTCGGATTGAGAAGTACTCATTCGAGGAGCTAGTCGCCGAAATTGGCGCCGCCTTTCTCTGCGGATTCTGTGGGATCCGGAATCCCGGGATCGAACAACTGCAGGAAAGCTATGTGGCCGGATGGGCCCGAGTCTTTCAGAAGAATAGTCGGATTCTGCTTCGCGCCGCTTCGGCAGCTCAAAAAGCTGCCGACTACATCCGAGGAAAGGTGCCCGTGGAGACGGATGGAGAACCGGAATCCGCGTTGAGCGAACGAGCCGCCGACTGATTAGGGAGAATCCGGGGCGAGGTCAGCTGCGACCTCGTCTCCTTTGGGAATCCGACGAATCCGGACAATCGATGTGGCCGCGGTGGATCCGCGATCGCCTTGTTCGACGATTCTTGCGATGGACTGACGAGCGATTCCGAGGGCGAGGCCATGCAGTCCACGCCCTGTTATCACCACGGTTTCTTGGGGAAACTCCAAAGCGATGCGCGTCGCGGTGAAGTCCATCGACTGGAGTGAATGATAGGGTAGGAAGAACCCCTGTTTGGTTTGGTAGAACAAAACGCCCACGGCTCGGTCTTGAGACGCGAACGGTTCATCTGGCCCGGGGAAGGCATTGGACGGTTCCCCCTGAATGGAGTCGGAATTCTCGACCTCCCCCGATGGGTGGGTGCGGAGCATACGGTTAAAGCTTCATGGCTACCGCCTGGTGCGCCGATTGGGAATTACGCAGCGCCGTCTTTTCCGCGAATTCCACCGCCGCCGTCCGGTGGCCTCGCCGACGAACGGCGCCCCGAAGTTCCTTGAGGTCGTCCGTGTAGACCTGGATTTGCTCCCGACCACGGGAGGCGCTGACGTAGAATTGATTCAGGTTCGCCGCGTTCATCGACTCGGCTCCCACGGCAACGAAGACGTGGTCCACGGTTCGGCCTTGAGCGCCAAAGCTTGTGACGCAGTAGCCATGCGTGAAGGTGCGAAACTCGGGCGGAATGGTTCGTCCATCGGCCAGGTCGAGACTGCCGTCGGGTCGAACGGCGCTGACCTGGACGCTTTGGCCATTGATGAGTCCGTGGGATTTCTGATTGGCCTGCACGAGCAGAACTTCACCCGCGCTCACCGGAATCGTTCCAACTTTCAGAACATCGAAACAGCCGACCTGCTTGCCGGTGAGCCTGACTTCGCTGCCTTGCGCGCTTGTGGCAATGAGAGTGCCGCCATCAAGGCGTGTGAACGTCAGGCTTGCCCCCCGGGACACGGTGGCAGTGCTTCGGTGAAACCGGAGCACCATCCCCTCTCGGTAATTGCGCAGGTCGCGCTTTTGGGCGCGGGTCCAGTGAAGAGAGGTATGGGCGACGACGTCCGTATCCTTTGGATCCAGTCGGCCGCTGTCCTTTAGTCCGGCCCGAACCGCTTCGGTGACCTGGGTGATTTCCCGCCACGTTGGGCTAACAATTAGGGACGATTTGCCGCGACTCACCGACTTCAGATAGCTCGCCACTAAGCCTTCGTAGGGATTCTCTGAGTCTACTTCGTGCAAGGCACCAAGGGCGTCGAGTCGAGACAAGCCCTCCGTTGCCTTTCCTTCGGCGAAGGCTTGAATTGCCTCTCGGTAGTCGCGATTCCGCTGACGGTGGTTGCGGAGCAATCCGGCGGATTGCATCGCACTGCGTTCTTCCAAAAGTCGTAGTGCATCCCCGGCTTCGATTCCGGTGTGCTGCCCGGTATCGCCGCACAACACCACACGACATCTCCCCGCTTGCGCCACTTTCAGCAATTGGAGCGTGTCGCCGACGGACAGCAGGCCCGCCTCATCCACGATCAGGACGGCATCGCGGGAATCTTTCTGAAAGTCGGGGTTCGCCAGAAAGTTCTGCAAAGTGGATGACCGCGAAACACCACGGTCTCGCAGGGCGCCGCAAGCGGCACTGGTGGGCGCCAGCACGACCGCCTGCCTTCCGCTCGCTTGAATGCCCTGAGTGAGCGCCTTCAGGAGTTCGGTTTTGCCTGAGCCTGCGATGCCGCGAATACCCGTGACCCAGTCGGGCGAATTGAGCACGGCCTTTAAGGCAACCACTTGTTCCGCTTTAAGGTTGGAGTCCGGCCGGGCAGTGACATTGAGGGGGGCGAATTGACCCATTCCAGCATTCACCAATTTGAGCATTTCCTGCTCCCGTTGGATCATTTCGTGGGTCGTCAGGTTTCCCTCGAACTCCAAAAACTCGGTTCGTCCGGCCATTTCTTCCTCAACCTCTTCGAGGGTGAGGTCGCCATGCCCGAAGGCCAGGGCCTCTCGGTGAAAGGCGTAGAGGGGCACCACGCTCTTCCGTTCGAAAAGGTGGTCTCGGGCAAAGTCAACCGCCCCCTTCGCGGAGACCGACGGATGGGATACCTTTTCGGTAATCGCTCCTGGCGGGGCCACCTGAGTCGAAACATTTGGCGGCACGAGGCGTTGCAGTGTGGCCAACTCCTCGGCGGTCAGTTGGCTGAGTTGGTACTGGTGGATCTCCTCGGGATTGAGGGTCAGATCCTTCCAGTCCCGAGTGGTCTGCGCCAAAGTAGCCCGCGCGTTGTTGGAGAGAGATTGCCCGAGTTCTTGGGAGACTTCGGCCTCGGCCTCCAGAATCGCCTTACGGCGTTTACTGAAGCGCTGAATGATTTCCTCGGGCACCCCTGCAATCTCAAACCCATTGTCCGTCGGGCGCAGTCGGTAGCCAATAGCCTTGAGGCGCTGGGCTAGTTCGCTTCGATAGATCTCGGTAAAAAAACCCAACTGTTCAAAGATTTCAGTCGTCTGTAGGGCCTTCCAGCGGTTCTCCACTGGATCCCAGGTCGCATTGAAAACCACGTGATGGGAATGAATCTGGGGATCTAGTGCGCGCGATTCGAGGTGGGTGACCCGGGCGGCGACCAATTCGCCGGTTCGCCGCTCGCTGTCCAGTCGACCTTTTCGAACCCGGGTGCTAGCTCGCTTTTCCAACTGGATCATGGCGGTGTGCGTGGCGGCTTCGTGGCAATCAAGAATACGGGCATCGCCAGCAAGTAGGGCCATGATCGAGACGGACTTGAGGGTTGAGTTTACAAAGTCGGTACACACTCGGCGGTCGTTGGAGCGGTGACGGACCGTGAGTTTCTCTCCGGTCTGCGGGTGTAGGTTGTCGCACAGCCGTTCGAACGCTTCTTGGGTTACCTTGGAACCTGGCTCCAATCCCAGCCGCGTACACCCCAGCCCGAACCATTCCACCCCAACCTTGCTACCGTTTGAATAGTACTCAGCCTTGGCCAGATGTTCCGTGTAGTACCTTTTGGCCGTCTCCGAGTTTTTCATCACCCGAGCAGTAAACATAACAGCGTCTCAAAGTTCCCAAATCCACGAGGCAGAAACCCAAAATCCGCCAGACACCAACCCCTATCTTCGATAGGGACTTCGTAGCGGCTTCAGCGGCGGAACCAACGCCACCGATACCATCGCGAAACGGACCCATTGGCCTCACGCGGCGGCAGGACCACTTTGCGAAATCCGTCCTCCGAGTGGACGAGCAGGCAGTGGTGATTCCGCAGCCCTTTCAACACGTGGGGCTTTACTCGGAATTCGTCCGCGTCGGATACCGACTTCGATTCCCGGCCTCCCTGGACGGTGCGACTCACCTTTCGAACCGACTCCTTGCCGATGAATTCGGCACTAGCCTGGGCGTCCAGTTCATCCGCCGCGGTAAAGATTAGGCGGTTGCGCATGTTCAGCGTGTAGACCCGGGACGGATCCAAACCGAGGACCGGCAAGAGCGACGTGGTGCTCTGCGTCGCGGCGATTACGGCGAGTTTAGCCTCGCGGACCACGTCGATGACATTGTGGTCGCTCATTCCATGTTCGCTGGTCGTGACGAAGTGCTGGCACTCGTCGATCACCAATACGAGCAAGTTGTGGGCGTCACGAACCTTCTTGGCGGCGTCAAATCGGGCGAGAGCGTGATTGAAGAATAGTAGTTTGAGAAAGGTACCGACGAACCGGCGTTCAGTCTGGTAGCGCTGCGGCATTGAAAGGCAGATCAACTTCCCCTGGTCGACGTGGTCGAGTTCGAAGGTGGAGTCCCGACAAAACACTTCGGCGATTTCGGGTGACGTGAAGTAGTGGAGGTAGTTCTGAACGGTACCCGTGACACCCGCCAACTGTTCCGGAGGTTGCGCGAGGTATTGTTGGAAATGCTCGATGAGTCCGGGTGACTTAAGAAGTGCCAAGGCCCGCTTAGTATCGGAGGCATTCACCAAGAGGTTGTGCGCATTCTCGAGGGTAACCGGGAAGCCGGCCTCGTGGAGCGCCTCCAGGGCTTTGGCGATGTGAATCTGAGCCGCACTCCTAAAGAAGCTTTGCTCGTTGCGATTCCCCATTGCGGACGCCGTATCCACGACACACTGGGCCAACGTGGCGAACGGAATCCGACGATCTCCAACCAGGTTAAAGCGCTGACGGGGATTGGGGCCGACTTCCAAAAGCACGACGTCATTAGCCCGGCCCTCGTTGCGGGCGACTTCCAGAATTACTTCATGGAGGACCCCTTTGGCATCCACGAAGAGTCCACCGAAATTCTTCTCGTTCCGGAACAGTTCGAGGAGGAGGGCGACAATGCTGTGGGCGGCGGCGTGAAATTGGTGAGATCCTGGCGGTTTGAAATTCCGGTAGGAGTCAGCCGGCACCGGGATTTTGCCGCGTAAGGTCCTCAAACATGCTGATAATCGGGGAAATGGGCATTGG
>JAFLEF010000055.1 GCA_017309115.1 Verrucomicrobiota bacterium | reverse complement strand
GCCATTCCAGCCCGCAGCGGCTGAGTCTCGCCCGCAGCGGGATGCCCAAAGCCATTTCCTCCGCTAAACTCGGCTTTCCCAACGCCGAAGGCAGCGGAGCCTCGCCTCCAACCGCCGTTTCTAGGTTTATTCCAGGTTTCTCCCGACACCATCCTCAGGGTAACGTCGGGAACTCTCATGATGCCGTTCCTCGTTTCGGGTTCGCTTCGCTTCACGGTTTTGGCGGCGCTCCTTCTGGTGGGCCTGTTCCGCCCGATCCCTTGTCCGGCCGCCGAGGCTGCGGTCACTCCCCTACCCCTGGCCGACGGCGAGTTTACCGTGGGACCGGAGTACTCGGTTGATCCCGACCTAACGGATCGCGGCCAACCGAAGGGGCGAGCGTTCGAATTCGTGATGCGCCTGGCCGACAGCAAGATCTTCCCCGGCACCGACCGCACACTCGAACCGCAACGCCGTCCTGTCCGCAAAGAGCGCCGCATCTTCGTCTACGTTCCGGCGGCTTATCGGGATGGGACGAAGGCCCCGTTCCTCATCATTCACGATGGGCCCGGCCAACTTCCGCTGGTGCGAAACGCCTTGGACAACCTGACCAGCTCCACGAACTCCGCGCGACGTCTGCCGGCGTTTGTCGCCATCGCCGTGGAAAACGGCGGCGACGACAGCAAGGGAAGCGAACGGGGACTGGAGTACGACACGATGTCTGATCGCCTGGCGCGATTCATTCAGGAGGAAGTGTTGCCGGCCGTGGTCAACGACCCAGCCATCCGAGCAGTGTATCCGAACTTCGCGCTCACCGACGATCCCTGGGGGCGCGCCGTACTGGGCTGCTCGTCCGGCGGGGCGGCGGCGCTGACCATGGGCTGGTTTCGGCCCGACCTCTTCCGGCGAATCCTGGCGTACTCGGGCACCTTTGTGGATCAGCAGGACGACGACGCCCCGGAGGAAACCCAGTTTCCTCTCGGCGCGTGGGAGTACCACTCCGGGCTGAAGCTCATTGAGACCAGCGACCGGAAGCCGTTGCGAATCTTCACACACGTCTCAGACCGCGATAATGGCGCCAACTCGCCGGAGAACAGCTACCACAACTGGGTTATGGCCGGGAAACGCACCGCGGCCGCGTTGAAGGCCAAGGGATATTCCTTTCGGTTTGTGTTCAGTCTGGGTTCCGGCCATTGCGACGGCCGGGTCTTCCAACAGACCCTCGCCGACGCCTTGATTTGGGTGTGGCAGGGATATCCGCAGGGCGACGCCAAGTAACTTCCAAGTTGCCCCACGCGCCGCATGCAAAGGCGGGGGACCGCCTCGGCTGGTCGGGGGGCGGGGGGGTGAACGTCGCGGCTCCGCCCCGGAGGCGCCGTCGGTCCTGATTCGACGGTCTGCTTGCCTCAGAACGCGGCTCGCACCGTTAGGCTCACGGTTGGCGAGGCCCCGGTGTCGTCTTCGGCCACATCGTTGCCGTCCGAACCCCGGAAGGTGTACTGCTGCGCCAAACGAGCACCCGCGGAGAGACGCAAGACCCAGGTAGGTGTCAGACTGAATTCCGCGCCCGCCAGCGCTGCCGCCGAACGATAGCGCAGCGAACCATTCGGCAGGGAGGAATCGTCGGCAAACCGGGTGTAAGTACCCACATAACCGCCCAAGCCGAACAGCATCCATCGGCTGTCGAGTCGGTAGCTGACCTGTGCGCCGATGGTCGGGCCATCAATCGCATTGGCCACGTCCCCGCCGACTACGGCCCAGCGGTCGTCGATGCGCCAGTTGAATCCCAGGATCGGCACCACCAACACCGAACTGTCGAGCCGCTCCGTCACCGCCACCCCGCCCACCAGGGTCAAACTCGGGCTCCACTGATACAATGCGCCCAGCAGACCACCCCACATGCCCGCTTCCGACGCCGAACTGCCCACCGCTCCGGCGTACAGCCACGAAGCACCGGCCAACAGACGCCATTTGTCGTCAATCTGATAGGTGAGTCCGGGGCCGATGCGGGCCGCAATCACTTGATCCATCGGGCTGGAAACGCCGGGCAGGAACTGACTGAAGTCCTTGAAATCATAACCACGGTTCTCCAGGCCGAGGCCGATATTGCCGCTCAATTTTCCGATCAACGGAAACGGCATCTGCGCTTGCGCCCCAACCTGGTAAAATGACGCTTCCGCTCCGCCACTACCCAGGGAAGAGGGTGCGACGTATTCGCTCTGCACCCGGACGAGGGTAGGCGGCGGTCCCCCGGCCGGAACTCGGACCGGAATGCCACCCGATCCAGCGACCCCGCCGGCGTAGGCTTCTTCCGCGCGGCCCGGCCCGGCCGCCAAAAGACTGAGGCCAACGGCGGAGATCCAATATTTGCGAGTGCGTCCCATGGTTTATTTCAATTTAAGAAGGGGGGAACGTGGGTGGATTTACCCAAGAAGCAACCCAGCGTTTTTGGGACCAACGATCGAGAGCAGAAGAGCCGCCGATGAAAACGAGCGGTCCGTCCATTGCGCGACGATGGTTCTCATCCTTTGATCACTGCCGTATCGCGGAACCTCCACTCACCGTCATGAACCGTCTCGCTTCCGTCCTGCTATTCACGACCTCACTCGCCCTTACCGCCAGCGCCGCCGAACTGGTCAAGGCCAAGAGCGGCTCCGGGGTGTATGGCTACAAGGACACGCCCAAACTGCCCTGGTGCGAGTGGTTGGTTCATGATCCCGATCGGCCGGCCCCGCCCAAGGTGGATCCCGGCCCACCCGGACCGCCCGTTCCGCCGCCCGCCGATGCATTGGTCCTGTTCGACGGCAGCAGTCTCTCGAACTGGGCTCCTTCGACGTGGCAGGTTCGCGACGGTGTGTGGGTCACCGCCGGAGATCGTTCGCCGAAGACCCTGCGCGACTTCGGAAGCTTCCAACTCCATGTCGAGTTTCGCGGGCCGACCAATTTCGTCGGCCCCTGGGGTGACCGCGGTAACAATGGCGTCCTGCTCCATGGACTCTACGAAATCCAGATCTTCGATTCGTACAACGAGCCGATCTACCCGGATGGCCAGTGCGCCGCCATCTACGCTCAAACACCACCCCTGGTGAACGTCACGCGTCCTCCCGGTCAGTGGCAGACTTTTGACATCATCTTCTTCGCCCCCCGATTCAACAACGGCGTCCAGACAGAACCTCCCCGAGTGACCGTGTTTCATAACGGTGTGCTCGTTCACCACAACGCCATTATTTACGGCGCCATCGGGCATCGGGTCGTTCCCGATCCCACGCGCGCTGTCCCCCGCGGTCCGATCGCCCTGAGTGGTCACGGATGTCCCGTGGAGTTCCGCAACCTCTGGATCCGACCTTTGGACTGAGGGGAAGGGCAAGAAGCAAGCGGTAAGGAAAAGAGTGGTTTGGTGAGACCTCAACCCGGTGGGGCGACGCTCCGCGGAGCCGTCCGCCTCTCGTTGAAAGGACGCGTCTGAAGTCCACGCACGAACGGTTCCGTGGAGCGTCGCCCCACCGTCTTACCGCTTCCCGTTTACCCGCTTCTCTCTTCCGGTCTCTCAGCTCTCAGCGATTCCCCTCCCGCTTCAGCTCCATCGCCGCCAGCGGCCGACCTTCACACAAGGAACCCGGACAGTAGCGAAGGGTGGCCGAAGACTCCTCGACCTCCACTTCGGTGTAACTCACGGTTTGGGCATCCGCCCGGTGCATGCAGATGGAGAAGGGTCCCCGTCCTGGCAAATGGGAACCATGCAGACGCCGCAGCCACGGCACTGTGCCGGCATCCCGGTCATTCCGATGCCGCGCGAAGGTTGCGCCGCGAACTTCCTGCGCGGTCGCTTCCAGGTGGCCCGAGGACTGCCATTGGGCCGCCTCCCAGGGATGGCGCAACCACTCCCAACGCCGTCGATTCCAGCGTCCTTCCCAGGCGGCCGTGGACTCCCCAAGAAACGCCAGTAACCGAAACGGATTCATGCGGTCCAAAGGCAAATCCGCCAATCCCTGGGAAAGCTGCTCAAACTCCGTCACTGAACGTACCGCCCGCACGACCTCCCCACGGGACACGACCGGCTCCGCGGCGCGCTCCGGGATGGCATACCAGTTGATCAGCGCCAGTGTTACCCCGCGATCATTCAAAGCCAGCCAGGTACCACCGGACGGTTCCGCGGGATGAACGACTGTGACTCCGGAGTCGAAGTACCGCCGAGGGGGATTGCCGGGAACCCGAGTTCGAAGTTCGTCCCGGTTCATACCGACAAGGTAACCGTCGGGGCGCGGCCAAAAGGTCACGGAGCACATGCGATCAATCCGCCGGAGGATAGGCGGTGTACAAGCTTCGCGCCGCGCGCCACGTTCGCCACAATTTCGCGGGAGGATCGGGTTGAATCCCGCGGGCGCGATTGGCCGCACCCACGGCAAACACCAGACTCCATTGCTCAAAGAGCGTTCGGTAGGCCGACCATAGGGTATTGCGGGCGTCGTAAATGTGGGTGGCTTCCGCCGCCGCCCCATTCAGTTCCAGAATCCGGAAGTTCCGCCCCGCCCGCAAATCGTCTTCCGAGGCGAACCGCACGTCGTAACGCCCAATAAAGAATCCGGTGAGGCGTTGGGAGATGGTATCGATGCGGTCGGTCAGTTCCGCGGTCCGGAAGCGCCCGCCATCGCAAAAAATGCAACCTTGGGCATGGTTGCCCGCTTCCACCAACCGGAGGGTCGCACCGCGTGGCAGAACCTCCCGGGTTCGCGTCGCAAATCGAGTCAGATACCGCTCCGCCACACAGCGCGCCCGGGGATCCCGCCAAATGAGCTCCTCCACGGTGTGAACGCCATCTCCCGTTAGTTCGGGAAAAATCTTCTCCGTCACGGCAAAGATCCGGCCTTTCGTCTCGTGGGGAAAGCGATAGTAGAAAATCCCCACTTCCCGCGGACCCGGAACGTACTGCTGCATCACAATTGCCCCGGGGGAACGCTCCAGATACTGGCGCGCGTCGGCGTCACTGCGAATCACCTTTACGCCCATTCCGCGCTGCCCGACGTCAGGCTTCAGGATGACGGGCCAATCGAAGTCCGACGTTTGCATCCAATTCCGCAGCCGTTCCCACCGATCAGCAGGCGTCGATCCAGCCGGCAGCAGACCCGCTGTCGCGGTGAACTCGGGGCTCGTCTCCTGCAAGTCTCGCAGGGTGGCAAACTTCGATTCGCCGACAAACCCGCCCGTTTCCATGCCGGGATTGGCGGCGGTCGGCACCGTCAGTCCCCGATGTCGAACGGCCAGGGCGACGTACCAGATTTCCACCGGAAAATAGAACAGCCAAGCCGGCCAGAATTCCCAATGCCGCCAGCGACTCCAAGCGGCCAACCCACGAAGACGCCAGCCGGGTTGAAGCGCCGAAACCAGCCAGCGCACCCCACCGATCAGAACTGCACCCAGGACCAACCAAATCAGGACCGAATTCCAGCGATCCAACCAGCCGCGCAACTGTGCGCCGAGTATGTGGGCCAATCCGAACAACAACCCGGTCCAGACCGCCACCGCCACGCCCGTCACGATCAGGAAGCGCGGAAAGGACAACCGCAGAAACCCCGCCGCCAGATACGTCGGCAAACGGGTTCCCGGAATGAACCGACTGCTCAGCAGGAGCCAGGTTCCCTTCTCCGCGAACCACCGTTCACTGCGGGCCACGGATTCCGCGGTGACCCATCGCCGGGTCCAGGGACGTTCAAGTACCGGCCGTCCCAAACCCCGAGCGGCACCGTATAACAATGCGTCCCCGATCCAAATTCCGAGGAAGCAGCCCAGAAAGCCCACCCACAACGGCAACTGTCCGGTAGCCGCCAACAGCGCCGCCGTTACGGTGGGAATGTCCTCCTGAACAAAGGTAGCCAAACCAAGGGCGGTGGCCTGAGCCCAGGGAGGCCATTCCGTAAATGCCCCGGGCAAACCCGCGGGATCCGTCATGCTCCGACTCCGTCGGTCAACCGCGACCGCATATGCTCCAGCGTGGAGGGAGCCACGCCGAACTCGGCCGGCAGCGGAACCTCGAGGACCTGGGCCATCACCGCGATGAGAGCGTAATGATGAATTCCATGGGCGATGACATACACCAACTCCCGACCCATGGTGGAACGGGTGAGCGGTGAATCCCCAGGGACATAACTCTCTTCACAACGCGACCAAACCGGCGTGAGTAACTGCCCGGGCTCCAGGGCTTCCAACTGTTGCCGAAGGGACAGCGTCAGGTCGCGGGCTCGGCCCGGATCGGCCTCCACCCGGGCATCGCGTTCCCGCCGGTCATAATCCACCACACCACTCTCAAGCCCAGCCAGCAGACTCGCGAAGTGATCTAGACAATGCCGATAGTGACCGCCAATCGATCCATTGAAAGCCACCCGGACCTTTTGGGAATAGCGGTCGGGGCTCAGGGTGGACAGCAGGTCCTCTCCCTGTCGCAGGAGTCCCACCGCCGCCATTAGAATTCGGTTCGAATGATCCGTCGGGGAGCTCAAATCACCCTCGTGAAGAATGGTCGTCATGACGGCACTTGAGCGAAACAAGGGTTGGCGGAGTTCAAGGGTTTACCGGTCGCACGGGTCATGGTTGATCCTTCGAATTGGCCTGAAGTTCCGCAAGCTTCTGATTGAGCTGCTTAACGGAATAGCGGTCGGAGTTGTCCTTGCCCACGTAACGGAAGACTTCACGGCCCTGGGGATCGAGAATCAGCAGGGCCGGATAGTGAACTGTCTCTCCGTGGAAGGAATAGCCGTCGGGAATCGAGAACGCCGTCGCGAGTGCCGCACCCGGATCCTGATAAATGACCGGCGACGGTTCCGGTCCGAGTCCCCGGGCCCACGCGGTGAGGGCTTCGGTTCCGTCCGGCTTGATAAACAGTTGGATCGTCCCCTTCAGCTTCTCGGCGTTGAGGAAATGGCTTCGGGTGTGTCGGAGGCAGACCGGGCATTCGGTTTTGAGCAGGAATTGAAGCACGACGTAACTGCCCTTGGCCTCGGAGAGACGAAAAGTTTGGCCCGTGACGGGCGCTTTCAGAGTGAAGTCGGAAGGTGGATTGGCCGCCAGGAGCACGCTGAGTTCGATCCAGCACGACACCAGGAACAGACGGGAGATGCGAGCGAAGTTCATAAAGCAGGAGGGCGGCGGGAAGACCACCGTCCCCGAGGGGGTCGGGCCTCCGATCCGAACCTTACAGGAATTGAACGGGAAATCGGGGGACCTGAATCCGCCAAACTCCGGGAAGGACAAGAGGGGCACTCTTTTCCCGGATTTCACCACACCTTGGTCACGTCCTCTCTGCGACATTTAGCGGATGTTGATCCACAGACTCCACCTAGGTTGTCGCAGATTCTTGATTAGGATGTACCGGCGTTGACGACGAGATCGTGGCAGCCCTCGCAACCGGATTGATCTTCCACCCCCCATCGCAGCACGTTGCAAACCTGGTACGGCGGGAGGGTTTCAAGGGACTCAGAGCCCGGAAGACTGGGACATCCAGGTTGTCAGGATGACTCGGGCGGCGGCGGGGTCGGCAACGGTCCCGGCGAGCACATGCTGCACGGTAAGATAGGCCGATCCCCACGTGGTGATCCAACGGTCCTTTAGCAAATCCTGATCATTCGTTGGGACCGGCCAGCGTTCTCCGATGGCGCGAGCAATCGCCATCGGCAGCAGGGCTTCCCGAAGACTCGCCGCGGCTTCCTCCGGGAAGTCGGCCTCACCCAGTACCTGGGCCCGCCGAAGCAGTCGCTCCGCCCGGACGGCAGCCGCGTCTCGGCGCGCTTGCTCCTCGTCAGTCAGGGGCCGAGGCGCGATTTCCGCCGCCAAGAGATCGCGCCGGACCCCTTCGACCCGTTGGAGCAGACCCGCCTTCACCAACCGTTCAATCGCCTCCTGCGTCGCACGGTCAATCACCTCCACGTCGCAGGAAGGCGTCCCGCTCTCCCCAACAGGAAAGTGGCTCTCGCGAAGCCCGTCGAAACTCGGAGTCAGGACGGATCCCGGATGCTGGACTACGACCAGGATCCGGGGAGGTCCCCCGGCGACTGGTTGGCATTCTTCACAGCTCAGTACCTGCGGGCCGAACTGTTGTTTCAGACGGGCCGCAAACTCGCGCGGGACATCGCGGGGCTGAGCCGAAGAGACTTTGGGCGCCGGAGCCGCCTCACCGTCCCGACGAGTCAGGCTGCGGAGACGGTCGGCGGTGTCCTTGGCGGACTTTCGGAACACCACCGAGGTGATCTCTCCGGGACGGTCCAGCACCCCTTCCGCCACGCTGCGTTTGGTCGCCAGCGTCTCCAACATGCGGTGTTCAATCGTGTCCTCGGAAATCAGATTGATCACCGTCACCGCCTGGGTTTGGAATTTCCGCCAAGCGCGGGCGATGCGTTGCTCCAACCGGGCCGGATTCCACGGCAGGTCGCAGTTCACCACGACGGAAGCGACCTGAAGATTGAGGCCGGTGGCTCCGGCATCCGTGGAGAGAAAGACCCGGCATTGGGGATCCTCCTTGAAGCGGTTGATGTCGGCGCGGCGCTTCTGCTGTGGGACCGAGCCTGTGTGCCAGGCGCAATCCAGGCCGTGGTCGCGACAATAGTCTCGGACCAGTTCGAGCATTCGTTCCCACTCGGAGAACACGATGACCTTCGATCCCTCGGCGGCACTGTCTTCGAGAATGCGGGCAATTTCCGTCAATTTCGGACACTCGCGGTCCTTGGGATCGAGAATGAAATTGGTGTCGCAGATCATCCGCATCATCGCGAGTTCGCGTTGCAGTTGATCCTGCTCCCGCGGAGTGAGCGCCCGACGCTCGGCCAGGGAGGCCAGAATCATGACCTCCTGTTCATGGCTGGCGTAGGCGGTCCGCTGCTTGGGAGTCAGTTGGACAAACCGATGATGGTCGGTGCGCGTGGGCAGTTCGTTGGCGACCTCCGACTTTCGGCGGCGCAACAACAGGTGTTGAACGCGGCGGTGGAGCGCGTCGAGATTGCGCACACCGACCGGGCGGCCGCGTTCGTTCAGTTGGTAGAAGTCCCGATTGAACCGGAACAAGGGCCCGAGGACCGCCGGATCGAGATAATCCACGAGGGAACGCAGCTCATCGATCCGGTTCTCGATGGGTGTCCCGGTGAGGATGAAGGCGTAACGGCTCTGCAGCTGCTTGATGCGTCGGGAGGTTTTGGTGTTCCAGTTTTTGATGCGCTGGGCTTCGTCGAGAATGATGACGTCCGGCTGGAGCACGGAGTTGATGATCTCGAGATCGGGGACCGCCTGTTCGTAATTGGTGAGAATGAAGAACGCGTTGTCCTCACCCGCGGCGCACTGGCGATAGAGTTTCTTTCGCGCGAGATGATGTCCGAACACCAGTCGGGCGGAGAGCGGAGTGAACCGTCGAATCTGTTCCTCCCATTCGGCTTTGAGCGAGGCCGGTGAGACGACCAGAACGCGCCGAGCGCGGCCCAGACGGTGAAGCAAGGCACAGGCGGCGATGGCCTGAATCGTCTTGCCCAAGCCCATTTCATCCGCCAGCAGCGCCCGCTCGCGGAAGGCGAGGTGAAGCATTCCCGCCCGCTGGTAGGGCAGCAGTGGAACGAGCGTTTCCTGCGGCGGCCATTCGCCGGACTGCACGCGGGCTTCGTACTCCCGGCGGGCCGCGATGCTTTCTTCCCGGCGTCGATTCAGTTCGAGCCATGGGGCCACTTCCAGGGAGATTCGAAGGGCTGGCCGATCAGCCGCCACCTTCTGACAGGCCTGGACGGCGGCGTGGGGATCGTCCCCTCGGAGGGTGCCGTTGGGATTGAACCATCGAGAGAGGCTCTGAGGTATTTGGAGGTTGCTTGGAGCCCTCAGGAAAAGCTGACCGCGTTCGCGATCCACGAGGAGTTCCAGTCGGTCGGATCCGGTGAGGACGCCTTGGCGGAAGGCCGGGCGGTGCCGACGTTGGAGCCAGAGCAGGACAGCCTCGACGTGTTTGCAGGTGCCGAGTCCATTGGACCGGAAGTCCACGCAATCGCACGCGAACTCACGGGACGACACATCGCGAATCTCGACCTGGTAGCTCCGGCCACTGCCCGAGTGAACCTCGAAATTCGAGAAAACCGGATGTTCCGGGGTGAGATTGGCAATGCGCATCCGCTCGTCGCGGGCGCGCTGTCGGCGGCGGTCGATTTCCTCCGAGTCGGTACTGCGCCAATCGTGGTCCGGTGGGACCTGGAGTTCGCCATTCCTGGAGCCACTCGTGTGCTTCTTGGATCCCCGCCCTTGCGCCATGGAGCAAACATGAGAGGGAACGGGGAACTTGTGGAGGAGTAAGTCGGGTGCGCCCGAGCGACTGGGGATCAGAAGCGGGTAAGGGGCAAGAGGTAAGGCAGAGCGGCTCGATGAAACCTCGCCCGACCAAGGGACGCTGTGCGGTCAGCGGGAAGGCGGCCCCGGCAGAAGGTCTCGCTAGAAGGTCTGCCGCACTCCATAGGAAGGGTCTTCTTCCTGTTTTCCGGCGTTCCAGATTCATCCTTCCCCCTCCGCGTTCTCCGCGTACTCCGCGGGAAACTCTCCCCGCTCCAGGAGGCTCAAGCCGCAGGATCTCCAACACTGACCAGCAAAGTCCGCGTTCCGACGCTGCGCCGGAACGCGGGGACGGCCCGGCGGTCCATCCCTACCCCGTGATCAACCAGCACGGCGACTACCCCCGCCCAAGAGTCGCGCGGGGAGCAGCAGGATGGCCCGGACCAAGGCAAAGGCGGCTTCCACGAGCACGGCCAGCAACCGAAAGGGCAAGGTCAACAGCCAGACGAACGGGAACAACAGCAGGACGAGGAAGGCCAGCGGCCAACACAGCACCAGCAGAAGCGCCCAACCCACCAGCAGACATAGCACCTTCATGTCCGAATCACCCCGGAGCCAGGGCGGCAGTTTCAGGATTTTGACCCCGAATCGTTATCGCCCACCTGGGCATCGATCACCTCGGCAAAACCGATCTGGGTGGCGGTGATCATTTGACGAAGCAGTCCGGTTTCCTCCGCCGTTAGATTGCCTCGGGTTTTGGCCTCCAGCATTTCCAGCTGGTCGATGAACATCTTGGCCGCTTCCAGATTGACCGGCTCGTTCTCCCCCGTCTGCGGATTGGGGTATTTCCCCAACAGCATCATCGCCATTTGGGCGTGGCCCGCGATCATTTGTGCGAAGAGAGCCGAATGGATTTCGGCGGTGCTGGCCTGTTGCAATTGTTCTTCGGCCAGGGGCGGCGGATTCATGTGTCGGAACCCTTCGCTGCCCGACTGACTTCGCCCACCAAAAAATGCACCAGATGCCGCAACCGCTCCTCCACGTTCACCGTCTGCAAAATGATCTGCCGCATCATGGGATCGGGCAGCAGCAGCGTGGCGATCAGATCGGCCAGAGCTCCGGGATCATCCACCCGTCGAAGGGCTTCCAGGCAGTCTTCAATGCGGATGGGCTGATCCCCGGGTTCGCCCACGAGTTGGGTGAGCACCGCGGGGGGCAGCGCATGCTGGAGACGCAGGCGGGCATCGACCAGGTCCAGAGTGCGGCCGACCAGAGCATCTGCGACCAGCGTTTCCGCCACTTCGGATTCCACCGCTTCAATTCGGTGAATCCGGTAGGGCCGTGTTTGTAGGGCTTTGCCCAAGCGCACGCGGGTCAGCCCTTGGAGAATGAGATTGGACGTTCCGTTGGGATTCTTCACCGCCACCCGGACCACTCCGAGTCCGGCGAACTCGCAGGGGCGTTCTCCGGAGACATCGGGCCGTTTCATAGCCAAACAGAACATTCGATGACTCTCCAGTGACTCCGCCAGCATCGTGCGATAGCGGGGTTCGAAAATGAACAACGGCAGCATGGCCTGAGGGAACAGGTGACCGTTCCCCAGAATCATGACGCCGACCCGATCCGGAAATTCCATAAGGCACCTTAGGGTCGGACTTCGGGCTCGCAAGGAGCCAACCCAATCTTGCGCCCAGACTGGCATGCGAGCAGCTTGGCAGTGGGTATGAGCGCGAAAACACTGAGTCTCCTGTTGCTCCTGGTCGTGCTCGGCCTGGGGGCGGGTTGGATTTACACCAGCAAGCAGGCCAGCGAGGAGCAGGCCCGGTCGACGAGCCGACTCATGACGTTGTCGAACGACCTAGTCACCACCACGTTCAGACTGACGGAACAACAGAAGGTTAACGCCTCCTTGGAGACCAATCTGGCCAGTCGCATCCAAGAACTGGGGATTCTGTCCAACCGCTGGACCGAAGTATCCCTGGAACTCAATCGCACCGAAACTGAGGCCAAAGTGGCCGCCGAGGCTGCGCGAGCCGAGATCGAACGTCGGGACAAGCAGATCGCCGGCTTGGAAGCGGAACGGGACGATCTGACCCAAAAGATGGAGGGGCTCACCGGGGAAATCTCCGGCCTCAACACGCGCATCAACGAAACGGAACGCAAGCTGGCCACTAGCGAAGGCGACCGGGAACAGTTGCAGCGGGAGCTGCGGCGGCTGCTCGCGGAGAAGGCGGAACTGGAGCGAAAGTTCAACAACTTGGCCGTCCTGCGGGACCAACTGCGCAAGTTGAAGGACGAACTCAGCATCGCCCGACGCATCGACTTCATTCGACGGGGCTTGTACGGCTACGAGAAGAAGGGCGCTCAGGTGCTGAACGAAGGGTTCCGCAAGGCTCCAGCTGCGACCACCAATGCTCCGGCGCCCTTGAAGGCCGAAATCGGTTCGGACGGCTCGGCGAAAGTTCAAGATCCCGTGCCCGCGACCAAGCCCCAGTAAGCTGACCTTCGGGAATCCTGCCGTCTTGTCTTCGGCTGCGCTCCTTGCCAGCCTCCCGGCCCGGCCTTCGCCGAGCCCATGAACCTCCTCTCCCTCAAACGCGTTCGCGAACTGCTGGATCGAGCTTCCCAAACCCGGGTGCTGGTCGTCGGAGACGTAATGCTCGACCAGTTCATCTGGGGCCGCGTCACCCGAATCTCCCCGGAAGCCCCCGTCCCCGTGGTCGAGTTCGAACGGGAAAGTTTCATGCCCGGCGGTGCGGCCAACGTGGCGCGCAATCTGACCGCCCTGGGTGGCCAGTCAGATCTCTTCGGAGTCGTCGGACGGGACGCCAGCGCCAGCCAGTTGCGTCGATTACTGGGCGAGCAACGCGTCGGTTGCGACGGATTGCTGCCCGTCTCCGGATTTCACACCGCCACCAAGACGCGCATCGTCGCGCAGAAACAGCAAGTCACCCGCCTGGATCGGGAAACCCGCGGGGACATTTCTCCGGCTGCCACGCAGAAACTCGTCCGCCAGATCGAGGCCGCGTTGGACACGGCGGATGCCGTTAGCGTGGGGGATTACGCCAAAGGAGTGGTGACCCAGCCCCTGGTGGATGCGCTTCGCGAACGATGTCGGGCCCGGGGGCGTTGGCTGAGCTTGGATCCCAAACCAGGGCATACCCTGGACATCCGCGGATTGTCCCTTCTGACCCCCAATCGCAAGGAAGCCTTCGAGCTGGCCGGCTTGGCGGACACCGTGCGTCATGCGGATCCGCTGCAGGACGAACCTTTGATGCAGGTGGTGGCCAAACTTCTTGGGGATCTGCGACCCGCTCTGTTGCTGGTCACACTGGGCGAGCTTGGCATGCTGTTGTGTCAGCAGGGGCAAAAGCCCTTCCACGTACCGACCGTTGCCCAGGAAGTCTTCGATGTTTCGGGCGCGGGCGACACGGTGATCGCGAGCTTCACCCTCGCGATTGCAGCGGGCGCTTCGCCGATGGAAGCCGCGGTCTTTTCCAATCACGCCGCTGGAGTGGTCGTTGGAAAGATCGGCACGGCCACGGTCACGCCCGAGGAATTGATTGCTAGTTTTGCTCAACATTCATGAGTGCTTCCCGCGCCGTTCGCGCTGTGTTTCTTGATCGAGACGGCACGATCAATGTGGATCGCCACTACCTGTCGAAGGCCGAGCAGTTCGAACTGATTCCGGGTGCCGAGCGCGCGTTGCGTCAGCTGCAGGACGCCGGTTTCCAGCTGATCGTCGTGACCAACCAATCCGGAATTGGCCGAGGTTACTACACCGAGGACGATCTGCATTCGGTGAATGCCCGGATGAAGGAGCTGCTGACGCCGGCCGGCGTGACGTTTACCGAGATTTATTTCTCCCCGGAATCGCCCGAGCAACCGAGCCGTGGCCGCAAGCCTTCGCCAGCGTTTCTGTTCGATGCTCGCGACCAGTTCGGCGTTGATCTCGCGCAAAGTTACATGGTCGGCGACAAGTGGATTGATGTGGAGACCGGCTGGAACGCTGGCTGTGCGGCGAGCTTGCTGGTGCGCACCGGCTACGGTGCGACGACGGAGCAGAAGGAGGCCCACCGCTTGGGAGCCGCCGTAGTCGTGGATGATCTGCCGGCGGCGGCGGCATGGATTCTGGCGCAGACTCAGCCGGGTTGAGCGCCCAGAAAAAACCCCGGGCAAGGCGTGGCCTCACCCGGGGTTGAAGGATTGGGACCGTTTACTTCGCCGGTTCGCGGCCGGCCGCCCAGGTGGCGGCCTGCTTCAGCAGCTGCTGGTAGGCGGGATGGCTGTGCGCCTGACCATCGTGGCCGAGCGTGACGCAGGCGACGCGTCCCTCGCGAACCTGGCTCAGCCAGACGACCGGGAACACCCGACCATCAACCGGCGATTTGCCAGTGGCCAGAACAAGGGGCGGCACGCCCTGGCTGTCCCGAACATCGTGGTACAGCTCATCGGTGATTTTGAAGGTCGCCGGCAGTCCGGCCGTCACCGGGGACTTCACGTCGGTCAGGACCGTCACTTCAAATTCCCCGTAGCGGTCATGGCTCTTGGAGCCGCCGCCCGCAAGCTGACGATTGTATTCCGGCCAGTCGGCCCAGTTGTACCAGAGCGCGGGATGGATCAACAGTAACCCCTTGCCGGCCTGGGCGTGGGCGAAGATGGCCTGCCGCGAGGCGGGACTGCGGATGGGCTTGTTGTTGCTCAGGTAGATGACGTCCGTGAAGGGCGCCGCCGCGGCGATGTCATCGGTGTTCTCCGTGTACGCCACCACCGCTCCCGGCAACTCCCGGAGGGTTTCGGCGTCCTTCAAATTAAACCACCGCTGGAAGTCGTGGCTGCTACCGCCACCCACAATCAGGATGCGCAGGCTGTCCTTCGGAGCGGCCTCCAGCGTCGCGGCGGCCGCGGGTTTGGTATTCGCTGGTTTCACTTCCGCCTCGGGCCCGGTGCGGGGACCATTTTCGGCGGTGATGGCGAACACAGTGGGAGCCACGCCGTTGTCGTAACTCTCGAGCGTAAGCTTCTCGATCACGTTGGTTCCGCGGACCGCCGCACTATGCCAGCGGATCTGTCCGCGCCGAGTGAACTGGGCCAGCCCTTTGGACTTCGGCACGTCGAAGTTTCCGATGTAGTCGGCGATTTCCTGGCCATTGCGGAACACCATTTCCTCCGTACCGCCGCCGGCAAAATGGGCCGTGGCTTTCAACACCGGAAGATCATCGTCATCGACGGCCGGATACGCCCAGCCACCCACACCGCCGAGGAAATGGAGTTTGCTGGCCGGCACGCCCACCTTCACCTCCACCTTTTGCGGAAGGGTCTTGCGGGACCAGGCATTGGGGGCGCCACCTTTGAGCACGACCACGTTGGCCACCGCCTTATTGGGACTCACCACGTCGAACGGAATGTCGTCCACCTTCTTCAGACCGTAACTGCGGAAGGTGACCGTTTCGTCCACGTTGTCGGGACTGTTGTACAGGCCGCGGCTGCTGTTGGCGGTAAAGGCCGGGGTCAAATCCAGCATGCGGAACCGATTTTCATCCGCGCAGAGATACGCCAGAAGATCCCGCAGTCCTTCGGCTCCGAGTTGATCAAAGCCTTCAGGCATCAGGGAGCGTCCGGAACTGGAGCGCGACTTGATGTCCGCAGTGCGCAGCGTGTAGTCGCCGGTGGCGTTGCGCAGGACGACTTCCTGGGCGTTCTCGCGATCGATGATGCCGTCGTAGGACTGGTCATCCTTGGTCTCGATCAGCGTGGACACGAAGTTCGGTTCCACGAGCCGGTTCGGATCCACGATGTGAATCAGCAGATCCGCCGGACCGTGGGCGCCCATGCCGGTGAGATTGGGTGCGAGATTGCGACCTTCGTTTTTGAAGACGTGGCAGCCGGCACAATTGGCGGTGTAGAGCTTTTTGCCGTTCTCCACATTGCCGGGCTTCAGCACCTCCGGCGTGAACTTGGCGAGCAACGCATCCTTCTCCTTTGCTTCGGGACCCTTGAGGTCGTCGATGACGGTGTTGGACCGCTTGGCGATGGTCGCATCGGGATGCGTCCGCAACCGATGTTGCCGGGCGGGTCCGAGCTTCAGGAGATCCACCTGCTTGGCGGCGAGCAGATCCAGGAAGGCAGCGGTGGTGTCCGCCCGCTTCACGATCTGCCCAAAGGCGGGCTCAACGACATCGGCGGGCAATTTCGGGAAAGCGGCGACGAGGGCGAGCGCCGTGTCCGGATTGGCCCCCAAAGCATCGACCACCCGCTTTTGCAGGGCCGGACTGGCATCGCTGCCGAGCATGGCCACCACGGCGGGAATGATCGAAGCGTCCAGATTACGCACGCCCACCAGGTTGGCGGCAACCTGACCACGGACCTGATCGCTCAGGGCGGGATTAGCGAGCTGAGCTTCGGCTCGGGCGACCGCGGGTTTGACGGCGTTGGTCAGCTTACCCTCGGTGTCCCAGCGAGCCACCAGCGGGAGCACGGAACCGGCGGTCCGCTCTGACGCGAGCAGGTACCGCAGGGAGGTGGTGAGCGAGGCGCTAGGAGTCGGCTTGATCGTGGCCTTGAGGTTGGCGGTGAAACTGTCGAGGGCGACCTGCTTCAAGCCATCCGTCCGGGCCGGTGACGATCCCAACAACATCACGAACTGCGCAGCCTTCGTTTCATCGGCCTGCTGCGCGACCAGGCGCGCCAGATGCGGAACATAACCCGCGACAAACGCCGGATCCGACGCGGCCAAGGCGGCCTGCAGGAAGAGCAACGGGTCGCGCGCTGCGGCACCGACCGCCGCCGACTCGAGCCAAGGATCCTTGAAGCTGGGCCAGGCCGCGACGATGGCATCGGCCGTTTCGCGGGAAGGCGGCAAACTTCCCAGGGCCATCAGCGCGTTGATCTTCGCCCGACCATCCGGGTCGGTCAGCAAAGCTTGAATGGCCCTCACGGCGTCGGCGCCGACTTCCGGACGTTCCAAGGCCACCCGGGCGGCGTTCTTACGAACGGCACTGTCGCCATCCTTCAACGCAACCAGCAGCAGACCATCATTGAGTTGGCCCAGATTGTTCAGGGAATAGAGCGCCTGGATTCGGCCGTACTTGCTCGGGCTTGTCTTGAGCATTTCCGTGAGGGCGGGCGTTACGGTGGTCGGCTGCGTTTCAAACAGCAGGCGATTGGCCGTGGAGCGCACCCAACCGTTGGGATGCGCCAGCATGGTGATCAGCCCGGCCGGGTCGCTCGCCTTAAGCGAGAACGGCGGCAACGCCTTGGCTTCCTTGTGCTGAATCCGCCAGAGACGCGTGAACTGATGATCGCGATCGGGACGTGTCGCGGCGTTACGGGCGCCGTGAGCCGGACCGCGGGTGTCGTTGTGCACCGCAATCTGGTTGTAGAAATCGACCACGTAGAGCGCGCCATCCGGACCCACGCGACTGTGGATCGGCCGGAACCAGTAGTCGGTGCTCGCCAGGAACTCAGTTTGCTTGCGGCCGTCTTCCTTGCGGCCCTGGTAGGTGGCTCCCTTGGGATCCAGGAATTCGTGGTGAAACAGCTGCCGGGTGGCTTCACCCATGAAGAAGGAGTAACGATCCTCCGGAGCCCACTTCGCCGGCCAGGCCCCACCGTCGTAAATGGTCGCTCCAGCAGCGGCCGTCCAAGCGCCCACCCAGTCAATCTGCACGTACGGCTGACGCTTCTCCTCGAAGGCCGGATAAATCTTGTTCTCCTCAATGATGTTGAGGAAGGACTTCAGCCCGCCCACCTGACCGCGCGCGAGGACCTTCTCGGGAATCACGACGTGACAGATGGGTTCGCCGCAGGTCGCCGTGGTGAACACGATTTCCCCGTCCGGCGCGACTTCGCAGCCCCAGGTGTTGCAACCACCGGCCGCGACCTGCTCCAACATCGAGCCATCGGCCCGGAACCGGAAAACGCCCGCCGCGATGTCGCCGAAGTTCTTAGTGCCGTCACCCGACTTCACCTTTCCGCGGGTATAACCAACCGTGCCGTACACCCAGCCGTCCGGGCCCCAGCGCAAATTGTTGATCACGGCGTGCGTATCGAACGTGCCCCAGCCGGTATAGAGCGTCTCAACCTTGTCGGCCACACCGTCCCCGGTGGTGTCCCGAATCCACAGAATGTCCGGAGCCTGGGAGACGATCACGCCGTCCCGGTAGAACACCAACGAGGTGGGCAGTTCGAGCCCGTCGGCGAACACTGTCTGCTGGTCCATCACGCCATCCCCGTTGGAATCCTTGAGAATGGAGATGCGATCCAGTGGCTTGCGCGGTTGCTTGCCGCCGACCGGGAACGTGGTCGGATCCTGAGCGCGATTCCAGTAGGCCTTGAAGTCGTTCTTGTTGACGTCGAGGCCTCCCGGATATTCCGGAGTCTCCACGACCCAGAGCCGTCCCTGGGGATCCCAATCGAGCGACATGATCTTCTTCGCGACGTTTTCGTCTGCGGCTAGGGTCACGTTGAACTCAGGGTGCAACTGGAAGGTTTTGACCGCTTCCGGAGCCGGCTTGGGTCCGCCCGCCGGATACCGCAGTGAAGCCAGTTCGGCCGGCTGACAGAACTCGTCCACATTGGCCCGTTTGCCGGCCCAAGCGATCCCGCGCAGCAGGAGGGCGCGGTAATGAGGCGTGTTGAACACGTCGTACTCGTGACCAGGCAGGCTGACGAAAGCGCGGTACGGCGAGGTGCCGCCGTCCCAGGTTTTTTGGTAGGTCCAGATCTGCGGCCAGATGTTGAACACGTCCACGAAGCTCACCGCCAGGACATCCACGTCGGGCGACATGTCCATCTGGTTGTAGACTTCATCCTTCCAATCGAAGTTGGAGATTCCGCGGGTGATCGGATCCTCGGGATCAACGAAGTAGAGTCCGACATCACCTTCGTGCCACTGCGTCTTCTTCTCGCCGTCCCAACGCCACGACCCACCCTGGACCTTCTTGGCCCATTCGTGCTGGTCGCCGGCCACCACGCCGTCGTGGATCACCACCAGGCCGCCGCCGCGTTGGAGATACTTCTCGAACCGCGTACGTTCTTCGCCGGTGATCTTCATGCCGTCGGCGGCGTAGATGATCACGACGTCAGTGGCTTCCAACTGGGCCGCCGTGGGAAACTGCATCGAACCATCCACCTTCATCCCACGTTCGCCCAGAAGCTTGGTCCAATCCCCGAGGAAGCGGGGATGGTCATGCTGATTGGGACCGTGGGTTTTGACACCACCGCGAATAAAGACCCGCAGGGGATCGGCGGCGTGAAGGAGGGATGCGGCCATCCAGGCCAGGCAGCCCGCGACGAAGATACGGAAAAATCGACTCATACCCGTGGAATGATTTGCCAGTCTAGGCAGTCGGTAGGGCGAGTCCATGAGTTTGCACGCCGCTCTAGGGAGAAAATTCCCCGAAACGAGGCCTGCCTACTCTGGGACCGTCCGAGACAACCGCCGGGATGGACGTTCGAATCCTGCCTGGCATTCGCCCTCCGACCATGCCCCTGAGGCACGGTGGAATGTCGGCGATACAACGGCACCGCGACCGGTCCGCGAGTCGACTGCCGAAAGCGGACGTTAGCGATGGAGGCCAGCGACGCCCTGGGGCAGAGCGTAGAGCTCGGCGATCTCGGCTGGCGTCAGCGCCCGATTGAAGAGCGCAAGTTCATCCCAGAGACCGAGGTAGCCCACCCCCAGCATGACCAGCGTTTGTTGGAGGTCCCAGGTGAAGGTCTGGGTCCGGGCCGGGATGGTGGCGGCGGGTTGTCCGTTCAAATACACCGTCGCCACCCCGTCCGGCCGGCCGGAATTGAAGTTTTCGAAGGTAAAGGCGACATGGGTCCAACGTCCGCGGCCGAAGGGCGTGGGTGGCGGGACCGTGACCAGGGGTTTCTCGGCGGCAGGCAGGTCCTCCCACTTGCGATTCTGGGGATTCCAGACCTTGAAGTCGGGATAGACACCCAGACGGAAAGGGATCTCGTTGGTTCGCTTTTCGAATTCAACGAAGAAGGCCGCATCATTCCACGAGCGCGGGGTGATCTGGATGGGGTCACAGAAACTCATGGCTAGGTCTGCGGCGGGATCAACGCTCAGCCAGAAGGAGACCGTGCCGCTCCAAAGATTGGTCCGGTAAGTGAAGTTCCCCTGGGCCTGATAAAACATCAGCGGCGACTTCCGGACGAACCGCAGGGCATTGCCGAAGCGGCCCACCCCCTCGGCCAGCTGAACCTCGCCCCCAGCCGGAAGTCCGGGCGTAGCCTCGGCCCGCTTGTCCAGGGACGGCGCATTCATAAGGCGGAGGTCCCCTTTGCCGAAGTCCGCATTCACGCCGTGGTCGAAGGAGGCATGAAAGGTCAGCGCCGACGCAAATTTCTCCGAACCGCCGGAGCCTGTGGAACTACAGCCCGCTCCGCCGAGCCCGGTCGCGACCATGAGCAAGGCCAACTGAGGCGACAGCGATTCGAAGAGCCTGGAAAGAAGGCGTTGGGGCGAGGCAAGCGCAGGGAGCTTCATGGTTCGGATTGAACCGTACCGGGACGTGTTTCCGCCGCCAAGCAACGTCGCCGACAACCCCGCGAAAACGAACCTGAAATGGCGGGGAAAGGAAAAATCTGGAAACAGGAAACCGGGAGGAAGAACGGGACGAACGACCCAGAATACCAGGTGATCGGAAGCCGCCGAGCCGTCGCCCCAATAGAGTGCCAGGTAATCTGAGGACCCGGGGGTAGCCGGGCGCTCCGCCGCCTAAAGGCGGTACTCCGAACGACTCTTCCTCGGCGGCCTCCGCGCACTCCGCGGGAAAACCACCCCTACTCATGGCGCCATCACGCGCGGTTCCACGACACGACTTCTGACGTTGACCAGCAAGGGCCGCGTCACCGGTCGCGGCGACCGTGGTATTCCAGAAACTGTCGGTGCGCGGCCGGATGCTTGCGCCAGAACTCCACCAGGGACTCAAACACCCGAAGGGTCTGTGGACGCAGGTGATGCTCAATATCTTCCACGTCGTCCGCCACCGTCTCCGGCTCCAGCCCCAGCAGCTCCAAAAGATCACTCATCGTCCGGTGTCGCTGCTTGATATGCCGAGCCACTGCCTGGCCTTCCGTGGTCAGGGTGAACCCCCGGTATCGCTCGTAGTTCACGTAGCCACGCTTCGCCAACCGCCGAACCATGTTCGACACGGTGGAGCGGTTTAAATCCAGCGCTTCAGCAATGTCGGTTACCCGGGCGTATCCCTTGGCTTCCACCAATTCCTGGATGCGCTCGAGATGGTCCTCCGTGGACTCCGAGCGTCGCGACGCCTGGGCCCGGGACTGAGCTTTGGACGGCATCCGAATCGCTTAACAGGAATCCCACCGGCCGCCAAGCTCGCAGGTGTCCAACGGCATTCAATGTTTGTCCCTTAAAACAAATTGTTTTGACGCATACTCTCTCCATCGATACACGTGTCCCCCACGGTGAGTAACTGAACTACGTGAAACCAACTTCCTTCTCCTCACTCCCGCGTCCTTGGTGGGCCCTTTCGTTGGGGGGCTGCCTGAGTCTCATCGGCGCCGAACCAAATCCCGATAAGCGCCAGTACACGCTCTTCAATCCGGTTCCCACCGCGCTGATGCGTCCGATGAGCCTGGATCGGCCGGACAAAACTGAGAGTCCCTACACCGTCGATGCCGGCCATTACCAGCTGGAGATGGATGTCGTGAACTACGCCTACGACTCCGAGCCCGGCGACCACGGGCAGGTTGTCACCGAGGCGCTGGCCGTGGCGCCCATGAATTGGAAGGCGGGCTTGGCCAACTCCGTCGATCTTCAGGTGATCGTCCAGACCTACAACCGTCTTCGCGAGCGGACCCCTCAGTCCGAAACGATTCAGTCCGGTTTTGGAGACATCCTGACCCGGCTGAAAATCAATCTCTGGGGCAACGACGGCGGGACGACTGCCCTGGCTGTGATGCCCTACATCACCTGGCCGACGAGTCAGGACGATCTCGGTGCGCCCACGGTCGAAGGAGGGATCATAGTGCCGTTGGCCGTCGAACTTCCGGCGGAGTTCGGATTGGGACTGATGACCGAAGTCGATTTCCTGCGCTCGAACTCCAACGGGGTGGCGGCGGCCTACGTCAACACGATCACCCTGGGCCGGCCGATCTACGGCGCGTTGAGTGGGTATGTGGAATTCTTCAGCGAAGTGCCGCCAGACGATGAACCCTGGGTGGGGACTTTCGACTTCGGGTTCACCTTCGCTCTCACGGACAACATGCTACTGGACGCCGGCCTCAATATAGGCGTGACCCGCTCCGCTCCTGACTGGAACCCGTTCCTGGGCTTCTCGTGCCGATTTTGAATCTCATGACAACCTTCCAAGTAGACGGAACTCCCAAGAATCGAACGCAAGTGGGAACCATGAACCTGCTGACCTCTCGACTCTCAACGTTCAACTCTCCACCCGGTTCCAGGGAAGCGGACGCGCCAACCTCGTGGCGAATGTTCGGTCGATGGTTGGTGGCTTGGGTATTGCTCGGTCTCGCCCCGGGCTGCGGACAGGGGGGAGGCGAAGCGACCACTTCGTCCAATGACGGCCGGAAACGAATTCTCACCACCTTCACGATCATCCAGGACATGGCGCAAAACGTGGCCGGCACCAACGCCATCGTGGAGTCGATCACCAAACCCGGCGCTGAAATCCACGAGTACGAGCCCACGCCGCTCGACATCGTCAAAGCCCAGTCAGCCGACCTCGTGTTGTGGAATGGTCTCGGGTTGGAACGTTGGTTCGAACGGTTCTTCACCAGCGTCAAAAATGTACCCGGGGTGGTGTTGACCGAGGGTATCCAACCGCTGGGCATCACGGAAGGTCCCTACAACGGAAAGCCGAATCCGCACAGTTGGATGTCCCCCGCCAATGCGATTCGGTACGTGGAGAACATTCGTCAGGCCCTGGTCAAACTCGATCCGACCAACGCCGCCGCCTACAACGCCAACGCGGCGGCCTATACGGCCCAGATTCGCGCCATCGACGAACCGCTTCGCCAAAAGCTCTCCAGCATTCCGGAGAACCAACGGTGGCTGGTCACCAGCGAAGGGGCCTTCACCTATCTGGCCCGCGATTACGGTCTCAAGGAACTGTACCTCTGGCCGGTCAACGCCGATGAGGAAGGCACGCCGCAGCAAGTGCGCAAGGTGGTGGATCTGGTCCGCCAAAACCGCATTCCGGTGGTGTTCAGCGAGAGCACCATCAGCGACAAACCCATGCGCCAGGTCGCCCAGGAAACCGGAGCCCGCTACGGGGGTCTGCTTTATGTGGATTCCCTCACTCCTCCCGACGGACCCGCACCGACCTACTTGAAATTGCTGGAATTCAACGCCAATACCGTCGCGAACGGGTTCCCGTCCCGGTGACCTCCATGACTCTGCCCGCCCAGTCCGCTCCAACGATCGCCACCCTCGACCTCGTGATCGACCAGGTCACGGTCACCTACAACAACGGCAATGTCGCCGTCCGCGATGCCAGCTTCCGACTACATAGTGGGACGATTTGCGCCTTGGTGGGCATCAATGGCAGCGGCAAATCGACCCTGTTCAAAACCATCATGGGCTTCCTGCGGCCCAGCCAGGGAACGGTTCGGGTCGCCGGTCAAACCATCGCCGAAGCCCAAAAGCGAAACTGGGTCTCGTACGTTCCCCAGGCGGAGGAGGTGGACTGGTCCTTCCCGGTGAGCGTGTGGGATGTCGTCATGATGGGCCGATACGGCTATATGAACTTCCTCCGCATTCCCCGGGCCGAGGACAAGCGCCGGGTCGAAGACAGCTTACGGCGGGTTCAGATGTGGGATTTCCGGGAACGGCAGATTGGCGAACTCTCCGGCGGCCAGAAGAAACGCGTGTTCCTGGCCCGGGCCTTGGCGCAGCAGGGTCGGATCATTCTGCTCGACGAACCCTTCACCGGCGTCGACGTCAAAACGGAGGCCGCCATCATCACGTTGCTCCGGGAACTTCGCGCCGCCGGACACATCATCCTGGTTTCGACGCACAACCTCGGGTCGGTCCCGGAGTTCTGCGATCACGCCGTCATCATCAACCGCACCGTCCTCGCCGCGGGTCCGCTGGCCGAGACTTTCACCGAGGCGAATCTGGCCCGGGCGTTTGGCGGGGTTCTGCGCCATTTCCGCTTCGATCGCTCCACGGTTCAACCGCACGACACCCATCGCATCACCGTCCTGACCGATGACGAGCGTCCGCTGGTGTTTGGTAAGGACGGGCATCTGGAATTCACCGAACGGAAGGAACACGAAGAAGTCGTGCGCGCCCGAACGCTGCCGGAGGACGAACGATGATCAACTCCCTGCTCACGCCCTTTCAGTACGAGTACATGCTGAAGGCAATCTGGGTCAGCGCCCTGATTGGCGGGGTGTGCGGGTTGCTCTCGTGCTTTGTCACGTTGAAGGGCTGGTCGCTGATGGGTGATGCGCTGTCACATGCCGTCGTGCCCGGGGTGGCCCTCGCCGCGTGGCTGGGATTGCCCTTTGCTGCAGGCGCGTTCTTCGCCGGACTGCTCGCCGCCGCCGGAATGGGCTTTCTCAAAGCGCGAACCCAACTGCGCGAGGATGCGGTCATCGGCGTGGTGTTCACGACGTTCTTCGCCGCTGGTTTGTTTCTCATCTCAGTCCGACCCAGTGGGGTGAGTCTGCGAACCATTGTGTTCGGAAACATCCTCGGCATCTCGGCACCCGACGTGAAACAGGTGGTGGCGATTTCAGCTGTCACGCTGCTGGTGCTGGCGCTGCAATGGCGCGACCTGGTCTTGTTTTGCTTTGATCCCAACCAGGCCCGATCCCTCGGCCTGAACACGCATCGGCTCCACTTCACCCTGCTGACCTTGCTGGCCGCGACCGCCGTGGCGTCGTTGCAAACCGTCGGGGCCTGCCTGGTGGTGGCGACGCTGGTCACCCCGGGCGCCACGGCGTATCTGCTCAGCGACCGCTTCGGACGCATGATGGCTATCGCCGGAGGCATCGGTGTGGGCACCGGTAGTGTCGGAGCGTATATCAGCTACTTCCTGGATGGTTCCACGGGCGGCTGCATCGTGGTCCTGCAGACCCTCATTTTCCTGGCGGCGCTGGTGTTCGGTCCCAAACACGGAATGCTCGCGGGCCGACGGCAACGCCAGCTGGCGCTGGAGGGCAGCCACTCATGAGCTGGACCTCACCCTTTCAGTACGACTTCATGCTCACGGCGCTGGGCGTGGCGGCGTTGGTCGGAGCGGTCTGCGCCGTGTTCTCCTGTTTTCTGGTGCTCAAGGGCTGGTCCTTGCTGGGCGACGCGATCGCCCACGCGGTGCTGCCGGGAGTCGTCCTGGCCTATGTCGCCGGCGTGCCCCTGGCGTTGGGCGCCTTTGCCTCAGGTCTTCTGTGCGCCGTGGGAACGGGTTTCATCAAAGCCAACAGCCGCGTGAAGGAAGACACGGTCATGGGCGTGGTCTTTACCGGACTGTTCGCCTTCGGACTCGTGCTCTTCACCAAGATCGAATCGGATCAGCATCTGAACCACATCCTCTTCGGCAGCCTGCTGGGATTGCCCAAGAGTCAGGTCATTCAAACCGTCGTGATCGGCAGCCTGACGCTTCTGGCCACGTTAATTCTCCGGCACGATCTGCTGCTGTTCTGCTTCGATCCCGGCCACGCCCGCAGCATTGGGCTCAACCCGAAGGTTTTGAACTACGTCATGTTGGTGTTGCTGGCCCTGACCATTGTGGCGTCACTTCAAGCGGTCGGGGTGATTCTGGTGGTGGCCATGCTGGTGACGCCCGGGTGTGTGGGATTCCTGATGACGGACCGCTTTCCACGCATGATGGGCTGGGCGGTAGGATCGGCGGTGTTCGCCGGGACCTTCGGCACGTACGTCAGCTTCTTTCTCAACGCTTCGACCGGCGCCTGCATTGTCCTGACCCAATCCGCCACGTTCCTGCTCGCCCTGATCCTCGGACCCAAGCGGGGCTTGCTGGCGGGCTGGCGGGCCCGTCGGCTGGGGGTCACGGTGCCGGTGGGTTCCGCGGGCGTTTAGCCCGGGTCCTCGGGGCGTCATTTGGATGTGGCCTTTATCGCGGTTCTGGTAAGCTGACCGCTCGATGTCATTCAACGCCCTTGGCCTGGAGGCCAGAATTCTTAAGGCGGTCCAGGAAGCCGGCTATACCGAACCGACGCCCATTCAGGCGGCCGCCATTCCGCCCGCCCTGGCCGGCCAGGACCTCATTGGGATCGCCCAGACCGGTACCGGAAAAACGGCCGCCTTCACGCTCCCCATCCTCAGTCAGTTGGCCGCCGCGGCCGCTGGGGAACGCCGTCGCGGAAGCAAGGTTCTCGTACTCGCCCCCACCCGGGAATTGGTGGTGCAAATTGAGGAGAACGTCCGCGCCTACGCACGCTATCTGCCGCTCAACATCGCCACCATCTTCGGAGGCGTGGGTGAACAACCCCAGATTCGCGCCCTCCGCGCCGGAGCCGATATCGTCATCGCCTGCCCCGGCCGCTTGCTGGATCTGCTCGGCCGCCGCTTCGGGGACTTCAGTCAGCTGCAACACCTCGTGCTGGATGAAGCCGATCGCATGCTCGACATGGGCTTCCTGCCGTCCATTCGCCAAGTGGTCCGCGGACTTCCCAAAAACCGCCAGACGCTGCTGTTCTCCGCCACGCTTTCGCGCGAAATCGAAGGGCTAACGAAGGAGTTCCAACGGAATCCGAAAACCATCCAGATCGGCCGCCGCTCTAATCCCGCCGAGACGGTCACCCAATTCGTTTACGAAGTTCCGAAGCACCTGAAGTCGGCGCTGCTCATCCATTTGCTGCAGGATCCCAATCTGAACATGGTCCTGGTGTTCTCCCGCATGAAGCACGGGGCCGACCGCCTGGCACGTCAGCTGGAGTCGCGGGGCATCACGACCGCCACACTCCATTCCAACCGGTCGCAGAGCCAGCGTCTCCGGGCTCTCAAGGACTTCAAGTCAGGTGAGGTCCGGGTTCTGGTGGCCACCGACATCGCCGCCCGGGGCATCGACGTGGATGGCATTTCGCACGTCGTGAATTTCGACTTTCCCGAGCATGCGGAGGATTACGTCCACCGCATCGGCCGCACCGGTCGAGCCCATTCCGTGGGCGACGCGATCAGCTTCGTCACGCCCGAGGACTATCCGGATCTGCGTGCCTTGGAACGCTTCATTGGCCGCGGGATCGTTCGCAAAAAGGCGGACGGCTTCGACTATCAGGCTCCTCCCGCGCCGCGGACGCAGGAAGAGTCCAGGGGCAGCCGCGACTCGCATCGTCCACCGCCTCGCGGATTCCGGGGATCTGCTCCCAGCAGCCGGGGCGGTCCGCGACGCTCCGGTCCTCCCCGCCGCTTTCGCCGATAACTCCCGCTCAGGGTGCCACTTTGCGACGGACCCCCAGGACGTTTCCGACCGGCCGGGGGGCGCCGCTGTACACTGGATTGCGCGAACGGTTCAGAACCCGATTGCCCCCGGCGGCGACTGCCAGCGCACTCGACGCACCACCATCCAAGCGAAGGGCGTCGCTGGCGCCTAGTTCCGCGATCAATTCCGAAGCTTCCTTCGGGGTAACACCTTCGCTGTAGCCTGGCTGGCCGCCATCGACGACCAGCCAGTACATCCAACGGCGATCGGCAGAGACCCCCACCACCGACGTGGCATCGCGCACACTCGTGTCCCCGGTGTTCACGCCGTCGCGCCGAATGACCAGAAAGCCACCCGCTCCGAAGCGAGCGTCGCCGATGGGCATCTTGCCCTGGAGGAATCGGATCGAACCGTCTGGGGCCACCACCAGGTTGTCGAGATTGCCGGTGGGTTCCGACCAGCGTTGGCCGTCAGAAATCGCCAAGCCTTGCAGCCGCGTGGGTCGACTGGGGAAAATCGGAGCCGGAGTGAACGGCGTCGCATTGATCGCCGCCCGGAGGTAATGCCGCTTGAGCCAGGTGAGCGGCCAGAGCGCCCGGGTCTCGCCTCCCCCGGCGTACTCCGCCCGCGGCACGACCACTTCCAGACTCGGATCGCGGAGATCCACCCTCAGCGCATGAATTCGAAGCGGCCGAGGTGACGTGCGCAACGCCCGGGAATACTCAATACCCGGCTCCAAGCTCTGCCAGGGCTCGAATTCTGGACCGCTGGCGGTCCAGTTCTCGAGGAACCGGGGTGCCCGCAGGCCACCCAACCACACCCAGACCGCGAGACTCGCCAACGCCAGAAACCCCAGGCCGCCCACGCCCAGCCAGATCTGTCCCGGCGTGAGGGACCACGATTTGGACTTCGAACGATGACGACGACGACGCCGACCGGACCGGACGGGCTCGGGCTGTTCGGGTTGGGCCATGACGAAAACCGTGCCGAGTTGGCCGCCTCAGCAAAACCCAAAACTCACCAAACTTCGACCGGACCCCGAGGCACCGGAATGGCGGTGCGCACGGTGCTGGGTGGCTGATCCGCTTCGCGTTCAAAACTGGCCAGCATCGGGGACGGCCGATAGCGCGGCAACAGTTCCCCTTGATCATCACAAAACTGCGCCCGCCAGGTCCGATAGCGCGCCAAAATCTCGTCAAACTCTGCCCGCGAACTCATTTGGACCACGCGCTTGTTGAACTCGGCCACCGGTCCAAACCGCTTGGCGTACCACGGCGCCACCTTGCGAAACATCACGCAGCCCAGTTGCTCACCGAAAACCTCAATCATCAGGTCCAGATGTCGGGACAAGATCTTAACCCGTTCCGCAAACGAAGGCTCCGGCAATAGCTCGCCCGTCGCCAGGTAGTGGCGGGTGCGACGGAAGATCCACGGATCATAGAACGCACCCCGACCCATGCTCACCCCAGCGCAACCCGTCTCCCGGATCATCAGCGCCGCCGCCTCAGGAGTCGTTACGTCACCATTGCCGATGACCGGAATCCGCCGCACCGCAGCGACCACGGCGCGGATGCCCGCCAAGTTCACCGTCCCGCTGAATCCTTGTTCGCGCGTCCGTCCGTGAATGAACACCGCCGAAACCCCGGCGTCCTCCAAGGCTCGCGCCAAATCCGGCGCGGTCAGATTGTCGTCATCCCAACCCAGCCGCATTTTGGCCGTCACCGGGATTTTGACCGCTTCGACCATTCCCCGAACCAACGCCGCCGTCCGATCCAATTCGGTCATCATGGCTGAACCGCCACCCACCCGGCAGACCTTCTTCACCGGGCAGCCCATGTTGATGTCCACCGACCGTACCCCCAGGGATTCCACGTACAGGGCGGCATCCCGCATCTCTTCGGGAACCGCCCCAAACAGCTGCACGGCCAGCGGACGATCCTGCTCGTTGGATTCAATCAGTTTTAGCGCCTTCCGATTACGTTCCAGCAAGGAGCGGGCATTGACCAGATCCGTGGTGCAAAGGTCGACCCCGCCAATCTCCCGAACCACCAAACGGAAGGGCAGATTGGTGTAGCCCGCCAAAGGCGAGAGAAAGAGGTTGGAACCCAGCTCCAAGGAGCCGAAGCGGATCATGGGACCGAGCCTAACAAGTGTCGGGGGAATGTCAGGAACGGAGTCCCGAGCGCGCGACTCCGACACCACGCGGTCCAATGGACCTTTGGTGGCATGGTCAACCAAGCCGGTCCGCGCTCCTCTAGAGACGTGATCGCCCCGCAGACCAGCCCGGATTGGAATCTGGCGGCGCCCGCCGCCTCCCGGTCCGATCCCGACCGCACCTCCCCGACCCGTTCCCCCATGTCCCGCCATTCCCTTCGTTCCCCGGAAGACCTGGAACGACAACGCGCTACCAAGTCTCTGTGGGAATCCGGCGACTTCGGGTTGATTGCCAAGTTCAACGAAGCCACCGCCGCAGAGTTCCTCTCGCGGCTCAGCTTCGCCCCCAGCAGTCGCGTGCTCGATCTGGCCTGCGGCAGCGGCAATCTGGCCCTCCTGACCGCCCGCGCCGGATGCATCACCAGCGGGGTAGATCTGGCGTCGAATCTGGTGGTCCAAGCCCAAGCCCGGGCGCGGGCGCGGCAGTTGCCTATCGATTTTCAGGAAGCCGACCTCGAATCCCTCCCCTATCCGGAAGCGCATTTTGAAGTCGTGCTCAGTCTGTTCGGGCTGATGTTTGCAACTCGTCCGGAAGTGGCGACCGCCGAACTCATGCGAGTCTGTCGGCCCGGCGGTCTCATTGCCCTGGCGCACTGGGCTCCCGAGGGATTCGTCGCCGAATGCCTGCGACTGATCCAAAGCCGCCGACCGGGAGTCGCTGACTGGACCGGACCCCTGGCCTGGGGAGACGAAGCGGTGGTGCGTCAGCGGCTGGGAAGTCAGGTGGAGGAACTGCGCTGCACACCCCGGGTGGCCCGACTGCGGTATCCCTTTACCCCGGGGCAAACCGTGGAGTTCTTCCGTCGGTACTACGGTCCCATCGTGCGGGCGTTTGAAGGGTTGTCCGGCGACGAGGCCCAAGAACTTCAGCACGACTTGGAGAACCTGTACCACGGGCACAACCGCTCGCGGGATGGCGTTACGGAAATCGAGGCTCCCTATCTGGAAATCGTCGCCACTCGGCGGTGACGGGACAGGACAAAACCCACGCTAAGGCCGCGAATTGGCCGGCTTGCGGGATTTGGAGGTATTGGCGGGAGCCTTGGCGGCGGGCTTCTTGGGCGCCGGTTTGGCGACGGGTCGGGTGGCTGGAGCGGTGGCCGTAAAGACCACTTCGGACGACCAGATGCTCCGACCGGCCACGAGCGCTCCGGCCCGCAGGGTGTGGGTGCCCGGAGGCAAATTCGCGAGGGTGAACTGCCAACGACCATCGGCCGCCACAACCGTGGGTTCCCCGATGGGCTGAGTGTACCAGTAAAGCCGGACCACCCCACCCGGATGAGCCAGTCCATCGACCACCAGGGTCTGACCACTGCCCAGGGCCGAACCCGCCAGCGGCGAAAGAATCGTGGTGGGACGGATCACCGGAGGGGCCGGGGGAACGACCCGCGTTCGCCGCACCGGCTTGGCCGGCAAAAAGGCGAGCAACGCCGCCAAAAGCACCAACAGGACCGGAACCACCAGGTGCGCCGTGTCGTAGCCCGGTGTCCAATAGGCGGGTCGGCGTTGGGTGAGTTCCATGATGCGGGTTCCTCAGCGGTTCCGACTCGCCTTCAGGGCGGCCAATTCAGCCGCCAAGTCGTTGCGTTCACGGGTCATGATTTCGAGCTCGGCCGCCAGGGTTTCATCAGAAACCGCCGGTCCCGCTGCTTCGCGCAATCGTTCCATCTCCTTTTCCAGCGCCTGATGCGCCCGGGAGGTGGCGAGCAGTTCCGCCTCCAGTTCCTCCGCCTTGGTGCTCCAACTGCCGGTCAGCCGTTCCTGTTCCCGCAACTGCTCCCGCAGGGCGGCCAACTCCTCGCCGGAAGCAGCCTTCTTGGTCCGCTCCGCCAATTCCTTTTCCAAGGTCTTTCGGGTGGCCTGAGCCGCTGTCAGGTTGCTCTCCAGCTGGGCCGCCTTGGTCTTGAGCGCCGCCAGTTCCTCGGTGGCTTCTCCCAGCTGGGTGCTCAACTGCTTCACTTCCTCAATGCGCGATTTCAGCTTCGCTTCTCCCGTCGTAGCAGCGGCCTTGGCATCCGCCAACTGGGTCTCCAGCTTGGTCACCTGGGCTTCCAGTTTGGTGGACTTGGCGGCGAGTGTCGCCTGTTCGCCCTCGACCTTGGTGCGCGTCTTTCGGGCCGTCGCGAGTTCCTCCTGAGCCGCCGCCAAGGCCCCCCGCACCTCCGCCAGGGACGACTCGGTGTCCGCATGCCGACGCATCGCCGCCTGGAGATCGGCATCCAGGGCCTGGCATTTGGTCGATTGCTGGGAAGCCTCGAGTTCCAGAGCCGGCAGGCGTCGGGCCGCGGCTTCAACCTGGGTCTCCAGTTCAGCCACCCGAGCTCGCAGTCCCGCGGCTTCCCCAGCTTCCGTCGCCCAGCGGGTCGTCTGTTCCTCCAGCCGCAGGCGCAAATCGAACACCTCGCCGGCCAGAGCCTGACGTTCGGATTCCGCCGCCGCCCGTTGCGATTCCAGATCGGCCGCGGCCCGTTCCAGCGCCTCGCGTTGTTCGGTCAATTGTTGGACCTGCGTTTCGATCGTCAGCAGCTTGGTTCGCGCGGCTCCCAGCAACGATTCCGCCAACGTTCGGCCCTTCTGAGCCGTATCCAGATCGGCCAGCTTCGCCTTGAGCTCCGTTTGTGTTCGACCGTGGGCAAAGCGCTCGGAATCGAGTTCTTCTCCCCGCCGCCGCGCAGCGGCCCGGGCATCGGCCAGCGGACGTCGGAAATAAAACACTTCCAACACCCACTCGAGGAAGAAGCCCAGCAGGAAGGCCAGGAACAGCCAAAGTACCGGGTATTGGGCAACAGAGTTGTACATGGTTTGACCGGACCGTTGACGCAGGCTAAAGCCCGCAGCCCCAGACACGCAATTGTGACGTGGGGAAAGTACAGCCCGGAAGTGGGGATCAGACCCTTCCCGAGCACTTGGGATTCGACTTTGAAGTTTGGCCGTCAAAATCGGAAGCTGACGGAATCTTGATCTCGACTGAAATGGCCATGCGGATTCTGTCCGGCTCGGCCCTGTTCACTCTGCTGTTCGCCTCCGGTTTGCGCCTCACCCCGGTGGAGGTGTGGACTGCCTTGCGAAACTGGCCGCGGCTGGCGGGCCTGCTGATCGTGAACTTCCTGGTGGTACCGGCCCTGACCATCGTGGTGACCCGGCTGTTCCCAATTCCAACGCCCCTGGCGCTGGCAATGGTGCTGCTGGGAGCGGCTCCGTTTGCCCCCGTGGTCCCCGTCTTCACTCGGTTGGCCCGGGGTGATTTGGCCCTGGCCGCCGGTTTGACCGCGGTGTTTCCGGTGTTTTGTACCTTCCTGACACCCCTGATTTACCGGGCCTCGCTGCTGTTTCTCCCGCCCACCGGCGAACTCAAGTTCCCGACCCTGTCCATCCTCGCCACCCTGCTCGCCACCGCCACGGCGCCCCTCGCCTTGGGCGTGGCGTGCAATCAGCTGTTTCCGGAGTCCTCTCGACGCATCTTTCGTCCCGCGGAGATCGTTTCCGAAGCCGTGGGCGCGCTATCCCTCGCTTTCGTGGTGTTTTCCGAATTCAGGGCCGTTTTTGCCACCGGTTGGGCGCCCGTGCTCGCGATGGTGTTGCTCAGTGAAGTCTCGCTTTTGCTGGGTTATTGGCTGGGCGGAGCCGATCGGACCGCCCGCATGGTCACTGGCTTGGGTACGGCCAATCGGAATCTCGCCCTGGCCTTGTTGGTGGCCGCTGACAGCTTTCCCGGATCCCCGGTGATCCCTGGCGTGGTGACCTACGGACTGCTCCTGATCACCCTCGGCCTGGTTCATGTCGGCTTCTGGCGCTGGCAGGCCCGATCACGGAATTAACTTCCGTTCATTAGGCGTCATGCGTGGCAACTTCCGCGTTATCTCTGCCAATTAATGAACAGCCGAGCGCGTCGCGAGTGCCTTATAGCCGAGACGCATGAACACAAATTCGCTTCCGAAAACGATCCTGACGACCGCTCTGGCTCTCACTTCGGTCTCGGCGTTTGCGGCTGAAGATTCCCTTTCCACGGCGATCTCGCCGGTCACCAATCCCATCTACTTCGAAAGTGCGCTGGTCCAAAGTGAAGTGCGTCCGATCTACATGCACCACAAGATCGACAGCGATTTCGTGGGCGGGGATGCCAATGTGTACGCGTTGCAACTGCGCTGGGCGGTGACCGATCGCCTGGCCATCATCGCCACCAAGGACGGCTACATTGACCTGAATCCTGATGCGCTTCCCCATCAGAATGGCTGGGCGGATGTCGCCGCCGGGGTGAAGTACGCGATTATCAAGGATGAGGAGCACGCCTTCATCCTCACGCCGGGTCTGACCTTTGAAATTCCCGTGGGCCAGGAAAAGGTCTTCCAGGGCAACGGCGACGGCATGTGGAACGTCTTTACCTCGGCCGTCAAAGGCTTCGGCAAATTCCACCTCACCGGCAACGTGGGCTTCAACGTGCCCAACAACACGGATGAAGAAACGGCCAACTTCCACGCCAGCTTGCAGGCGGATTACTGGGTGCACCAGTACTTCATCCCGCTGGTGTCCTTCAACTCGTTCACCACGCTGAGCAACGCCGATGGTCCGCCGTTCGAGACGGAAGGCTTTGACCTCATCAACTTCGGCAGTTCGAACGCCAAAGGAACGACTCAGGTCGCTTTGGGCATCGGCTTCCGTTCCCGTATCCTCAAGAGCTTGGATATCGGTTTTGCCTTTGAATTCGGGGTCACCGACAAGCCCGACATTTTCGATAACCGCTACACGGTGGACGCCATTTGGCGCTTCTGAGCGAGCGAGAGACTGCAGTTGTAGTTGCTGTTGTTGTTTCGGGGTGTGACCGGCTGGGAACTGTTTCCCAGCCGGTTTTTCTTTCACCGGGCCCGATTCGTCAGCGCGGCCTTGCCGATGTCGGTAATGACATCCCAGGCCGGCCCAGGGAACTTGTGCATTCCCACCATCACGTCCTCAAAAGCATCCAAGAACCACTTCACATCGCCCTCGTTGATCACGAACGGCGGCAGCAGCTTGACCACGTCAATCGCGTGGCCAGCCACCTGAGTGATGATGTGGTGCTTGTTCATCAGCGGCATGACACACGCCTGCGGGAACAGGCTCTTGTCCAAGCCGTGACAGATTCCCCAAGCCGTCTTCAAAGTGAGCGATCGCGGGGAACCGAACTCGATACCCATCATCAGTCCGCGCCAACGGACCTCCTTCATGAACTCAAACCGGGGAATCATCGCCTTCAACCCTTCGCCCAGCAGATTCCCCATTTTTTCGGCGTTCTTCATCAGGTTCTGCCGATCCAGGACATCGAGCGCCGCCAACCCCGCCGCCATGGCGAAGTTGCCTTGGCTGAACGTGGAACTGTGAACCACCGACCGTTGCATGCTGGAGAACACCTTGTCGTGGATCCAGCGCTTGCAGAGGACCGCCGCCACCGGGACGAACCCGGCCGATAGGGTCTTGGATAGGACCACGATATCAGGATCCACGTCGGGTCCGTCGTGCTCGATCGCGAGGAACTTCCCGGTTCGTCCCATGCCGGACTGAACTTCGTCATCGATAAAAATTGCGCCGTACTTGCGGCACAGGCGCTGGGCTTGGAGGAGGTATCCCGGAGAGCCGATGAACACGCCCTTGCCCTGGATCGGTTCCACGACGAAGGCGGCCACGTCGCCGCGCTTCAATTCCCGTTCCAAAGCGTTGAGATCGTTGAAATCAATCATCCGGCAATCCGGCAGGTAGGGCTCGAAACCAGCCCGGAAACTGTCGTCGCCGTTCACCGAGAGAGCGCCATACGTCAGTCCGTGGTAAGCCTTTTTGCAATGGATGATGGCGGGTTTGCCGGTGGCGCACTTGGCATACTTGATCGCGGCTTCGACGCCTTCGGCTCCGGAGTTGGCGAAGAACACCATGTCGAGCTGATTGGGCATGCGCTTCTTCAACTCCGCCGCCAGGACTCCTGACAGCAAGGGAGCTTCCATCTTTACCAAGCTGGGATAATCGGCGTTGAGGAAGTCGCTCAACACCCGGCGCACGTCCGGATGGTTCCGACCCAGACCGAACACGCCGTAACCCGAAAGCATGTCCAGGTACTTGGTTCCCTCGACGTCCCAAAGGTATGGCCCCTCCGCGCGAACGTAGCAGTGATCGAACCCGATCGTCTTGAGGGTCTTGACGTTAGCGGGGTTTACGTGGGCCGCGTGCAGGTCGTAATTCTGACCTTGGTGCTCCTTCATCAGCGCCACGATGTCGAGCCCAGCCCGGGGAGCAGCGTTACCTTCGGTTTCCATCAGCATGACCCACCTATCATCGCGGCCGTTTGGTCACGCAAGTCAAGCGTGCCGGGGGCGGGTCGGAAATGGAGCCCGGGCCGCCCCCCGCAGGTTCGGAGTCCCGCTTTTCGGCGCCGGAGCGCCCGGCAGCCCCAGGAACGTGCGAACCCAAATGCCGATCCAGATTCCCAGCGAACGGGAAGGGGGAGGTCTCCCGTTGAGGGCGCGAAGTCGAAATGGAAACCACTAATCGAACGAAAAACCCGAATCACTGAACTCACCGCCGACTGCTTTGCCGCTTTACCGCTCAGCTCTCAGCTTCCCCCGGTAGGGCGAAGTTCCTACTGAGCCGCTTCCCGCTTCCCGCTTACCAGCGCTACCTCTCAACTCTCAGCTCTCGCTGCCCCGGGCCAGACTCGCCAATTCCCGCTTCCTTCGTACTGTCGCCCAGTGACTGTCGAACTGATCACCACCGGGTCCGAACTTCTGCTCGGCCGGGTCCTCAACACTCACGTTCATTGGCTGGGTCGCCGTCTGGCGGATCTAGGAAAACCCATTTCCCATCACGTAACCGTTCCAGATACTTCCGAGGCGATTCGGGGAGCCGTCCAGGAAGCCCTGTCCCGCGCCGACCTCGTCATCACGACGGGAGGCCTGGGACCCACCAGTGATGATGTTACCCGTGAACGGATCGCAGAACTCCTCGGTCGCCAGCTGATTTATCGCCCTGATATCGGAGATTCCATCCGACAGTTCTTTGAGTCACGTCAGCGCCCGATGCCGGAACGAACGCGCGTCGAAGCTTTGGTTCCCGAAGGCGCCACCGCCTTCATTAATCAGCACGGCACCGCGCCGGGACTTGCCTTGGACTTGTCGCCGAACCCTTTTCGAACCGGCGGCACCCGTTCCGGGCTGATCCTGCTGCCCGGGCCACCTCGGGAGTTGCAACCCATGTTCGACCACCAGGTGCAGCCTTGGTTGGCGGAACATTTTCCACCGTCCGAAGCCTTTGTGTGTCGCACCTTCAAGACCACGGGTTTGGGCGAATCCCTCATGGAAGGCCGCCTGGAGTCAGCCTTGGCCCCGCTGGTGGCTCAAGGGCTCCAGGTGGGATATTGCGCCCGGGTGGGTGAGGTAGACGTGCGGTTCGTCGCCCGGGGCGTTCAAGCGGAACTCCTGGTGTCGGCCGCAGAGAACGTTTTGGAACAGGCGGCGGGCGAATTCGTTTTCGGAACAGGCGACGACTCCTTGGAAGAGTTCCTGGTACGCTACCTCTCTGCCCGAAGCCTCACCCTGGCCTTGGCTGAATCCTGCACCGGCGGTCAGCTGGCCAACCGCATCACCAATGTTCCCGGCGCCTCAGCCATGTTTCTGGCCGGTTGGGTCACCTACTCCAACGATTCGAAAACCCGTCAACTCGGGGTTCCCAGCTCACTGCTCCAGGAGTTCGGTGCCGTCAGTGAACCCGTGGCCCGCGCGATGGCCGAAGGAGCCCGGCGGGAATCCGGTGCGGACTACGCGATCAGTGTCACCGGCATCGCCGGCCCGGGAGGCGGTAGCGAGGAGAAACCCGTGGGCACCGTGTTCATTGGTGTCGCAGGCCCCCAAGGCACCACGGTGCAACAGCAGCTAAACCGATTCGACCGGCCCACCTTCAAATTCCAAACCGGTCAACAGGCGTTCAATCAGCTGCGCCGGCAACTCATGAAAGATCAGGGACCCGCCTGAATCCGTTTACCCCCTCGCATCCTTCGGGGCTTCGATAGGGGGCGCTTCGAGAATCTCTTTTTTAGGCGCCCGCCGACTCACCGATTCCTTGCCCTCGTCCCCTTCCGGTGTCAGCGGTCGATGGTAGTACGAAGCGTAGTAATAGCTGGTGTAGTAGTAGTACGGATTGTCGATCGGAACGCCGTTGATCACCAGACCCAGCAACGGAGCGCTGCGTTGGTGAATCGTGTTGAGGCCGATCTTGGCGAACCGCATGGAGGTCCGACCGGCGCGCACCACGAACAACAGCCCATCCAGATAGGCGGCCACCGAGAAGGTGTCGTCAATCGCCGTCAACGGCGGGCAGTCAAAGATGACGTAATCGAACTCCTTGCGCAGCGAGGCAATCAATTCTCGGGTTTTGGGGCCGATGAGCAACTCGCTCGGATTCGCCGGCCGTTCGCCAGCCCGCATAAAATACAGGTTCTTGATCGTGGTCTCGTGGATTGCGTCCTTGATCTCGAGTCGACCATCCAACACTTCCGCGAGTCCGCCCTCCAAAGGTTGCTCGAAGTAGCCGTGAATGTTGCCCCGGCGAAGGTCAGCGTCGACCAGCAGGGTTCGGTTTCCCGCCGCCGCTATGGTCAGCGCAAAATTCGTAGTGAAGGTCGTCTTGCCGTCGCCCGGCACCGCCGAAGTTACCGCCAAAACACGCTTGGTCGCCCCTTCCGGCCCCAGGAGCAGGGCGGAACGGATTCCGCGCAAGGATTCCGCGAACATCGTGTGGGCCTTCATCCGGGTCAGCAGCAGATAGCCTTCGGGATTGTGCTTCTTGTCGACTTCCGGCAGCTGACCCAACACCGGTTCCTCCAGCTTCGCTTCGATGTCCTCGGGACTCTCCAGACGATCATCCAACTTGTGCAGCAGGAACATCAAAGCCAACGCCAGGGCAAATCCCGAGCCCGCCCCCATGGCAATGATCTGCGGACGCATCGGACCCACCGGACGGGAATCGCCCGCGCCTTGGCTCACAATGGTAAAGCGTTCTTCCTCAGCACCCACCCGGCCCATCGACTGCAAATTGCGATTCAGAATGTCGAGGTTGCTCTTGATCAGGTCCCGGTCTTCCTGAAGCCGCATCAACTGATTCTTCAGCTCGGTGGACTCCTGAACCTCGGTGGTGAGTTCCTCGATGATCTTTTGGTAGCCAGGAATCTGAAACCGGCGCGTCTCAATCATCGCCTGTCGTCGTTCCTCGACCAACGCCAGCTCCAGTTTCAGTTGTCCTTTGGCGAGATCCAGCTGGCGGTTCATTTCCACCAAGACCGGATGTTTGGGTTTGAGAACCTTGGAACGTTCGGCGATTTCCCGCTCCAGATTGTGAATGGAGGATCGCAGTTCGTTGTAACGGGACCCGGCAGTGATCCGAGAGAAAATGTTGTCGCTCCCCAACGAAGCTTGGCCCGCGGAGGACGACGTGGAACTTCCATCGTTTCCACTGGAAACCGCGCCACTCGCCAAGGCCTCGGCCGTCGCGGCTTCGGCCAAGGTCAGCTCCATCTTCAGTGCTTCAAACTCCGCCTTCTTCTTGTCCAACCGGAGCTGCGCCGAAACACCCGCGTCCTGCACACTGGCAATGTTGTTCTTCTTCCGGAAGTCATCCAACGCGCTCTCGGCCTTCTCGAGCTTGTTCTCATAAGCCAGAATCTGTTGTTGGAACTTCGCTTCGGTAGTTCCCACCAGATTCTTTCGCTCCTGTCGGTGGAACTCCATGAACTCACCCGCCCAGGCGATCGCGAACTCCTTGGCGTACTCAAAGTTGGTGCTGGTCACGCCCAGGATGAAGGTATTGCCCCGACGCATCTCAACTTTGAGCGTCGGCATCGAAAACTTGAACTGATTGTCCCGGCCTTCCTGCAGCTTCGAATTCACCCGCTGAATGACCGTCGCGCTCTGGATCTTCTGCATCGCCTGATCCGCACTCAGATCATCCACCCGGGCATCGCCCCGGCCCATTTCAATCCGCGGAGCAAAGGCCAACACCGAGTCCGACCGATAGTAGTCGGGCTGCATGATCGCCCACCACACGCCAATGCCCAGCCCCACCACCGTGAACACCACCAGCAACAGCCAGCGCTCCACCAGGAACTTGAAGTAACGACGGATCCGCAGGTAGATATTGATCCGGTCGATCAGGGAAGTGCCGTAACCAGGTAACGGCGCGCTGTAATTGCTGGGGGAATAGCCCATGAGGTTTAGAAATTGAAGGTTCGCGGACGGACTTCGATGCGGTCGCCGTCCTTGAGGATCTCGTCGTTGGTCCGGTCACCGTCCTTCAAGATCTTGTCCACGTTGATGACCTTGATCTCGGTCTTGCCGGTAAGGGGATCGATCCGATGGAGGCGAACTCGCTTGAAGTCGGCGAACTGACTGCGGGGAAGTCCAATCAAGGCATCGGAAATGCGTTTCGTCTCGCCTTCAGGCAGAGGAACGGTTCCCTGCATTTCGCCATAAACCTGGACACGCGCGAGATTCTCATTCGCACTGGGCGTCCGGTTGGCCAGCATGAACTCCAAGCGCACCGTCGCGTCGTTGTAATACTCCTCGTCCAGGAGTTCCTTCACCTTCTTCCGGATTTCGGCCAGTTTCAGGTTCCGAACATCCACTTTGACGTAGAGGGTGCTGCCGGCGCTCACCGGGAAAATCGCCTCCCCGGCATCACTCACCCGCACGGCCACCGGAGACTTATCCGGCGCGGGATCCTGTTCGACTACGTACTGAAAGGTGTCTCCCGGCTTGAATTCCCGGCTCTCGGCATCCAGAGCGGTGGAGGACAAGTACTCTTTGGCGGCGCGGTTGGTCGTGCTGGCAGCGTCCGCCGGCGCCTGCGCCTGAACCCTCCCCCACACCAACAACCCCAACAAAACGACTGTCCTAATGGTCTTCATATGATCTAAAATTTGTAAGCCAGTGAAACAACGACACTCTGCGTCAGGTAGCTACCGAAAATGACGTTGTCGATTGACTGATTGGTCGTGTCCCTGATGGCCACACTGTAATTGACCCCCAGACTCAACTTCTCGCTCAGATCGTAACCAGTTCCCAGCGTGAACACATACTGCTGGCCCTGCTGTCCATTGGCCACCTTGACGACCACGATGTCGTCGTCGGTGATGTACGCGAAATTCGGCGGCAGCGGAGCTCCCGGTACGTACGGAAAATAGGCGAATCCCCCTCCCGACTGATCGAACTGATTGAATCGAAATGTTCCCGTCAGGGCGAGCACCGGCATGATCTGCCACTGGAGCCGATATCCCATCGTCGTGATCTCCGTGAAATTGCTGCCGTTTCCCGGATTGACCGAGCGGCCACCCGAAATGGTCTGCGACAAGTACGGGTTGATGGTGTGGTCCATCGACACATTGAACGTCACTCCAGAAAAATCCGTGGAGTCTTGCACCACCGAATCCTGTTCGTACGTCTGGACCGTGTAATTGACCAGCGCGTTGACCACGATGAACTGCGTGGCTCGCCAGGTGGCAGTCGGCCCAACACCCCAACCGTGACTGTCGTTCTGCACCCGCTGCTGAGTCGCGGGCGCATTGGTTGACGTCTGAATCGAAATGGGGAGGTAGTTGATGATGTTCCCCTGGCTCGACAAACCGACGGTCCAAACCGGACTGAGCGCCTGCTGTACTGCCAAATTGAACGTCTGCGTGTTCCGGTTGAACTGATTGAAGTTGTCGTTCCCCAGACCGCGATTGATCAGGAACGCGTAGGCACCCGAGACGGTCGTGTCCCGGTACGGTTGCCAGCCTGCCCCCATGCCGGTGCTGTTGGACACCCGATTGAAATTCATCAGGGACGAGTCCCCGGTACCGCTGATCGTCGGATCGGTCGTGGCCGTGCTCGCCGAGGCGGTGTTGTTGAACACCGAGAAGTTCACCTCGCCGATCGAGAACTGGTAATCCAGTGCCGACGACGGCGAAATGACCAACTGATCTTGATTGTTGTTGAGGCTCCACTGATATGACAAACCCGTGCTCAGCACGATTCGCGCCTTCTCGGAAATGTCATAACGGAGACTGCCGGAGATCGCCGGACCGATGGTGAAATTGCCTTCCGGAGCGGCCGAGGGGTTGTCGCTGCTGACCAGGTTGAAGTTGCTTTGGTAGCGGAACATCAAGCCCGCGCGAAACCAGGCCAACACTGGCCCCAGCTTGATGTTGTAATTGCCAAGCTGGGATCCTTTGCTGGCCGCAATCGCTTGGCTTTCAAGCGCTTTCATCATCCGATTCTCCTGCAGTTCCTGCTGCAAGGCAGGATCCTGCGGGACCGCAAACGGATTGACGCTCGGAAAGAAATCCTGGGCCGCCACGGGCAGCAAAAGCCCGCTCAATCCCAGAACGGTCGACACTCCCCAGCGGAATGTGCCTCTTCGCCCCAAATTCATCGCCGGCAGTGCCGGACGCCCGAAAGATTCAATGGTCTTCATGATGCGAACTAGACGGTCACCACCTTTGGCGCGGTCTGGGACCGCCATCGGCACGATTCGCATCCTACCGGGTTGAAGGGCCATAACAAGCTACAATCCCGGGCGAAACACGCTCTCTTTGCCCGCCAATTCAAGGCGCATCTCCCACACGGTAAAACCGTTGCTCCGTTCCCGGTCGTCCATCTGTCCACTGCGTTGTCTCTCCCGCCGAAGTGATTCCCGTAGCCACCACTTCCCACGGGGAATTTTCCAAACGGGACCGACTCAAGATCTGATATTTTTTCCCCAGTCCGCTCTCCCACGTCAGCGTCGTCCCGGAGACCGTCTGCTTCACACTCGTGATCCGGTAATTCACTGAGTTCCGGTCGGTAGGATCCGACCCCATCGTCGCCTCCCGAGCATTCGAAAAACCATCACCATCAACATCTACGCCCGGTCGCGCCTCAGCCCGCGTAAACGGACTGAAGTACTTGCGCTGGAACAGGTCATCCAGGCCGTCGCCGTTGAAGTCGTAGGTCGTCGGGAGGATCTCGACAAACCCGTTCGCCCACGCCGTGTAGCCGTTGACGGTCAGTTGCAAACTGCGCAATCCGGGCACTGCATTACTCGAAACCGAAACGGGAACTTGCACACGGGTCAACTGGCGCAAGGCCCTGGGGGTCACTTCGGTCGCCCCGTATTCAATTCCGTCCCCCGTTAACCGTAATGTCGCCGGTCCAGCGGCCAGTCCCGGCACATACACCGCCACCCACGCGTTAGTCTGACCCGGACGAAGCTGCGGAGTCTCGTCGCCACTGCTCAAACCCTCGGCAGTCAAATAGCGCCGCGTCTCAGTAATGCGAAATGGAGGGATCCCGGCGGTCAGGGCTAAATTTCGCGTCACCGACTGGCCAGCCGCCAAAGTCACAACCTCGTTGGTCTTCGGCAGGAAGTCCGTTCCCACCGAGTTGAACTCAAAGTTCGTCGTCGTATCGAGATCGGCTCCGCGAACCAAATAGCCGTCTCCCGACGCGCCCGGATCCAGCGGTGTCACCCGAAGTCGAAGTTCGCCCGCCGGCAATCCCGCCATCTCGTAAGCCCCGCCATTTCGACTCACGACCGCCGCCACCACCCGACCTTGCGGGTCTTCCGCCGTCACCACTGCTCCTTTGAACCCTGCCCCGTTCAAGGTCAGTGTTCCTGAAATCCGGGCGTATGGAGTGCCCGCCGCCGGATACACCGCCCGCACACCCACGATGTCATCCGAGGAAAGGCCCGCCGTCGCGCCAATTCCCGGGGTGGCGTACCAGAACATCGTGGCGCCCCCCACGGCGGCGTGATTGAGCCCCAACCAGTGGCCAATTTCGTGCAAGACCACGGATTCCACATTAATCCCGCTATTTCGTCCGGGTTCGAACTCGGTGAACCAGGGAAGATCCCGATTCAATACAATGTCCGCCTCGGCAATAATCTCATCCGATCCCGACCCGGCCAAAACCGTCACGCCCGTCACGCCAAAGGGAAAATGGGTCAGTCCCCCATTGATCATCCGATTGGAGTTCAGCCAGACCACCATGTTGACCCCGTCGAGGTAACTGATGTCGTTGATCCCACTCACCGGCGTGGATTCTTCAAACTTCACCTTCGTACCCGGTACCGACTCCCACAGCGCAAACGCAGCCCGAATCGAATCCAACTCCTTGGCCCGATTTGCCGTCGACCAACCCTCGGAAGCAATATGATACCGGATCGCCAGAGTCTGCGGGTTCTGATCTGGAAACAGGCCCGCATCATAAAAATTCATGTTCCACCGCATGGGCTTGCCGTTGGGTCCGGATTGGAACACTGCACCCACCGCCGAACCCATCCCGAGCAATCCCACGCCCGCCCACCGGATCCAAAGCGACTTCATGGCTGCTTCTCCTGGGACAAAGCCGTCCGCACCCGTTCCTGAAGCGACTCCAACCGTAGCGGCAACTGCTGCGGCATCCGGGCGCCACCAGGCGTGGGGGATCCTCCCAGAACTCCGTTGCTGACCCACTTGGCCTTCCCGGCGTCCTCCACCGCAAATTTGCCCTGCGCCAGATTCAGCGTAACCGCTTCTCCCCAATCGTTGTCCCGCGCAAACACCACCACTTCCTCTCCTGGCCGATACTCTGGTTCCCCCACCACTTTCACCCAGCGATCCCCCAAAACTCCACTCGCCAAAACCACACCCAAGCGGTTGGTCGAACTCCCTTTCCAGACTTCCAACCCCACCAGTTCGACCCGGGTCAACCGCCGCCCGGAAGGGGTCAACAAAGTCTCCACCGACTCAACCTTGCCATGAACGATCCATTGAGCCTGACGCGCCATGTCTTCCACCGCGACTGGACCTTGTTGAGTCGCGTGGACACCCAAACCGGTCAGCGCCAGGGCAGCCACCCAAGGCCAAACGGTCTTCCTCCGGCAAAAAAGCTTCGCCACCGGTCGCAACCCAGCCGTCCAGCGAAGACGCGGGCAAAATTGAAAGGAAATCATCATCAGGACTGCTGAGTTAACCGGGCAAAATAACCGTTCTGCTTGAGAAGATCGGACGGCGTTCCGATTTCCTCGATCTGTCCCTCGTTCAAAACGGCGATTCGATTCACTTCCCGTAACGTGGCGAAACGATGGGCAACCATCAACACCGTGCGTCCTTTCAACAAACTACGTAGTCCGTCCATTACGGCCTGCTCGCTTTCGGAGTCCAGCGCACTGGTCGGCTCGTCCAGCAACAGAACCGGCGCATTCTTCAAAAACGCCCGGGCTAAATTGATCCGCTGCTTCTCTCCAACACTGAGCCTCGCCGCCCCTTCCCCTACCACCGTGTGATAGCCCGCGGGAAGTTTCCGGATGAAACCATCAGCATTCGCCGCCCGAGCCGCCGCCTCAATCTCCTCCTGCGTGGCCCCCTCCCGACCGTACCCAATGTTCTCCGCCACCGTCGTTGGCAGCAGAAGAGGTTCCTGGAGCACGAGCGAGATGTTCTTTCGCAACTCCTCCCGCCGAAAGGTCCGCACCGGCCGTCCTCCAACCCTCACCTCGCCCTGATCCGGCTCCAAAAGGCGCGGAATCAGCTGCAGCAGGGTCGTCTTGCCGGATCCACTCGGACCGATCAACGCCACCACTTCTCCTGGTCCCACCGAAAGGTTCAAGTCCCGGAAAACCCTCCGTTCCGAAGTGTACCCAAAACCAACCCCGACCAACTCCAGGCCCCACGGACCCGGGCCTAAACTCGACTCCCGACCTGCTTCGGCACCACTCGAAGGAACATCCTCAAGCAGTTCCAACACTCGAATGGCCCCGGCCCGCGCATTGCTCACGGTCGCACCCAGATGCGACAACTGATTGAGCGGCTCGTACAGCTGGGTCAGGTAGGCTAAGAAAACGAGCAATTCACCTACGGTTAGGGATCCCTGTTCCACCCGACCCACTCCAAAGCCCACGATTGCCGAGGTTCCCAAAGCCAGCACGATCGCCACCACCGCCAAATAAACGATCTCCAGCCGATGCTGACTCCACCGGGCTTGGAATGAAGCGTCCACGTGCTGATCGAACCGGGTTCGCTCCGTGGATTCCCGAGTAAAGCTCTGTACCAACAGCAGATTGGCCACAGTTTGCTGGACTCCCGAAGCTACGGTGGCATCCGCAGCCTGAGCCGTGGCCGAACGACCACTGAGTTTCCCCCCAAAGAATCGCATGACGAGCAACAACGCGGGAATGGTCGCCCAAGCGATTCCTGTCAGGCCCAGATTCATCCGCCCCATAACCACCGTCATTGCCACGACGCTGACTGCCGCACCCAGGAAGACGAACACCCCTTGCGTGAAGAGTGTCTGAAACGCGTAGGTATCCCAAGTCGCCCGGAAAATCAGATCACCCGATTGCGCCCCCTGAACGCGGCGAAGGGAGAGCCCCAGGAGCCATTCGAACACAGCCTTCCGTACCCGCGCCAATCCGCGCAACCCGGTCGAGATGACGACTCCCTGCTGCCACGCGCTGAGGAGGGCGTGCGCCAGGGAAACGAGCACCAAAGCGGTGATCAGGAACACGACGTATCGATCACCCGTGGTCTGTCCCAAGGGTGACCAGACCCGACCGCTTGCCAAGAAGTCGACCAACAGCGCCAGCGGCCACGGTTTCAGCAGCCCCAAGGCGGAATTGAGGATCAGCAATCCCAGGGCCCCTACAATCCGGGACCAGTCCTGCTGAAAGAACGCCCGTGCGCGCCAAAGAAGATCCATGCGTCCGTAAGGCGCAATCCTCTGCCAATCCCCCGTCCCGGGCGAGGACTTTGAAACGACCAGAGTTCAGTTTTGCGGCACATAATACTTCTGGCTGACCTCGAGATCCGGCGAGAATTCCAAATTCCGCGAGCCGGCTGGGTTCAGGTAGTACTCCACTAAAGTCACGGTCGGAGGCGCGTTCTCCGGAAATGGTGAGACTCGCAATTCCATACGCCCGAAATGCATTCCGCCCCTTGTCCGAAAGAAAAATCTTTTGGTAAAGTTGCTCTCCCACTGCGGACTATCTGCCCTCATCGCTATTCGAAAAACGGGCTCATACCCAAATTCAGGCGCCAGAAATGGGAACTCTTCCCGGCTGGAATACTCGATCAACCCACCGTCTATAGCCTCAACTTCCACTGTCCAATCAAAGCGCCTTCGTCCCGCAGTCTCCACAATCGGACCGTGATTCATCCTAATCCTCAAATCCGCCACTTCGTCAAACGCCCGTTGACCGAGCAGATCAATCGAGATTACCCCCTCTTCCGCCGAGCCGGGGAACGTTAACATTCGTCTTTCAATCAATGGTTCCGGCACTCCTTTCCTTCTCAACTTTAGTATTACATGACGATCAGGGTCTGGTTGATGAAATTTGGGATCCCAAGGTTCTGCATAATTAAGGTAAATATTTCCCAGTCTTGTCGTGTAATATCCATCTTTTCTAGCCGTTGCGAGCAACACATAACCTCTGCGATCCAGCAACTTCACATAACCTCTATCATCAGAGAAAGCAGTGGCCGACTGGGTGCCTCGATCAGCCTCGTTCCACTGGAAGTTTACTTCGGCATTTTCAATCGGCCGATTCTCTTCGTCAAAGACCACCCCGAAAAAGTTTATCGGTCGTTTCCAATTCCACTTTCTATCGCTCTTGATTCCCTCCATCGCCGCCTTTGCTAAGGGCTCCTCGGCCCAAGTTCTTGAGACCTGCCGGAATGCCCATCGATTCGACGCCGAACTGTCGAACTCCTCCGGCAATCGCGGAACAGGATTCAGACCCGATCCATCGCCTTCTCTCTGCGAATTATTAGTAAAACATCCATTTGAAAGTAAAACACCAAGACTCGCGGAAACTAGAACCGTCGCCAGAATTGTGCCCGTAATCGGTTTCATTTTAGAATCCTAAGTCAGACAGAATACTTAGATAGAACTCCCAAGCAAACCAACATGGTCGATGAAATTGTGCACTATGATCAAGGCGAGCTGATCGAAAGTTAAACGGATGTTCTCGTAGGTTTTTGACCTTACCGGCGTTCACGTATCCAGCCGTACGAGGCTCCGCCCCGACTGCTCTTGTGCGAGATCTCGCAATAAAGGCCTGAATTTCGTTAATTTGATTAACGAATCGAAGTATTTTTTGCGGTCTATTTCGAAACCCATACCGAAATCTCGTATCAATGCTTGCATTACTCAAATCCGACTTCCATAGATAGCTTCTATAATCAGACAATCCAGGCCAGTGAGGCTTCTGAAGCTGCTGATTCGCTATCCAATTCGTTGGCACTGGCCCTATCTCTCCGGTTTGAAGTGCGAAGTCACCTTCATTACAATAGTTTACAATGTTCACTTCAGCGCTTTCAAAATACCCTCGGTATCCTCTTTCAACCTGGAAGTCGTCGGGTGTCTTTAGCCACGATTCGGCTGCAGCTTCACTCAAGACTAGATCACTCCAGTTTAATAGGCTGCTTTCATCGAAAACCCCCGCAGAAATTGCCGATTGCATTAACAGTACGTTTCGCACCCGCATTCCGTATCTTAGCGCACTCGTTGTTATTACGCCCCCTAGGCTATGAGCAAGAATACTCCTCTGGTAACTTGCGGGTAGGGAATCAACAAACATCTTCAAGCTTACTCCGTACTCGAGTGCCCGATGCTCACTCAAATTGTAGGAGTCCGCATAGGTGGGTGTCTCTGCGACATGCGTCGGCCACCGGAATGCGGCAAGTCGACCCTTGAATCCCACGTGCCACAGACGCTTGAACATGGTTTCGGAGAAACTCACGGCTTCTTCCTCGGACATGTTCCACCCATGCACAAACACTGCTACGTTAGGTTCCTCGTAGGGATCCGGATCAAAAGCGAAACTCGGTCTCCATGGAGCTATTCCAAATTCCACCGCAGGAGGCTCAGTGTTTGGATATGCATAGGGCGGAGGGTATCCATCCACAGGGCCTGCTTGGGCCCGCTGAAACATTTCCTTAACGTCCATAAGCCTTAGGTGGAGGGGAGTTGATTCGACAACTACTTTCCCATCCCGCAAAAGCATTGCCACCAGTTCGCCCTGACCCGCGGCTACACCCTCAAAAACCAGATATCGCCGGGACCCCTGCATTCTGGTGATATCCATCGATTTTGGGGGAAATACCAAGCGCGCTCCAGGCTTAAGCGTATAGGTCTTCGACACCTCGTCGGCTATGGCAATTTCATTACCCGGAATGACGAGTCCAGATTGATCTTTTGGGCTCCAGATGATTTTGAGTGGGTAGGAAGGTTGGGAAAGCCTTCGGTTGTGGAGAGCGTTGGTGCGTAATTCGCCCCTGGGTGACCCGCTGGAGAAGCCCCCCGGGCAGAGCCCTTTTGAGGGGC
>JAFLEF010000054.1 GCA_017309115.1 Verrucomicrobiota bacterium | reverse complement strand
ACCAAACCCATAGATTGCCAGGTAATTTGACGGGGCGTCGCACCCGTCGCCGCAATAGAGTTCCAGGTAATCCTTAAAGAGCCACCGGCATCGCCGTCCCACCACAGAGAGACAGGTAATCTAAGCGAGGTCCCCGAAGCCAACCTGATACATTTCCAGGTAATCTGCCGAGTGGGGCACGGCAGCGATAGAGTTCCAGGTAATCCATCCAGCTCTAAAATTCTTGGGCAGACCTCAATTCCCAATTGGTTTCGCCAAACTTCCGCAAGTGACGATTTCACGTCGCCCTCCGCTGAACCGGCCGGCAATAATTCCAGCGCAGAACCGATGAGCGTAGCCGATCAGCTCAAACTCCGACGCGGGACGGCCTTCACCAAGGTCGAACTGTTGGCCGTGCTGGCGGCTATGGCCGTCATGGCGGCGCTGCTGCGGCCGGCACTGGCGAGAGCCAAAGCCAAGGCGGACAGGATTTCCTGTGTGAGCAATCTCAAAAACATGGGGTTAGCCATGCGGATTTTCGCGACCGACAACGGTGGAGCATTCCCTTGGTTGCTCAGCACCAACGCCAGCGATGATGGCAAGGGAGGCAAGATTGGCCCAGGAACGAGAGAGTTTACCGCGAACGCCCGGGATTTATGGCGGCACTTCCAGATCCTCTCGAACGAGTTGAGCACCCCAAGAATCCTGGTGTGCTATTCAGACAAAGAGCGTCGGCCAACGAAGAGTTGGACCAATCTCAACAACCTGAACCTGTCCTATTTTCTGGGGTTGGGGGCTTCCGAGGATTTGCCGCAGTCCATCCTGGCCGGTGATCGAAACCTGCTGTTGGAGGGCCGCGCACTGAGCAACGAGGTGGTGCAGTTCAGTTCTCGGACGAACGTTTCATTTGATCGGCGGCTTCACGTTGGAGCCGGCAACCTGCTGCTGGGTGACGGCAGTGTGCAGCAGGTTTCCGACCAACGGCTCCGTGAACAATTCCACGATGCCTCGTTGACCAGCACCAACACTCTGATGTTTCCATGATCGGTCTGGGTTTCCCGGAGACTTCTTGAGCCAAAGATTTGTGGAACTTTCCGGCTTCAGATCCGGTCATCGGAATGTCTGGGGAGTCTGACCTCAGGCCGCGAAACCATTTTGCCACCATGGACACCCATCCTTCCGCCACTACGCAGAGTGCCCCTAGGCCCCCACTACGGCTGTGGCCGGGCGTCGCCTTCGTGGTCCTGCTGGGAATCGCCCGTTGGGCACTGCCACTAGTTTTGCCCGACCAAACGGGAACGGGAATTCTCGTCTCCCTGGTATGCGCCCTGGGGATCCTGCTGTGGTGGCTCCTGTTCAGTCGGGCACCGTGGAGCGAACGCCTGGGGGTTCCCGTGGTCGTGGCGGGCGTGGTTTGGGCGGTCTCCCAATTCGTCCATCCGTCGATCACGAATGGGATGATGGGGCTGATGTTGTCGATCTACTCGATTCCCTTCGTAAGCTTGGCCTGGATCGTTTGGGCGGCGAGTCGCCACCGGTTCGGGGCGATGTCCCGCTGGGGTTGGTGTCTGGCCTTGATGCTCCTCGCCACCGTTGGCTTCACCCTGCTCCGGACCGATGGACTTACGAGCGCCGCGGGATCGGAACTCCATTGGCGCTGGACGCCCACGGCGGAGGAGCGGCTGTTGTCGTCCCAAGCCGCACCAGCCTCCGCGAGCCCGGCGGCGGGTTTGACGACCGGAATACCTCGTGGGCCGGAGTCGCCGATCTGGCCGGGCTTTCGCGGTCCTCGGCGGGATGGCGTGGTTCGCGGGGTTCGGTTAGAGACCAATTGGACGGCGTCGCCGCCGGTGGAGTTGTGGCGGCAGCCGGTGGGACCGGGTTGGTCCTCGTTCGCCGTCAGCGGGGATCGCTTCTACACGCAGGAGCAGCGGGGGGAGCACGAGATGGTTTCGTGCTATCAGATCACGAACGGCGCGCCGGTTTGGCAACATCAGGACCCGGCGCGCTTCTGGGAATCCAACGCGGGCGCCGGTCCGCGCGGAACGCCGACACTCCACGACGGTCGGGTGTACACCTTTGGCGGCACGGGAATTCTCAACGCCCTGGACGCCCGGACCGGCGCTCGGCTGTGGTCGCGCGACGTCACCGTGGAAGCCAAGAAAAAGGCGCCGGATTGGGGATTCTCCAGCTCTCCCTGGGTGGGAGATGATGCCGTTGTGGTGGCCGCGACCGGAACCTTGGTGGCGTATGATCGCGCGACCGGTGTCCCACGCTGGACCGGACCCGCCGACGGCCAGAGCTACAGTTCGCCGCAGGAAGTGGAGATCAACGGCGTGAAGCAACTCTTGCTCATGAGTGGCGTGGGCTTGACCAGTGTTTCCCCGCGCGACGGGAAGGTGCTGTGGCAACACGCCTGGCCTGGCGTGGCCATCGTTCAACCCGCTTCCGTTGCCCCCGGGGAGCTCCTGCTCAGCACCGGCGATCGCACGGGTTCGCGTCGAATTGATGTGACCCGCGAAGGCGAGGCCTGGAAGACCACCGAACGCTGGACGTCCAACCGACTGAAGGCCTACTTCAATGACTTCGTGCTGCACGAGGGGCATGCCTACGGCTTCGACGGCGGAATGTTGACCTGTCTGGAGCTGAAGGACGGTTCGCGGCGGTGGAAGGATGGTCGCTACGGCGGTGGTCAACTGCTGTTGCTCGCTGACCAGGGATTGTTGCTGGTCTTGGCGGAGAACGGCGATGTGGCCCTGGTTCCGGCGAATCCCGAGGGCTACGCCGAAGTCGCCCGGATTCACGCCCTCGAGGGTAAAACCTGGAATCATCCCGTGGTGGCGGGTGACGTTCTTCTGGTGCGCAATGATCGGGAAATGACGGCGTACCGACTGCCGGTCCTTCGGTAGTTTGATCGCGCCGATTTTTTTCCGTTCTCCCGATAGACAAATTGGCGAGGGGCGCGCGTCCTGTTGCGGGTCCCTCATGTCCGACGACACACTCGAACGCCTCTATGACGCGCATGCCGATGCGCTCTTCGCGTTCGTGTTGTCGGTGTGCCGGGATGTGGCCGACACCCGCGACGTGTTGCAGGAGGTGTTCATTCGGTTGGCGCAGCGGCCGGAGTTGTTGCGCGGGATTCGCGACGAGCGGGCCTTCCTGATTCGGTTGGCGCACAACGCCACGCTGGATTGCCTGCGCCGCCGGGACAGCCGCCGGCGGGCGCACGAAGGGTTCGCGGAGGAACCGCCTCGACTATTCGCGTTCCCAACCGATCCCGATGAAGCGGCGTTCCAGCAGGAACTCATGCAGGGTCTGGAGGAACTGCCGCCGGAACAACGGGCCGTGGTGCATCTCAAGCTGTGGGGTGGCCTGACCTTTGATCAGATTTCCGACGCCCTGGAAATCCCGCTGAACACCGCGGCGAGCCGTTATCGCTACGGACTAGACAAACTTCGCGCCCGGCTGCGTCCCCTTTACGACGAGATTCGCTGATTGCTGACGACGATGAACCCGCCCGATCCCATTCCCTCTGGTGACGAACTGGAACGCCGGCTCGAACGCCTTTCGCTGCGTCCGGTGCCGGCGGACTGGAAGTCGGGCGTCTTGGGAGCGGCGCGTCGCCAAGCAGGCCGGACCCAGGCGAAGCCATCGACAGGATGGAGCAGGATCTGGGACCGCTGGTTGGCTGGATTTCCGGTCGCAACGGCGGGTGTCGCTGCGATCTGGCTGGTGGCGGGATTGGCCGGAACGGCTGACCGCTGGCTGAACGGATCCGTAGCGTCCACGACACCACGAATCTCGGCGGAGCAAATGGCCGAAGCCCGGGCCCAGCGAATCATTCTGTGGCAACTCGCCGGCTACAGCGAACGGGTGGACGATCCCGCGCCGCCTCGACCGGAGCATCCCCAGCCATCCCCCGTCCTTCGACCGCGTAGCGACCGCCGAGAACGCTCCGCTCCCCGATACGTGTGAGCCGGCACAGCTTCGTAGTATTGGTTCACGACTTTACCGATTCACGCCTATGTCACCCACGACGTTTTACAATCATCTCTCCGATCGAAACTGGACTTGGTGGGGGCTGAAGCGACTCCGTTCGGCGCCGGATCGGAATTATCCGTGGATCGCGCTGATCGTGTTCCCGATGCTGACCGCCGCGATCGTGCTGCTGCCGGTATTGGCCCTGTCGCGCGCTGTGGATCTGCATCCGGCGTTTTTCGTGATGGCCGGTGTCTGGGGTTTTACGGTCAGTCTGGTGCACCGTCTCTTCGCGGCGTTGAGCTGGAATCAACGGGCTGCGCGCTTGCGTCGGTCGGGGGAGTCCGTCGAGCCAACGCGACCGGGAGTCTTGGTCCGTTGGTTGGTGGGTCCGGTGTATGTGTTGTTGATCGCAGGGCTCACCCCCTTGGTTTTGTTGAGCGCCATAGAAAACCTTCGGGGCGCCTGGCACTGGCGGAACGTTCGGACTCAATTGCAGGCGTCCGGAGAGCGCCTGGATATCGCGTTGATCGCCCCGCCGAATGTTCCCGCGGAACAGAATTTCTTCTCGGTCGCTCCGTTCGCACAGCTGATCCAGCCCGGCTCCTCCCAGGGAGGAATCGACACCAACGCCATGGCGGAGTTTCGGGTGTTGGGTCTTCCCTTTAAAGAGCGACCGGACCGGGATCGGGGGGATCGGCGACCCCTGAGTGCGGAGGAATGGGCGGCTACGTTTCGGGCGGCAATTTCCAATCAAGTACTTCAAATCAACAGCAAGCGCAGCACGCCGAGTGTCCTGTATCGGGCCGCTCCGGAAGGAGCCTCGGCCTCCACGGTAATCTTGACGGGCATGGCGGACGCCGATCCGTTGGTGCAAAGGTTGTGCGAGGCTTCTCGGCGTCCGTACGCCGTGTTTCCGGTTCAGTGGTCGGAGGGCTTCAACGCCCTCCTGCCGCATCTGGCGTATCTGAAGTCCCTGCAACACCTGCTGGAAGTTCGGGTGATCGCGTTCCTCGCCGCCGGACAGACGGAGCGGGCCTTCGCGGATATGGAGTGTTCACTGCGAATTGCTGGACTGTTGCGTCGGGAGCCGCTGCTGATATCCCAGCTCGTTCGTTTTGCCCTCCTCCAAATTGCCGCGCAGACCGCCTGGCAGGGAATCGCGGCGCATGCTTGGAACGACACTCAGTTGGAAACATTGCAGGCGCAGTTCTCCGTCGAGGATGGTTTGGAAAGTCTGATTCTCGCGCTCGAGGGCGAACGGGCCATGTCGCTGGGAGCTTTCGACCGCTGGACACAGAACCGGACCCTCTTCTGGGCGTCAGTGCCCGACCTGGGAGGCGAAAGTGGTCCCGTTGGATCTCCACGGATGCCTTTGGGATGGATTCGGCAAAACCAAGTTTCTCTAGCGGGATTCTATCAGGACCTTCTCATGATGGTCCGTCGCCTGGCCGAAACTCCGGAGGAACAATGGGGCGGCCTCGACCAGATCGGGACAGACAACAACATGTTTACCGCCCGAGTGACTCCTTACAATCTCATGGCTCGAATGCTGGCTCCTGCCTTGGACAAGGCCGTGTTCAAGGCGGTGCGGTCGGATGTGACGATGCGGAGCGCGGCCACGGGATGCGCCTTGGAACGCTACCGCCTGAAGCATGGAAGCTACCCGGAATCCTTGACCGCACTGGTCCCGGAATTCATTCCCCGCGTGCCGTTGGATCCCGGCAGCCGCCAACCTTTGCAGTATCGACGCACCACCGATGGGCTCTTCCGACTGTGGTCGGTGGGATCGGACGGCCGCGACGACGGGGGGCAGGTAAAAAAAGCAGGGACCATCCTGGTCGACCTGGACTGGCCCTGGCCGTATCAGATGGAGTAGGGGCGCCTCACGCGGTCGTGGCCGGCGTACTGACCATTGAATTCCACCGGGCCTGCATTTCGGTCGGTGTTAGTGTTTCGAGTTGCTTTTGGACCATCCATTCGTGGCCGGCAGGATCAATGATCCCGGCACTGCGGAAGCCGTAGAACTGGTCTTTGGGCGAACGTTTGACTTGAGCGCCAGCGGCGACGGCCCGGGCGACTGTGGCATCCACATCGTCCACCATGAGAACAAACCGGGCGGAAACGCCACCCAGCCGTTGGGGAGTCTGGTTGAAAGCCGGATATTCGTCGGAAACCATGAACAGGCTGTCGCCGACGGTCAGTTCGGCATGCCCGATTTTCTGAGTCTCGGGATCGACCAGGCGATAGAGTTCCACCGCCCCGAAGGCGAGTTGGTAAAACTCAATGGCTCGTGCGGCGTCGGGAACGGCAATCGAGAAGGTAAGGGTGGGGTATCGAAGGGAGCTCATGGTGCGGAAGGTTCCGGCGCAACCTTGGCCGGGCGGTCCAATCCGGTCAAAAGTTCCCACGGCGCCGGGCTTCAACTCCCTCTCGCCACTGCTGTCCCGTCGCGTTAGCCTGACCCCGTGATCCTGACCCCCGCCGAACTCGCGTCACTCACCGGACTCGTCCTCCGCTCGCCCCATACGTTGTTGGGCATGCATCCCCTGGGCGACGGCTCCGGGTTGGTGGCCCGCGCCTTTCTACCGGGAGCCAAGTCGGTGGAAGTGGTTCCCGTCCTGGACGCGAAACTTCCCCGCTTCGTCCTGGAACCGCTCGGTGACTCCGGCGTTTTCGAAGGAATCACCCACCTGCGCTCCACGGTCTATGCCTACGATCTCGCAGTGACTTGGGCCGACGGGGCGAAATCCCAGGGGCGTGATCCCTATTCCTTCTGGCCGACAGTAGGGGAAACGGACCTCTTTCTCTTCAATCAGGGCAATCACCATCACCTCGGAGACGTCCTCGGCGCCCATGTGCGAGTGTTGGACGGCGTGTCCGGGGTGGCGTTCGCCGTTTGGGCTCCCAACGCCCAGCGAATTTCCGTCGTGGGCGATTTTAACCAGTGGGATGGACGCCGCCACACGATGCGGCAGTTGGGTTCATCCGGTGTTTGGGAACTCTTCATTCCCGGGGTGAACGAAGGCGCGCTGTATCAGTTTGAGATTCTGGACGCGAACGGGGCGTTGAAGCTCAACACGGATCCGTTCGGCACCCACTTCGAACAGGCCCCGAAACACGCCGCGGTGGTGTGGAACACCCGGAAGTTTTCCTGGACCGATGACACCTGGCTCAAGCAACGGCGCGAATCCAATCCGCTGAAGTCGCCGATGAGCATTTACGAAGTGCACATCGGATCGTGGAAACGGAAGAGTCAGTGGGAATCCTTCGGCTATCGGGATTTGGCGGCGCCGCTGATCGAGTACCTACGTCAAACGGGGTTCACCCACGTCGAATTTCTGCCCGTCGCCGAGCACGCGTTTTATCCGAGCTGGGGCTATCAGGTCACTGGTTTCTACGCTCCCACGAGTCGGTTTGGGACGCCCGACGACTTCCAGTATCTGGTCAACGAGCTGCACAATGCTGGCTTCGGCATCATCGTGGACTGGGTTCCTGCGCACTTCCCCCGGGACGACTGGGCGCTCGCCCGCTTCGACGGCACAGCGCTCTACGAACACGCCGATCCCCGGCAGGGTGCGCATCAGGACTGGGGTACGCTGATCTTCAATTTCGGACGCCACGAGGTTCGGAATTTTCTCACCGCCAACGCACTCTTCTGGTGCGAGCGCTTCCACATCGACGGCCTGCGCGTCGATGCCGTGGCGTCCATGCTGTACCTCGATTACTCCCGCAAGCAGGGCGAATGGATTCCCAACAAGTTCGGCGGCCGGGAAAATCTGGAGGCGGTGGAATTCCTGCGGAACTTCAATCACCTCATCGGCACGGAATATCCGGGTGTGGTGACAATCGCCGAGGAAAGCACGGCGTGGCCGATGGTCTCGCGTCCGCCGTGGCTGGGTGGACTGGGGTTCACGCTCAAGTGGAACATGGGCTGGATGCACGACACCTTGGGCTACTTCGGCCGGGAACCCGTGTATCGGAAGTACCATCAGAACGACCTGACGTTCGCGATGCTGTATCACTTCCACGAGAACTTCGTGCTACCGCTCTCCCATGACGAAGTGGTGCACGGCAAAGGATCGTTGCGACGCCGGATGCCGGGCGACGACTGGCAGGCCTTTGCGAATCTGCGGTCGTTGTTCGGATATCAGTGGCTGTTCCCGGGCAAGAAGCTGGTCTTCATGGGCGGCGAGTTTGGCCAGACCAACGAGTGGAACGAGAACACCGGACTCGACTGGTGGTTGCTGGAAGCCGGGCCTTTCCACCGCGGCCTGCAACAATGGGTCTCTGATCTGAACGCCCTCTATCGACGCGAACCGGCGTTATGGCAGGGGGACTATGAGCGGGATGGATTTTGGTGGGTCGACTGCGGCGATCACGAGAACAGCGTGCTGACCTTCATCCGGCACACGCCGGGCACGAACGGCACGACTTCCAGCCATCTCTTGGTGGTGATGAATCTGACGCCGGTCACCCGTTCGAACTATCGGATTGGACTGCCCTTGCCGGGACGCTGGAAGGAACTGCTGAACAGTGACGCAGCGATCTATGGCGGCAGCAATGTGGGCAATCCGTATGGCGTCACTGCCGAGGACTACGCGGTTCACAATCAGCGTCATTCCGCGCTCTTCACGTTGCCGCCGATGAGCGTCAGCGTGTTTGGCAACGAGCCTTGAGTCGAACAAGGCTCTCCCCAAGGTAGGGCGACGCTCCGCGGAGCCGTGCCCGCGTGGACTCCACACGCGTGATTCGCCGAGACGCGAACGGCTCGGTGGAACCTCGCCCTACCTCAGATCCGCAACCTACGGTCGGGCTCGCTGATACACGCGGACGTAGTCAACCTTCATGGTTTGTGGGAACGGCGTGGTCTCGTCTGGCGGACCGGGCCAACGTCCACCGACGGCGAGGTTCAGCAGGAGAAAGTGCGGCTGGTCGAAGACCCAGTGCGTTCCCGCGGGAAGCTGGGCCGGAGTGAGCGTGAAGTAGGGAGTGTCATCGACGAACCAGCGAATCTGCTGTGGATCCCACTCCACCGCGTAAACGTGGAAGGCTTCGGTGAAGGCGGCGCCCGAGGGGAGTTGATACGACCGCGTGGGACCGTCTCCGGCAGAGTAGCCGGGACCGTGAACCGTTCCATGAACCTTCATGGGTTCCCGGCCCACGTTTTCCAGAATGTCGATCTCTCCGCACTTGGGCCAGCTGACCACGCTGAGATTAGTGCCCAGGGTCCAAAACGCGGGCCAGAGGCCATTCCCTCGGGGAATCTGGATCCGGGCTTCCGCGCGTCCGTAGGTGAAGGAGAACTTGCCCAGAGTCTTAAGTCGGGCGGAGGTGAAGTCCCGGGGGCGTTGGTCTGGTCCCGTGAATCGCTCGCGGCGGGCTTCGATGACGAGTTGTCCTTGTTCGATTCGGGAGTTCTCGCGGCGGGCGGTGTAGGTCTGAAGTTCCTCGTTGCCCCAACCGCCGCCGCCGAGATCGAAGGCCCAGCGGGCGGGATTCGGAGCACTCGTGTCAGCTTGGTCAAACTCATCGGACCACACGTGGACCCAACCGGCCGGAGGTCGGACCTTGGAGTCCGCCGCGAGAGCCGGAACCAGGAGCAGAGCCAGGATAATGAAGCGCAGGATCATGGCAGCGCGACCAGTTGAGGCCGGCGCGGAGGGTGGGGCAAGACTGTTGAATTGGCGAAAAAGGGAATCGTGGGTGATCCGGCGATCCGTACCGACAAAGAAAAAGCGGCGCCGAAGCGCCGCTTACGAATCCGAATCCTTCGTGAGGATAAGAGGGAATCAGCTCACCTTGTTGCGGCGGGCGAAGCCAGCCAGACCGACCAGGGAGAGACCGAGCACCGCAAACAGCGAGCCGCCGTCGGGGATGGTCACGTTCTGGGCATTGTACGCGACGTTGTCGAACTCGAAGGCGTACTGACTGCTGGTAGCGACAACCTTGTCGAAGGCCGAATCCAAATTGATGTTCACGTACAAGGTGCCGTTGACGCCCTGGTCGCCGTTCGGCGCCGCCTTCACATCCGAGCCGGTGACAGCCTTGATGAGGGTGTTGCCCTTGTAGAAGCTCAGCGTGTTGTAGTTGTCCACCGAACCCCAGAGCAGGCCGAGGTACAGCTGGTCACTGCCGAAGGTCAGGGTAATCTGGCCGCCGGGGCTCGGATACTTGCCGCTCGTCAGGTACTTGGATGCGTCGGGTCCATTGCCGGCGCCGTCAAAAATCGCACCCTGGTTGTTGGACAGGTACGGGGCAGCGTATTGGCCGGAGACCGATCCGGTGACCACTTGGCCGTCGGGGGTGATGGAGACTTGAACCGATCCCGGGGTCAGGGAGTTGAGGTTGTTGAACGCCGTGCCGCCGCCGGAGCCGAGGTTGAGGTCGTTAAAGTTGAGGTAATTGACACCCGTGGGGGCGCCGCCGACGGAGCTGGAGATGCTGAACGCGCCGACCATTTGGGAGGCGGCGAGGCTGAGCAGAACGCTCGAGGCCAGAATGAGTTTCTTCACGTGTAAGTTAGTTGCTAATGCGCGGCTCAACACCGTCGGAAGCAACTCTGTTAAAAGCACCCTTGGCACCATTTCGTCATGGCTCCGCCCGTTGGATTTTAACTTGTTGATGGAAAGCTGGATCTAAATTTGAGAACCCCATTTTTCAGGGGTGAGAACGTCAATAGAGGCGACGCTTTTGTCGGGACTTCGTAAAGATCGCCGACACGGTCCCCGGTCGGGAGATGGTCGCGCCTACTGGGGAACAATCCCGGGAATAATATAGGCTTGGAACATCACCACTGCGCCCATGAGGAGTGCCAGGGCAATGCTATGCCAGAACACCGCGCGGAGCACGGTACCCGCGTCGGGACTGTCCGGCCGGCCTCCGGTGGCAACGCTGGCGACCACGATGCTTTGCGCATCAATCATTTTGCCCATGACTCCGCCGGAACTGTTCGAGGCGGCGGTGAGAATGGGCGGGAGACCCAGTTGCTGGGCGGTGACTTGCTGCAGATTGCCAAAGAGCACGTTGGACGACGTGTCACTGCCGGTGAGCGCCACCCCCAGCCAACCAATCAGCGGCGAAAAGAAGGGGAACCAGAATCCCGTCGCCGTCAGGGCCAGTCCCAACGTGGTGTCCGTGCCGCTGTAACGAGTGGTGAAGCCCAGGGCGAGCATTAGGGCGATGGTGACGATGGACACGCGCAGACTCCACAGGGTCGTTAGGTAGGTCCGGATGAGTTGAGCGGGGCGAAGGCCGAGGGCGAGTCCGGCGCCAAGACCTGCGAATAGCAGGGCGGTTCCTGTGGCGGAGAGGACGTTGAAGTTGAAGAGGGCCGCTTCCGCTTCGGCGCGCGGCACCACTGGAGGAACTTTGAGAATGGCGTGATGGAGCGTCGGTACTTCCCAGGCGGGAGCGAACACTTGATTGAGCGCGGACTTCACCGTCGGCAAGCCCCACACAAAGACGAAGCCGGTGAGAAAGACCCAGGGAATCCAGGCCCGCCAAGCCGGAGCGGCGGTTGACCCCAAAGCGGCGACGGGTGTGGGTACCGTTGGGACATCCCTCGGCTTCCAGAATTTCAGCAGAATCACCAGCGCGCCCATGGAACCGATGGCGCCCGCGAGATCGACCAGCCAGGGGCCGTGGAAATTGGACACTAAAAACTGAAGCAGCCCGAAGGTGAGACCGGTAACCAGGCATGCTGGCCAGACGCCAATCATGCCGCGCCATCCGGACTGGGCCGCCACCAGCCAAAACGGCACGAGCAACGAGAAGATCGGTAACTGACGTCCGACCATGGCGCTCAGCAGGTGGAGGTCGAGATTCGTGATCTTGGCGAGCGTGATGAGCGGCGTTCCCAGGGAACCGAAGGCCACGGGCGCGGTGTTGCCAATCAGTGCCAATTTGGCGGCTTCCAGCGGACGGAATCCGAGTCCGATCATGAGCGCTCCAGTGATGGCCACCGGGGCACCAAATCCGGCGGCCCCTTCAATGAACGCACCAAAGCTGAAGGCGATCAGCAGGGCTTGGATCCGCCGGTCCTGGGACAGACTGGCCACCTGACGTTGGAGGACGAGGAACTGACCGGTTTGGACGGAGAGCTGATAAATGAAGATCGCGTTGAGAATGATCCAGCTGATGGGAAACAGGCCGAACGCCGTGCCGTAAGCGGCGGCAGCAGCGATCAGCGGGAGCGGCATGTGGTAGACCCCGGCGGCGATCACGGCGGCGGTCAGCAATCCGGCGAGTGCGGCGTACTGCGCGCGGACGTGCCAGAAGGCCAGCAATCCCAGCAGCACGACCACCGGCAAAGCGGCGACGGCGGCTGAGAGCGGCAGGTGCCCGAGTGGGTTGTAGTTGTGCGACCAAACCATGGGGTGGGGAGAGGGAACCGGGAACCCTGGAAATGGGGAAGACGGAACCCAGGGAATCTGGGCCTGTTCGGAGTCCCGCCTTCAGGCGGCGGAGCGGTGGGCGCATCCGACGATCAAGGAACTCGTGAGAGATGGCGCGATGGGCGCTTCCGGCGCGGGACCGGCTGAAGCCGGGACTCCGAACCGTTGGGCGACTGCTTCAGATTACCTGGAAATCTGTCTTTCCTAAGTCGCGACAGAGGGCTGGTGCACACGACAACCCTGATCCTTGTCCTCAGCCCCGGCTGACACCATGCCCGTGATGAGATGCTCCATCGTGTTGGACCTGGTACGCGAGAAACATCAGCGCGCCGGTCCGCTTGCGGAGCGGTTGGAAGTTCCGGAGATGGTCTGGCTTATCCTTGCTGACGCCACCGAAACAAACCGCAGGCAAGGATGCCGGTCGCGACGAGCGCGAGCGATGAGGGTTCGGGAACCTGCAGCAACGAAACGGCGTCCAATCCGGTGTAGATCGAAAACGAGTAGACCCCGCCCTGGAAAACGAAGGCCACTTGATCGCCCGTTGCGAGGAAGGGGTAAGTGAACTCTTTCCACGCAATCCGCTCACCGCCGGGTTCGAAATTCGTGAAACGGTCAAAAATGGGATTCAATGATCCCGGTACTGGAGAAGTGCCCATCAATGCCGGAGTGAGATTCTCCCGGAGGAGTGATCCCTGAAACACGACCAGATCCAAGCCACCCCAGTAGGTCACGTCCTGGGAGGAGCCATACGACCCGACATGAAACTTCAATTCGTACGAAAGTCCGGGAATTACATCCACCACTTGCGAGACAGCGCGGCCGTGGACATTGATGGAGTGCGTTCCGTCCTGGGCGTTGGTGGCAGGCGGGCTGGCGCCATGTCCCGCAGTGTTCCACGTGTTTTTCCATTCCGGATACACGTACTGGCTGGACTGAATCCAGCCGTTCATTCCCGATTCAAAGCTGCCGTTGATGATAAAGCTATCACACCGACCTGAATCGAAGTCGGCAGATGCAGCCAGTAGGACCAGAGCGGAGATCGCGCGAGAGCCAATGGATCCGAATATGGAAGGGGACACGTGCGGTTTGTGGGATGATGCCCCGGCGAGTGGATCGCAGGAATCAGTCCGGGGCTTGTTTACTGAGTGAAACATCGAATGGCAGTTGCCATTTGTTGATCGAGGATTCGGTCTTCTTCGTGTCGGTTCAGTCAAGGGCATTTCCGAAGGACCTTTCCGGGAACTCAGGGTTTCGTTTGGGAACCGACTTTGGTGGTGGCCGAAAATGTCCTTTCTCCCCATGGCTTCACCGGCATGGTGCACCATCTGGAGGCAAAGTTAGGGCGACCGCTTCAGATTACCTGCAAACCAATCCTTCACCCTGCTCCCGGCCTGCGAATGTTGGACTCAATTAAAGTGCGGCTCGTTGTCCCGGTTCCAGAAGCGAGCAACGGCCTTGCGTTGGGCGGGGTCTTTGTGCAGTTGGCCGATGATGTCCAATCGGCGTTTCGATTCGGCATGGCCATCGCAGAAGACCAGCGAAGCCCGGCCGGAATGGATCTCCAACGGCCATTGCCGTTCTTCGTACATCCCGATGAACCCACTCCAATCCCGGTCGCCCTTCTTCTTTAGGTCCCAGTTGCTGTCACCGAAAGCGATCATCTCCGATGGGTTTTTCACCGCGGACTCCTTGGTCTCCCCCCACACTGGATCGCCCAGATAAACACCCAGTCCGGTGTTGGGCGTCTGGCCGGCAAAGGCCCCCCAGACATTGTAGCCGTAGCTTAAGAACGAGGCGCCACCCGGGCGCAAGCGCACTTCGTTTTGGAGGTAGCCCAGCTTGGCCGGGGCGCCGCTGCCGAACTTGGGGATCCACTGAGATTTCGCAGGCGCGGCCGGGCAGTGGAATACCTCAGTATTCTGGCCGCCGTACATGGTACTCCGGAGCAAGGCCGGCCAGATCCAAGCGGATCCATCACCGCCGTCGATGCCGACGGGATATACTCCGTGATCCATGATATAGGTCATGGTCGCCAGGCCCATCTGGCGCAGGTTGCTGAGGCATTTGACGCCCTTGGCTTTGGCCTTCGCCTTTCCAAGCGCGGGCAGGAGCATCCCGGCCAGAATGGCGATGATGGCGATGACCACCAGGAGTTCAATCAGGGTGAAGCCGACCATTCGCCGGGACAGTTGGCCGGTTCGAAGGAGGGCAGGGCTCGGGTTCATGGGTTGGAGGGGGCGAGATTCTGGAAGGGCATTATCAGGCCGTGGCTGCCCGCGGAAGGGGAATCCCCGCTGGTCCTTCACTCCTTCCCTTCCTGCACCGACAGATTACCTGGAACTCTGTTGGAACTACGAACCATTGCGCGACTGCTTCAGATTACCTGGAACTCTGTCGTTGAAGTTCGGAGTCCCGCCTTAAGACGGCGGAGCGGTGGGCCCCTCCGGCGATCAAGGAATTCGTGAGGGATGTCGTGAAGGGTTGCTTCTGCGACAGGACCGGCTGACGCAGGGACCCCGAACCTGTTAGTCGAGTCGGACGAGGGAGAGGATTTCGCGGGGGGTGAAACTGCAGCGGTCGATCTGGAGGCGCAGGCGGAGATCGCGCGTTGGTTCGTGGAGGAACAATTCTTCCTCGGCGAGGCGGAGAAAGCCTTCCAGAACTACGTCACCCAACAGCGTCACCCGGCAGCGGTGATTCAGGGGCAAGCCGTTCGCCCGGGCCAAAGCGAGGCGCTGCTGATCCCGGTCCCGGCGCCAGGCGGCGAGTCCATCCGGCGCCGCGGGATTCGAGTCGAAATTAAACTCGGATTGCATGGCGTCCTCGGGTTCTGCAGATCAGCCATAGTTCCATTCCGCCAGCGCAATATTCCGCCCGCCAATCAACGCGAGCAACATGGCGAACAAGACTCCGAAGACGAAGCAGAGGGTGCGCTCCTGTCGCAACTAGTTTGATGAGGGATCATCGCTTCCCCGTAGGAACTCCAGGGCATAGGCGAAGGTGTAGCAGATGTTGGCGCCGATCGCTGAGACGACCAGCAAGGAAATCGTGAAGCCGTAATGCCGTTCGTGCCGGTCGCCGACCCAATTCATCATGTCGGTGAACTCGTACCCCAGCCAGGCGGGCAAAACGAGGGCCACGTTGTAGATGAGTCGTCGTCGTTCCCAGTACCTCACGGCCGAACGTTTAAAGGCGGGGAAGTCATTCACGAGGTCGGTGGTATCGCTTCGGGAATGGGGCGGCAACTCCACACCAGCCGGACCGCGGCAGGCATTCTGGTGCTGACCAGGAATTGTCGCGTTCCGGCGCTGCGCTGGCAACGCGGGGAAGGCCCGGCGGTCCATCCCTACCGGTGGGTGTCGCGAGGGGTTGCTTCGACGCGGGACCGGCTGAAGCCGGGAATCCGAACGAACCGAAGGACCACGCCTTCCCAAAAACTCCGCTTGCCAACTCGGGCCGGTTCCCGCATTTATCTCGCGCTTCGGAGCGCGAGCGTAGCTCAGCCTGGTAGAGCGTCACCTTGCCAAGGTGAATGTCGAGGGTTCGAATCCCTTCGCTCGCTCCAACTTTCCTCAAGGTTGGACCGTTCCGATTCTTTCCTCCCAAATTTCGATAGAATCCCGCTTTTTCTGGGATTCTTGTTGGTTTTCGCGACCTCCAATCGTGATTTACCACGGAAGCCGTCTTGATCTTCGACGGCGAGTTGCGTCCTCTAGACAGAACCTCTCTGCCATGAACCGCACCGTTTCCTCCCTCGTTGTCAGCCTTCTCTCCTTCGCCAGCGCTACGGTCGTTTGGGGACATTCCGCCGTTGAACCCGCTCCGCGCGGCGATGACTGGTGGAAGCAACGTCAGCAGCAGATGAATCAACGGGTGGCCGAACTTGGAACCAAGTCTGAGGTCATCTTCATCGGCGACTCGATTACTCAGGGCTGGGAGGGTGAAGGCAAGGAGGTGTGGGCACAGTATTACGCCCCGCGGAATGCGATTAATTTGGGGATTGGCGGGGATCGGACCCAACACGTGCTGTGGCGGTTGGAGAATGGCAACCTCAAGGGTCTCAAACCCAAGGCCGCCGTGGTCATGATCGGGACCAACAACTCCAACGGTGAAGATAACACCGTTTCCCAGATCGCCGACGGCGTGGAGGCGATCGTGAAGAAACTCCGCTCGACCCTGCCCGACACCAAAATCCTGCTGTTGGCGATCTTCCCCCGGGGTGAGAATCCCAATCCGCAACGCGGCAAGGTGCTCCAGGTGAATCAGATCATCGCCAAGCTGGCGGACCAAAAGTCGGTGTTTTCGCTGGATCTGGGTCCGCTGATGGTGGACTCCGAGGGGCTGATTCCCCGGAATCTGATGCCGGATTTCCTGCACCTTTCGCCGGCGGGTTATCAGCTTTGGGCTGAGGCCTTGGAGCCGAAGTTGGCCGAAGTTCTGGGGGGTTCCGCGGTGAAGGCGGCGGCGAAGGCGGATCTGACGGGCGCCTGGACCTTCACGACACCGGGGCCGGACGGACAGCCCGTCTCGTTTCCCATGGAGCTCCAGCAATCGGGGTCGACTCTGACAGGACGGTTTTCCCGGGGTGGCGATCGGTGGCTTAACCTGGAGAACGGTAAGGTGAACGGCTCGGAGTTTTCCTTTACGGTGAAGCGGGATCGGCCGGATGGGACCTCGATGACCTACAAAATGTCGGGCAAACTGAACGGCAACGAGTTGTCGGGAAAAACGACGACTGACTTCGACGGCAACGAGATGTCCAACGACTGGACGGCCAAGCGCAACTGAGGGTTGAATCTGGAAAGCCGGAAAACAGGAAAAAGACGGGGAAGGAGAAGGGGGGCTCTCCTGTGGAGTGCGGTCGCGATGCCTCCCATATGGCCATCCCCCAGGATGGGGAGAAGCGCCCCAATCTTCGCCAATTGGCCCCAAAGTCGGTTCGGAACGCTTGGTTTTCGCGGGCGTTTCTGCGTAGGCTGCCGAGGTTGAGATTGCAGCAGCCTTTCCGGATCCCCTGAGATCCCACCAAACTCTCGTCCCTTGAACCGTATGTGTCCGTTCCTGAGTTCTTCAGGCGGTTGGCGCGTGTCGGCGCTGCTCCTGGCCTTCACCTGGTGGGTTTCCTCTTCGGCCGCTGTCCCGAACTTGCCACCGTCGCCGCGTTCCTGGGGCGGGGAACTGCTGCGCCGTGGTCAGGACGCGATCGATTCTTGGGGAACGGAACTACCGGAGATTGCGAAGTCGCATCGCATCAGCGTCACCGAACTGCACTGGCGTTTGCGGACCGATTCATCCCTGGCCGTTGATCCGAGGGGCCGTCTGCTGTTCACCGATTCGGCGGATCTGACTGGACCCGCTTCCGGCACCACGGGCGTGACCGCCACAACGCTGGCGACGCCGCTGCCGGCCGAGGCGTTTCAGTTGCACAGTCGACCCGGCGCGAAACGCACCATTTATTTGGACTTCAACGGGGAACGGATGACGGACAACGCTTGGGCGTTTTTCTATAACGGCGGCGCGGAGATTGTGGCGGCGCCGTACGATTCGGATGGGAAGCCGACGACCTTCAATGACACCGAGCGTTCCCGGATCATTCAGGTTTGGCAGCGGGTGGCGGAGGACTTCGCTCCGTTTGATGTCGATGTGACTACCGAGTTGACCAGTGAAGATCAGCTCACGCGGTCCGATGCGGCGGACGACGTCTACGGAGTCCGGGTGCTGGTGAGTCCGCTGACCTCCATTTTCGGCAACTACGGCGGTGTGTCGTATGTGGGAACGTTCAATGAGATCGGGGATTTCCGGAAACCCTCCCTGGTGTTCTCCGATGCCTTGGGTGTCAGCAATCCGAAGAACATCGCCGAGGCGGCGTCACACGAAGCCGGGCACGCCTTGGGATTGAGTCACGATGGGGTGATTGGCGGGACGGCCTATTTCGCCGGCAATGGTTCGGGGGAAACGGGCTGGGCGCCGATCATGGGGGTGGGCTACTCGCGGAATCTGACGCAGTGGAGTCGGGGCGAATACACCAACGCCAACAATACCCAGGACGATCTGGCCGTGATGATCACCTATGGCCTGAGTCATCGACTGGATGACCATGGCAACACCAGCGAGGCCGCCAGTTACTTCCCGGTGGGAACCCAACTGTCCGGTGGGGGAATCATCGAGCGGAGCACTGATGTCGATGTGTTTGCGTTTTCGGCCGGGGCCGGGCCGCTGACCCTAACGATCGCCGCTTTCACGCCCGGGCCCAACCTCGACATTCGCGCCGAATTGCGAACGTCGTCCGGTGCGTTGCTCGGTACGTCCAATCCGGGAACCACCCTCGGGGCCTCCTTCAATCTGACGGTTCCGGCTGGGACCTACTTCCTGATCGTTCAGGGCACGGGCAAAGGCGCGCCTCCGGTCTCGGGTTACACCTCCTACGGATCGCTCGGTCAGTACACGATCACGGGAACCGTGGTCAGTCCGACCGTGGCGGTGGCGCCGGTGGCCGTGGCCCAGTCCGACGTGGCCTCCGGTCCGGCGCCCTTGGCGGTGCGATTCGACGGTTCGTTGTCGTTCGATACCGACACGTCGATCTCCGGATACGAGTGGGATTTCGGAGATGGGACGGGGGCTTCCGGAATAGTGGTGGACCACAGCTATCTGAACCCGGGCCAGTACACGGCCACGTTGACGGTGACGGATGAACAGGGGTTGAGTCATTCAGACTCCGTGGTGATTGAGGTCACCAATCCAGCTATCAACCAGCCGCCGGTGGCTTCGATCGCCGTGAGTACGAGCTCGGGGACTACCCCGTTGGCCGTGATGTTTGACGGATCTGGCTCCCGTGATCTGGATGGCGATCTGGTGGCGTACGAATGGAATTTCGGAGATGGCAGCTCTGGCCAAGGGACGAACGTTCAAAAGACCTTCGTCAATCCCGGTACCTACATCGTTACCCTCCGGGTGACCGACGACGAAGGGGCGGCCAACGAAACCAGTACTTCGATCACGGCGACGCCCCCGGTGACCTCCACCGTTCTGCGAATTCAGTCGATCACGGTAACCTCGGCTCCGGCTACGGGAGGAACCATCCTCAGGGCCCTAGTGACCATCACCACTCTGACGGGAACCCCCGTGGCGGGAGTGTCCGTGACGGGGCGCTGGGCTGGGGTACTGGCCAACAACAAGACCAAGCTCACGGATGCGACGGGGCAGGTGTTAATTGATTCCAAAGTGCTCACCTCGGGTTCGCAGGCAACCTTCTCCCTCACGAAAGTCGCCCTTACCGGCTACACCTATGATCCCACCCAGAACGTGGTTAGCACGGTGGTCGTGACGGTTCCGTGAATGGGGGGCGGGGGTGATTCCCGGTGATTCCCTGGGTGGGCGTGTTCCCGGCTTGAGCTCGGAGGGCGGGACGACTATCCCTTTCCCAGCTCTCGACGTTTTTCCCAACCACTTCCGCCATGCCCACAGCCCGACTTGCCGAACTCCGCAACCGCACCCTCGCCGTCATTATGGGGGGCGGACAGGGGACCCGGCTCTTTCCGCTAACCCGGGAGCGCGCCAAACCTGCCGTGCCGTTGGCGGGCAAGTACCGTCTGGTCGACATCCCGATCTCAAACTGCATCAACTCCGGGATCATGCGGATGTATCTGCTGACGCAGTTCAATTCCGCCTCGTTGCACCGGCATATCTCGCAAAGTTACAAGTTCGACCACTTCGGCAATGGGTTCGTGGAGATTCTCGCAGCGGAACAGACGTTCTCCTCGACGTCGTGGTATCAGGGTACGGCCGATGCGGTGCGGAAGAACCTGATGCACTTTCAGAATACCGATTTCCGCTACGCGCTAATCCTTTCCGGCGATCAATTGTACCGGATGGACTTCCAGAAGATCATTGAGCAGCACGCGGAGACCTCGGCGGACGTCACGATCGCGACCATTCCCGTAATGGCCAAGGATGCGTCGTCCCTCGGGATCATGCAGGTGAATGCGGAGCGACGAATCACCCGGTTCGTCGAGAAGCCCAAGGATCCGGCGGTGTTGGATTCACTGAAGGTGGATCGAAACAGCTATGGCCAGCTGGGAATTCAGGGCGACACCGACCTCTTCCTGGCATCGATGGGCATTTACGTGTTCAACCGGGAGGTGTTGTTTGAACTGCTGAACAACAATCTGACCGATTTCGGCAAGCACATCATCCCGGGCGCCATCGAGAACAAGCGGCTGTTTTCGTATGTGTATCAAGGCTACTGGGAGGACATCGGAACGATTCGCAGCTTTTACGAGGCCAATCTAGATCAGGCAGCCAGCCTACCGAAGTTCAACTTCTTCGATCCGCCGGTTTTCACCCGCCCGCGTTTCCTTCCGGCCAGCAAGATCAATGGCGCGGCGATCGATCGGGCGGTGATTGCCGACGGCTGCGTCATCAGCAATGCCCGCATCCAAAACAGCGTCATCGGCATCCGGTCAGTTCTCGACGAGGGATCGTTCCTATCCAACGTGGTCATGATGGGGGCCGACTACTACGACACGCCGTCCCGCCAGTCCCGTCCGGAACACCTGGGAATCGCCCTGGGCATTGGCCGGGGCTCCCGAATCGAGAATGCCATCGTCGACAAGAACGTCCGGGTCGGCGAAGGCTGTGTCCTCAGTCCGGCGGGCAAGCCCAGCGAGGTGGATCATCCGCTGTACTACATTCGCGACGGGGTTTTGGTAATTCCCAAGGGAGCTGTGATCCCGGCCAACACCATCATCTGATTCCAGCGCCTTCCCTCCTTACGCATGCCGAAATACCTCATCGAACGGGAAATTCCCGGTGCGGGATCACTGACCCCGGAGCAGTTGCAGGCCATCTCCCAGAAGTCGTGCGGGGTCTTGCGCCATCTGGGGCCCCAGGTGCAGTGGGTGGAGAGCTACGTGACCGATGACAAGGTGTACTGCGTGTATCTCGCTCCGAATGCCGAACTGATCCGCGAACATGCCCGGCAAGGCGGGTTTCCCGCCCAGCGCATTTCGGAAGTGCGGCGAATGATTGATCCTACCACGGCCGAGTAGGACGGCGGGATCAGACTTCTTCGACCTGACCGCGAACGGGCACGACCACGTCGGCTCCGGGTCGGAGCGTCTCCAGCGTTTTGGCGAAGGCCAGGGATTGGTCTTCTTCGCCGTGAACCACAAACGCCCGTTTGATGGATCCGGTGAGTCGGCGGACGTAATCGGACAGTTCGCGGCGGTCGGCGTGACCGGAGAGCGAGTCAATGGCTCGAATCGGGGCGCGGACTTCGACCGGTTCGCCGAAGATGTTCACGGGATTTCGTCCGGACCGAAGCTGCGCTCCCAGGGTGTGTTCGGCGCAGTAGCCGACGAACAGAACGAGATTCTGGGAATTGCCGAGATGATTCCGGAGGTGATGACGAATCCGGCCGGCTTCAGCCATTCCGGAGGCGCTGATGATGATCATGCCCCCGGACATCTCGTTGAGCTTTTTGGAATGCTCCACGTTGCGGATGTACGTGAGATTCGGCATTTCGAACGGACTGCCTTCCTGGAGCAAAAACTCGTAGGTGGTTTCGTTGAAGCATTCCGGATGCAGACGGAACACCTCGGTGGCACTGACGGCGAGGGGACTGTCGACAAACACTGGGGCGGACGGCATGAGCTTGCCCTCCATGCAGCGTTTGAGCGCGTAGACGATCTGTTGGGTACGTCCGACTGCGAAGGCCGGAATGATGACCTTGCCGCCATTACGAAGGGTTTGGGAGACGTCTTGAAACGCGCAGGGGTTTTCGGTTCGCGGCTCATGGTCGCGATTGCCGTAGGTGCTTTCGATTTGGAGGAAGTCGACATTCTCTACGGGAACCGGATCCCGCAGGATTGGATCCCCGCCGCGGCCGACGTCGCCGCTGAAGAGGTAGCGGAACCGTCGGTCACCTTCCCGGACATCCAAAATGACCTGGGCGGAACCCAGAATATGGCCGGCATCGACAAAGGTCACATTGAGTCCATCGGTGACGGGAAGGGAACGGTCGTACCCCACGGCGACGAATTGTCGGGTGACCTTCTCGGCGTCCTGAACGGAATACAGTGGGGCCACGGGAGGCTCGTTGCGGCGGGCGCGCAGCTTGTTCACGTACTCGACGTCGGACTGCTGGATGTGCGCGGAATCCGATAGTAACAGGGCCGCCAGATCGCGGGTGGCGAACGTGCAATAGATGTTTCCGCGAAAGCCCTGCTTGTAGAGGTTCGGAAGGTTGCCGCAGTGATCGATGTGCGCGTGGCTGAGGATAGCTGCGTCCAGTTCCCGGGGGTCGAAGGGGAAGTTCTGATTCCGTTCGACCGACTCGCCTCGGTGTCCTTGGAACAAGCCGCATTCCAACAGCACTTTTCGGCCATTGAGCTCGAGCAAGTACATCGAGCCCGTGGTGGTGCGGGAGGCTCCGAGGAAATGGATCTTCATGGTTTCCGCGAACGTGCCTTGGGAAGGTCAGTTCGTCACGCGAAGCGTTTGGAGCAGTACGGTGGCGAAGCCTGCGAAGCTACCGCTTTACTACGGGCGAGGCGGTAGCGGCAATTGATGCGTCGCCAGTCCACCTCCCTAGCCCGGATATTTCACAAGCTTTCGTCGCGAGGCGCAGCGAAAGCCCGTCTGGCAAGGCGGCCGAAGCGGTTCCAAACCGGGCTGTATGAGGACATACTGTCCGGCGAGGAACCCGAGGCCAACGCCGCCAGACGGGCTTGCAGCCAGCCACAGCAGAAAGAGTGTGAAATATCCGGGCTAGAGGAAGCACACGCCCCATCAGTCTACGACGTGGGAAAATGGGAAAGCGGTAGCTACGTAGGCTTCGCTACCGCACTCCAAAGGCTCCGCAGACCGCCGCCCTACCGGCTCGGAATCCTAATTCACCGCCGAGGATTGGGCTCGGTGGCGCTTACCGCCGCCTCCGCCTCCGCAGGCGCCGTTGCCGGAACAATTCTGGCAAACACAACCGGACTCCTCGTGGTCGTGATCGTGATCGTGATCCGGTGGGGTCGGCTCCGGACGGGCAGGATGCAGCGTCAGGGTTGTGCCCAACGCGGAGGAGGTTCCCATCAGGGTGGCAGGCGTCAGCCCGCTGGATTTAGCCAGGTTCACGACGTCAGTGAAGCCGTCAACCCGCCCGCTGACCCCACCCGCCTTGGTGAAGGCCGCTCCTAATTTGTCCTCCACGCCTCCCTGGCCGTTCAGTGCTTGGCGTGCTGGGCGCCCTCGGCGAGGAAGGCCAGGAGGTCGGCCAAGGGCTGTTCGCCCAACTGTTCCAAGCCGGTCGGCATGATTGACTGGTTCGAGGCTTCCAGGCTGGCGATGTCCTTCCGCTGGATGGCGTGCTTTTGACCCTGCAGATCGTAAAGCTCAATGCTGGTCTGGGTCTCGGTGTCGAGCCGGCCGGACAGCGTGTCACCGGATTTGGTTTCGACCGTCCAGAGCACGTAGTTCGCTTCCACTGACCGGTTGGGATCGAGGATTTCCGCGAGAATCTCCGCCTTGGCTCGGGCCCCGATACCGCTGAGGTCTGGACCGACTTTGCCGCCCTGACCGTAGAACAAATGGCAGACGCCGCAGTTGGCGGCATAGACCTCGCGTCCTTTGGCCGCATCACCTGGCCGGGCGGCCACGGGCAGGAATTGTTTGACCACCTCAGCGCGGTCGGAGGAGGCCCCGGCCTGGCGACCGGAAACCGAGTTGGCCCGGGCGGCGATCTGGGCGTCCGGATTGTTGCGTAGTGTCTGCCACTGATCCCAGCCGAGATCTTTCTCGTTTAGAGTGCCGGCTTCGAGCCGATCCAAAACCAGAACCGTCCAAGGGGCCCGGCGCAGCAGCGTGGATAGGGCCGTCCGCTTTTGGCTCGGAGTGAGTTTGGACCAGCGATCCAGAAGGGCCTGCCCGGTCGTTGGCTGCCGGCTGTCGCCTAGAACCCGCAACAGACCGTTGGCGAGCGCCGGGGTCGACTGCAGGTTCACTTGGTCGAGCAGCAATCCTACGACGGCGGCGTCATCTTCGAGGTTGATCAGCGCGCGAGCGGCTTGAACGCGGGTTTCGTCGGAAAGGCTGGTATCGGCGACAGCTTGGCGAAGTCGGACCGTCGCGGCCGCAACCTCGGCGGGGAAGAGATCCAAGCGGTTCCATTTCCGGGCGAGTACCAGCAGGCGGTCCCGTCCGGATTCCGTGAGCGCCTTCATCGTTTGGCGCAAGGCGGCCTGATCGGTGTCGCTGAGCTGGGGAGCCGCGTCGGAGGCCCAGCCGTTGACGAGTCCGTCCAACACGGCATTGGCTACGGCGGGGGACCGTTGGGCCGCCTTCAGCCAGGCCGGCAGATCCACCGTGCCCCGGCTGGCCAGATGTCGGCTGACGATGAGGGCGACTTCGGCACCGGCCTCTGGGAATGGGGCCGTCGAACTGTTCAATCCGGCGAGGAAGCCATCCACGTTGCGGGCGGCGGCGCAGGCAGCGGCTTCCCGCAGCCAGCGATCGGTGGCGTTCCGTGGATCCTGAAGGGCTTGGGCCACAGCGCGACCGACGGACACGTCGGTCGGGGTCGAGGCGAGGGCGAGGAAGGTGGCGAGGCGAACTTGGGCGTCTGGATCTGCCAGGAGGTTGTCCTTCAACAGGGCTTGGGCGGTGGCGGCCGTGGGCGGCAGAACTGTGACGGCGGCCCGACGAACCCCGGGTGCCGGATGCTGGAGCGCGGCGGTAGCGGCCGTCAGGGCGGCGGAATCGGTTCCCGACAGAACGCCTAGGCCTGATAGCGTCCACAGCGCGTGCATCGCGCCGGGATTCAGCCCGATGGCGTCCTGGGAGGTGTTTTGGGTCAGCTTTACCAAGGCGGGAACCACCTCGGTTGGGCCGCGTTCGACGAGCAGTCGCTGCGCCTGAAAGCGCCACAGCTGATTGTCATTGGCCAGGGCGGCGACCAAGGCGGAGGGATTCGCCGCTTCCAGCTTCGGTGCGGTCGTGGGTTTGCCGGCGGTGTAATTCACCCGGTAGATCCGGCCGTGCCGCTGATCGCGCAAGGGAGTTTCGTAGGCGTTGCCCTTCCCAGTCTGGAAGCCAATGGGGGTGGGATTGTGCTGAATGATGTAGTTGTACCAGTCGATCACCCACAACGCGCCGTCGGGGCCGACTTCCGCGACAATGGGCGAGGACCATTCGTCATCACTCGCCAGAAAACTGCCTTGGTTGACGGCTCGGAAATCGGCACCGATGGGATCGAGTCGGAACTGTCCGATGAGATGTCCGGTGGGTTCGGCGACGAAGGCCACTCGGTTCCAGAATTCCTGCGGGAACGTGCGGGCGGTGTAGAGCGCGTGGCCGGCGCCGGCGGTGTAACGGCCATGGGCATCGACCTGGCGGACCTTGTCGGTAACCGGATAGAACGCCTGGGAATCGGCGATGGTTTCCATCCGACTCGCACTCCATCCGGAAACGGCCTCGTAGTAGCGATTGGGAATCGAGAGATACCAACTGGCGTTGTTGTTGGCGGTGGACCCGAAGATGATGCCGTCCTCGCTGATGCCGAGTCCCCAGGTGTTGTTGTTGCTGGAACGGAGGAACTCGAGCGCGGAACCGTCGGGCTTGAAGCGGAACACGCCCATTCCGAATTTATGGGTCTTGCCTCCAACGACGCCGTCGAAACCGCTGTATCCGACGACGCCCCAGATCCAATTGTCAGGGCCATAGCGGAGGTTGCTGGCGGTGGCATGGGTATCGCCCATGCCCCAACCCGAAAACAGCACCTTCCGTTCGTCGGCCACGTCATCGCCGTTGGTGTCCTTGAGGAAGAGCGTTTGTCCGGACTCGATGACAATCACGCCTCCGTTGGCGAAGCAGAAGGAAGTCGGAATGCTCAACTTGTCGGCGAACACCGTGAAGCGGTCGGCTTGGCCGTCCCCATTGGTGTCTTCGCACACCTTGATTCGGTCACGACCCTGGCCCAGGGGTTTGAGTTCGTTGGGATAGTCGAGAGTCTCAGCGATCCACAGCCGACCCCGGGCGTCCCAGGCGAGGGAAATGGGCTTGGTGATCTGAGGTTCGGAGGCGAAGAGGGAGGCTTGGAATCCGGCTGGCAGAGCGATTCGTTCCAGAGAGGCGGCCGGGGTCATGGGCAACTGCATCTGGGTGATGGCCTGGCCTTGGGTTCCCCATTTCTCCCCGGCCAGATAGTTGGGCATGGCATCGGGAGCGTTGGTGTACGCGAACGGTTTCGGACCAGGACGCGCGGAGAGCGGACGAATGTTTTCGGCGGCGGCCGCACCCAGGGTCAGCGAGGCCGTCAGAACGACCGGGACAAGGTTCATGAGAAAAAAAAGGGAAACGGATAACGCCGCTGACAGTACGCGTCTTCCCCAAAAACAGAATGAGCGAATGCGCAGACTGCTTGAGGTATTTGCCACGTTGGAAACGAAAAACGGCCGGGCAGTTCAGCCCGGCCGTTCCTCACTCTGCGTTTAACCAAAAATCACTTGCTCGGAGCGCTGGTGGCATCGCTGGGTTTGGCTCCGTTCGGTCCGGGACGACGACCTTCTCCCCGTCCCGTTTGACGCTGGGCCATCAGCTTCTCGTACTTCGCGAATTGGTCGGCGTTGAGAATTTCCTTCATCTTGGCCGTCATGCCGTCGCGGATCTCCTTCATTTTCGCCCGGCGATCTTCCTGGCTGAGCGAGGTGTCTTCCCGCAGCGCGCGGCCCTTTTCGGCCTGAGCTTTCATGGCCTCCCGAATCTTGCCCATCTGCTCTTCGGAAGCGCCGAGTTCCTTGACCCAGGCGTCGCGTTGTTCCCGCATCGCCTCCTGCCGATCTCCGGCGGGACGATCCGGGCGCTTGCGGGTTTCGCTGGAAGGGGCGGGGGCCGCCGGCTTCGGGGCGTCCTCAGCCTTTACGGCCGGGAAGGAAAGTGTGGCTGCCAAGGTGAGGGCCGAAACCCAGGAACGAGTCGTAATCTTCATATCGTTACAGCCAGACAGACGGGGCTCAGGTATCGCCGGTTACAGGCTGCATCAGAATTGGTTTATACATCTGTGCTCTAGCAATTTGTGGCGGATCAGCCGAACGGGTGAGGCCATTTTTCCAACAAACTTTGGCAAAAAAGCAGAAGCCCAAATCGCGGCCCGCGCTATTCTTGAGGCGTGGTTCGACTCGTCCCAAGACGTCGTCATTTGGCCCGCTCGGCGGGATTTACGCTGCTGGAACTGCTGGTGGTCATCGCCATCATCGCGGTTCTGGCTGGTGTCCTCTTGCCAGCCCTCGGCAAGGCCAAGTCGCAGGCAAAGAAGGTGAATGAAATTTCCTCGGCGCGGCAGCTGATGCTGGCGTGGACGATGTATGCCCAGGATCATCAGGAGCGCGTGTTGAAGGGCTACAAGCATTTCTCCGCCGACGAAGTTCCCCCGGTAGATCGTTCCGGCAATCCAGTGCCGCACCCCATCAACAGCCGTTATCCGTGGCGCCTAGCTCCCTGGCTCGGCCAGAGCTTTGGCGTGATGTACGCCAACGAAAACGCTCCGCTGTTACGTGAGTTCGAGAAGAATCCGGACCCATTCATCGGCACCTACGCCGCCAGCGTGTTTCCCTCGTTGGGCATCAACGCCACGTTTGTCGGTGGAGACGATTTGGAACTGCCGCCCGAACCCCGGGCCTTCGAGCGTTTCGGAGAATTTTGCGTCCTGCGCACCACGGACGCGCGCCGGCCCGACAACCTCCTGGTCTTCTCCTCGGCTCGAGGTCCTTTCGAGGGCAAGGTCGTGAACGGGTTTTATTTGGTGAAATCCCCGTACTTCATGGCCCGCCGGTGGTCGCAGAGTTTCAACGGAGCCGATGGGCCGGAAGCTTGGGGGTATGTGCATCCTCGGTTTTCGGGACGCGCCGTGACCGGGATGGTTGATGGCCACGTGGAAGCCATGAGCCACCGGGAGCTGCAGGACATGCAGCACTGGTCCAATCAGGCCGACCGACCTGATTGGACGCTGCAACGAATCAAATAGGCGTGGGCCGGATCAATCCGGCTTGTGCGCGGTGTGGCACTTCTTGCAGTCCGCCGCCGCTTTCCAAGAGACCAGGGCGTCGGGGCTGCCTTTTTCCAAGGCGACCGCCGCGAGGGTCAGAGCCGTGGTCTTTTCAGTCCAGCTGGCCAGATCACCCTTCGGAGGCTGGTTGAGCGCAAGCTGTTGGGTCAGGTACACCATGCGCATCTTGTCCGCCTGGGTGCCCATGTTCTCACTCAGCCGGGCCGCCAGCGACGTCTTGCCCTTGAACCCTTCTTCCATGATCTGCTCGGAGGTCAGTTCCGGCTTGGGGGTGGTCGAACAACCGGCGGCGAAGCCCATCAGGACCACCGTCAACGAAAGGGATTTGGCCAACAATGAAGGATGCATATGAGGATGTTGCGCGCGGATTAAAGCCAGAAGGGCTTTTTCAGCTCCAGCCCGGAGACGGGTCCAGAGCCGATTTTTCCGACTGCCCCTCTTTGCGCATTCGTTACCCGGGGTCGATTGACGAATCAGGCCCTGGATTGGGCATCATGAGTCTCAGGATGGCTTTGTCCCCCGCTCCCCCAGATTTCCGGGCCGCCTATGCCCGTCAGTTCTCTCGTCCGCCTGAGGCTTTTGAACAGGAGGTGTTCGTTCGCTGCGTGCCGCCTTGGTATCGGCCGGTGGCTTGGGCGATTATCCGCTGGGTGCCTGCCTGGTTCTCGCAGGATTGGCAGGTTCTCCAGGATGTCGCGCGAGCCACGTCCTTGGAGGAAGTTCGAATGCTGTCCGGCGATTTTCGGGGTGGAATTCGGCATCGGCGCAGCCTGATTCGCGACCGGATTGGCTTCCGCGTGTCTGGCCGCCGCTTACTGGGGCTCGCCCGCCAAGTGCTGGCCGCCTCCAGTCCGTAGCCGGCTTTGGCTCAGACATGATGTTCCGCGTCGATTCCCGCCCAGGCGTCCACGGCGGCCACCAACCGCTCTTGGGGGTTGTGGAACTGGATGCCAGCAAACGTCAGGTAGTGGTCGAAGAGTTGGGTGTTTTCGACAAAGCCCCGGAATTGATCCGCGCCCGGCCCAACGGCCAGGACCGGTACGTGGTCGGAGGTGTGCGCGGTGCTGGTGAAGCTGATGCCCACATGATTGCCCAACACCTGTCCCAAGGCTGCCAGATCCGAGTTCAATCCGTCGTAAAGGCTGTAGCCCTTCTTCTGCAGGAACGGTTGCAGGAGGTCCAAGCGACGGTTGGAAGGAGAATAGCCAGTCGACTGTTTGATCACCGCCAGCTTGTCCTTGGGTGTTTCGGCCAAATTGATCCGGGTAATGATCTCCGGCAGGGACTGCTTCATTTTGGAGACGTTCCGGAAGAGTTCGGAGCTCTTGCCGTAGTTGTCGCCCATGCCGTTGAGCCCGGGATTGCCAGTGCCGTGGTCGGTGGTCATGACCAGGAGGGTGTCCGGATGTTCCTTCTGGAACTGGAGGCAGACATCCAGGGCCTCGTCGAAGGCGACCAGTTCCAATATTGAGGCGGCGGCATCGTTGTTGTGGGCCCCGTGATCGACGCGGCCGCCTTCCACTTGGAGGATGAACCGCTCCGAGTCTGCAAACTGCTTCAAGGCCGCCGTCGTCATTTGGGCTAGGGACGGCGTGGGATCCACCTTGGTCAGCCCGCCGCGTTGATCCACCAGGAAGGGCAAATGCCCGGAGGCGAAGATTCCGATCCAGCGCTGGTCGTGGGGGGCGCGGCGGAGATCTTCGGGGGTTTCCAGAACGGCATAGCCCGCCTCCCGATAGGCGGCCCGCAGGTCGCGCTTGTCCTTGCGGACATCCGCCTGGAAGTACTTGCGACCACCTCCCAGGACGAGGTCCACCCGGCGGTCGAGGTATTGGGCGGCGATGTCCTCGGCATCGTTCCGACTCTTGACGCACGCGGCGAATCCCGCCGGCGTGGCATGGGTGACTTCCGTGGTGGTGACCAACCCGCGTTTCCAGCCAGCTTCGCCGAGTAATTCGTACAGGGTTACCAACGGCCGACCATTGCTGGCTTGGTTGACCTTGCCATTGGGAATCCGCACCCCGCAGCCCCACGCCGAGGAGGAGGCGGACGAATCCGTGACCAAGGAGTTCTGGGAGCGAACATCCATGACGGCCACTTGCACGTCGTCGCGTCGCAGCAGTTCGAACCACGTCAACCGGCGTCCCCGATGAATCTGGGAGTAATGATCGGCACAGGCGAGCGTGCCCGAACTCATCCCATCGGCCACCAGATGAATGATGCGGTGCGGACTTCCCGCCGGGGGAACGTACGCTGGCACCACGGCACCGGGAGTTTTGGCGACCGAGTTCTGGGACTGGGAGGGAGAGTGCGCGCAGCCCGCTCCAATAACCGGAGCAGCCAGCAGCGAGCGAAGAAAGTGACGTCGATTATCCATGATCCACTCGGAGGTGAGTGGACGGACCGCGAGGGACGCCCATTCAGCCCCGGAAAAACCTAGCGAAGGGCCGGGTGATCGTCTGCCCGAATTCGGCGACAAACCGGTGAACTTCCCTCAATCGTCCGGCTCCGGGAGGGAACGGGCAGCAGAAAGCGCGAGGCGGACTCACGCTTCTCGCAACTGGGTAACCAAGCCGAGCGAATCCATGATGATCCGGGTCGACGCCACTTTTTCGCCGCGAAAGTGATCAATGACCATGCCCCACACCGAGACGAACCGACCCGTCGGAGAAATCCCCAGGAACGGGCCTTTGTGCGTGCCCGTCCACGTGAAGCGGGTGACTACGGTATCGCCTTCTTCGATTTGTTCTTCCACCACCCATTTCAGGTCGGGAAACGATGTTCGCAGGCCGCGCAACACCTCCTTGAGCCCAGCGAGACCGGGGCCTTGCCCTGGCAGGGGGACCTCTTCCACCACGTCAGGCCAGAAGTAGTTGGTGGTGGCCTCAATATCACCCTGATTGAGCACCCGTTCGATGAACTCCCGAATGACCGCTGATCTCCGTTTCATAGGCTGCTTTGGCGATGAACTTGGACTATTCGAAGTTGGGCGGCGAATAGTTCCCGTGGCGATGACCGGGCCATTCCGCTGGCTCGGCCCAACGGTGGCCTGCTCGCGGTAGCGAAAAGGCGTCGCGCCCGAGCGGTCGGGCTGCTTCAATCCCCCGCCGATTCATGCTGCGCCAGCTTACCATTTCCGAACTCGTCGATCGCCTGGGCCGTCGTGACTGTTCCGCTCAAGATGCCCTGCAGGCTTGTTTCGACCACATCGCCCAGGTGGACGGGGAGGTGAAGGCCTTCCTGAGCTACGACGTTCCCGATGCCCAGGCTCAGGCGGCGGCGGCCGATCGTGCGTTGCAGGCGGGAGTGACCCATGCCGAGAAGCCGTTGCTGGGCGTGCCCATTGCCCTCAAGGACGTGCTGTGCCATCAGGGTCAACCGGTGGGGTGCAGCTCAAAGATCCTCCAGGGCTTCATTTCGCCCTACGACGCCACGGTGGTCGAACGGCTGAAGGAAGCGGGAGCGGTGGTGTTTGGACGGCTTAACATGGATGAGTTTGCCATGGGCAGCTCAACGGAGAATTCGGCGTTTGGGGCGACGCTGAATCCGTGGGATACGACGCGCATTCCAGGAGGATCTTCGGGTGGTTGTGCCGCGTCGGTGGCGGCTAGTGAGTGTTTCGCCAGCTTGGGATCGGATACGGGCGGTTCGATTCGCCAGCCGGCGGCGTTGTGCGGTCTGGTGGGATTGAAACCCACCTACGGCCTGGTGTCCCGGTTCGGTCTGGTGGCCTTCGCCAGTTCGTTGGATCAAATCGGCACGTTCACCAAGGATGTGCAGGATTCCGCGCGGATTCTGCAGGTGATTGCCGGACATGATCCCAAGGATTCCACCAGTGTTCCGCGACCGGTGCCGAATTTTGCGGGAGAACTGACCGGTGATCTGCGAGGCTTGCGGCTGGGAGTGGTCAAGGAGTTCAACATCGGCGGGTTGGATCCGGAGGTTTCCGTAGCCATCCAGGCGGCGTATCGACAATTGGAATCCTTGGGAGCCGAACTGGTCGAAGTGTCCTTACCGCACAGCGACTACGCGGCGGCGACCTATTACATCATCGCGCCGGCGGAAGCGTCGGCGAACTTAGCCCGCTTCGATGGCATTCGCTATGGCGCACGGGTCGACGGCCGGGATCCGGAGGAACTGAATTCGCGGACCCGGGGCGCGGGCTTTGGTCCGGAGGTGAAGCGCCGGGTGATTCTGGGCACCTACGTGCTGAGCAGCGGTTACTACGATGCGTTTTACCTGCGGGCACAGAAGGTTCGAACCCTGATTCGCAACGACTTTCTCAAGGCCTTCGAAACTGTGGACGCGATCGTTTCGCCGACCACGCCCACGGCCGCCTTCAAGCTGGGTGAGAAGTCGGGAGATCCATTGCAGATGTACTTGAGCGACATCTTCACCATCTCCTGCAATCTCGCCGGTATCTGTGGTCTCAGTGTCCCGTGTGGGTTTACTCAAGCTCCCAAGTTGCCGATTGGTCTTCAGGTTTTGGGGAAACCCTTTGGGGAACCCACGCTGTTCCGGATTGCCCACGCCTACGAACAGAGCATGCCGTGGGTCCGGGAACGCGCACCCCTGGGGTGAGAGACGAAGCGGGTAAGGGGTAAGCGGTAGGGCGACGCTGCGCGGAGCCGCCCGCGTCCCGGCGAATGACGCGTCACCCGTCCGCCCGCGCCCGGTTCCGCAGAACTTCGTACCTACCTTCCCCTTCCGACCTCTCAGCTCTCAGCTCTCAGCTGGTTTGCCTCCAGCAGAGCGGCCGTCTGGGCGTGCCGGTGGCGGAACATGGCGGCCAGCATGGGTCGGGTAACCACCGGATCCATCCAACGCCCAAGAAATCCCAGGGGCGGGTCGTATTCCACGGAATCCGTCATCTCGGTGGTGGCGCCGACGGCCCGAAACGCGTGGGTGTGGCGCCAGCGTCGGAAGGGACTGGTGAGCGCCGTGTCCACCAACCGGGTGGGCGCCTCGACCGTAGTGATCTCCACGACCCACCGCTGGGGAACGACTCCGAAAACGCGCACCTCCAAGTCCACTCGAGCCCCCGGAATAAGCCGGGGTGGCAAGGTGAGACGGGCGACGGGCGTCCAGGGAGGTGAAATCAGCCGCAGGTTGGCCGGATCCAAATGAAATGCGAACACCGTTTCAACGGGAGCCGGCAGTCGGACCGAGCGTCGATAACCGCAGGAAAACACACTCCAAAGTAGCCAGATCCTCGTTTTTGCACCAAGATTCCTAAAGTAAGCTCCCAAGAATCCCGAGTGTTGCCATGGCGGACCAACCACCAGTGCGAGTTTCCCGATCCGTCCAGGGTTTCACGCTGGTTGAGTTGCTGGTGGTGATTGCGGTGATTGCGGTGTTGGCCGGGTTGCTCTTGCCCGGCTTGGCTCGCTCCCGACAGGCCTCTCTGGGAACCGCTTGCCTCAATCATCTGCGTCAGCTTCAGCTGGCGTCCCTCACCTACGCCGCTGACTTTCAGGATCGCCTACCTCCGAATAGTTACTCGTTTGTCGTGGGCGACACCAACAGCCCAATCATCACCGACTCCTCCTGGGCGCCCGGGGATGTCACCCGGGACACGACCACGTCGAATCTGATGGCTAGCGTGTTGTTTCCGTACCTGAAGACGACGGCGGTGTTCCGTTGTCCGGCGGACCGTTCGACTCTGTTTGATCCCGTTCGCGGACAACGGATTCCCCGCACCCGCAGCTACAATCTGAACGTGTGGCTGAACTGCGACCTGGCCTACGGTGCCGCCAAAACTGTGGCCGAAGGCAGCCGACCCTCGGCGTCCGACGTGTTCAGCTTCATCGACACCCATGAGGACGACATCGTGGATGCCACCTTTGGAATCGAGCCCAACAATGGTGGTCCTTACTCGGACCGCTGGGTGGACCTGCCGGCCGAACGTCATCGGGGTGGGGCCAATTTGGCCTTTGTCGATGGTCACGTGGAGCGCTGGCGATGGCAGGCGACCAAGATATTTGTGGTTTGGGGACAGCCGGCCCGGTTGGACGGCGATTTGGACGACCTGCGTCGTTTGCAGAGCAAGCTGCCGGTTAACACCCGCATGGCAGACTACCCTTGGAATTAGGCCGGTGCGGCTCGAGCCGCATTCCTTAGTGTAAACCAGACGTAAAAAAACTGGTAGCCGGCACAAGGTGTGCTTTTCTCGACGCGCTAGCTCGACTTTGGAAATTCACTTGGGTCTGGGCATCTTGAAACAATTGTGACGATCACGTGTCAACTCTTGCGTCCGGCGACCGACAGGTCGTTTGCGATTTTGCGCCATGGCTGACGATCGGATGCAATTGCAGCGGTGGGAACTGAAGTACGTCATCCCGGAGGATGTCGCACTGGCGGTTCGGGAGTTCGTGCGGTCGTACTTGGAGTTGGATGAGTACGGGGCGAAACGGCCAGACCTCAGCTACACCATCCACAACCTGTATCTCGACTCCGACGACTTGGCGATTTATTGGGGGACGATTAACGGAGATAAGAATCGCTATAAGCTTCGATTGCGCTTCTACGAGGATAATCCGCATGCGCCGGTCTTTTTTGAAATCAAGCGCCGGATGAACGAGGCCATCATGAAGCAGCGCGGCGGGGTCAAGCGTCCGGCGGTGGAAGCGGTCTTGGCCGGGCATCTTCCCGCGCCTTCCGAATTGGTGTCCGGCGATCCCCGACAGTTGGTCGCGCTCCAGCGTTTCGTTGAGTTATCGATGCGGCATGCGGCACATCCCGTGGCTCACGTGCGTTACGATCGAGAAGCGTGGATCAGTGTTCACGACAACTCGGTTCGGGTGACGATGGACCGTAACGTCCTGATCTCACCGGAGTTCGTAGCCCGGTTTTCGGATCGGTTAGACGATCCGACCTGCGTGTTCGGTCGGTTGGTTATTCTGGAACTTAAGTTCACCGGCCGATTTCCCGATTGGTTTAAGGAAATGGTCCGGATCTTCAATTTGCGGCAGGGTTCGGCCTCCAAGTATGCGGATGGCATTGCCCGGAAGGGCGAACACTTCTTCTACGAGCGCAGTCAGTCGCGCTTCCACAGGGTGGATTTGGCTTCGGCGTCGCGTCGGGACGCCCGGCTTGCTCGGCTCGACCACCTGAATTTCGCGACCGTTTCGTAACCCGCTTACCGCATGGCAAATTGGCTCACACGGGGGGATTTTGGGACGGGTCCGGACGATCTGCACGGGATGCTGTTGAGCTTGATGCTCTCCTTCCTGTGCGGGCATGTCATCGCTTGGACCTACATGATCTGCCACAACGGACTGAGCTACTCCCGCTCGTTCGTGAACGCCCTGATCGTCCTGGGGCTGATCGTCGCGGTGGTCATGATCGTGATGGCCAACAACCTCCTGATTGCCTTCGGGTTGATGGCTGTATTCGCGATTGTCCGTTTTCGAAACATCCTGCGGGACACCCTGGATACGGCCTACATTTTGGCGTCCATCACCATTGGCATGGCGAATGGAACCAAGAAATACACCACGGCCATCGTGGGTACGGCGGTGTTCATGCTCTTGATGTTGTACCTGCATTACACCCAGTTTGGTTCCCGGCATCGGTATGACTTGGTGCTCAACCTGCATTGGGGGCGTCCGTTGGCAGAAATGAAGGACCTTTTGGAATTGTTGGATCGCCATGCCCGGCGCGCCCTGGTCGCGAGCCAACGATCCAATGTCGGCTATGAAGGGACCGATCTGAGCTACCGCCTGCTGTTGCGGGATGCCGGTCGGGTGGACGAACTGCTGGCTGAGCTGAAGTCCTTCCCTGGGGTGTCCCGGGTCACCAGCTTGAAGGCGGAAGAGGAGTCGGAGGTTTGAGCCATGGATAAGCTTCCCCGGATCCCTTCTCCTCCCTCGGTGTGGTTCCGCGAGTTGCGGATCGCCGTCCTGCCGTTTCTCACTTTTGCAATCGTCCTTGGCCTCACGGTGGTGACTTGGCGCAGCTATGTGGGGCCGACCTCGCTGGTTGGCGAAGTGGAGATGGTTCGAAACTTCATTAGCTCGCCCCAGTCCGGCCGGTTGATATCCCTCAATGTGGGCCTACTGGACACGGTGACCGCCGGGCAGCCCCTCGGACAGATCCAACCGGCGGATCCCCGGGTACTAGCGTCGCAATTGGCCCTTGGTCGGGCGCGGATTGGATATTTGCGCGACGCGATGGACGCGCGCTTGCGTCAGCAAAACAACGAAATTGCCTACGTCCAACTTCGGCTCGACTGGCTGACCCAGCGGGCGGAACTGGCCACGTTGCGAGCGCAGCAGGCCTATTTCCGCAAGGAACTGGAACGTCAGGAACGATTCCAAGGTGATGCCTCCGGATTTGCCCGGCCCAACGAGTTGGAAATCGCCCAGCGAGATCACCTTTCTCTGCAGGCCGATATCGAAGAGCGGACCAAATTGGTAACTGAGCTGGAGCAGGCCATTACCCGTCTCACGCCGGAGGAAGATAAACTCAACGAAGAAGCTCCCGCGGCGTTGCGCTCGGCCTTGGAAATTGAAGAGCGGGAATTGCGGATTCTGGAGGAACAGTTGGGTTCCATCACCCTCGTCGCTTCCGTGGATGGCGTGGTCTCTGGCATTCATCGGCGAAAGGGCGAGAATGTGGCGGAGGGTGAACTGATCCTGACCCTGAGTGGCAACCATCCGACGCGCGTAGTCTGCTTCATCCGCCAACCCATTTCCGTCGATGTTCGCACCAACATGACGGTGGAAGTTCGCTCGCGGGGCCGCAACCGCGAGGCCGCGATGGGCCGGGTTCTGTCCGTGGGCACCCAGTTGGAGCCCATTTCGCCTCAGCTCCTGCCGCGTGGAACCAGCTCCAACGTTATCGAGTACGGACTGCCCTTCCTGGTCAGCTTGCCGCCGGGACTCGGAGTGTTGGGTGGCGAGGCCGTCGATCTGGTGCTGCCGCCAGAATAAGCCGCCAGGGAATCACCCGGCTCTTTGGATGGCCCGAACGGCCCGCAATAGGGCCGACGCTTCCGCTTCCGTTCCCACCGTGATTCGCAGCCAGTCGCGCAATCCCGGGGAACTGAACCAGCGCACCAGAAGTTTCCGTTTCCGCAGCGCCGCCAGCCACGCTTCCGCCGTTCCCTGCGCCGGACGGGTCAGCAGGAAGTTGGTCTGGCTCGGCAGGACTTCCCAGCCCAGTCCGGTGAGTTCCCGGCGGAGCTGTTCCCGAGTGGCCTTGATGCGTGCGAAATTTCGTCGGTAGTAGGCCAGATCCTGCATCGTTGCCGCCGCAGCGATCTGACCCAGGCCGTTCACGTTGTAGCTGTCCCGCATCTTGTGCAGACCGGCAATCAGCTCGACATTCCCCACGAAGTATCCGACCCGTTGGAAGCACAGGGAATACGCCTTGGAAAAGGTGCGCGACACCAGAACGTGCGGATGACGGAGCGCGAGTTCGAAGGCGTTCTCTTCCGCGAAGTCGACGTAGGCTTCATCCAGAACCACCACGCCCTTCTGCGCGCGACATAGGGCGTCGAGTTCAGCGGTGGGATAGCCCCGGCCGCTTGGGGCATTCGGCGTGGTGACCAAGGTCAGCGCCGCCTTGAAGTCCCAGAGTTTGCCCCGCTTCAGTTCCGCCACCGACGGCAGGGAATAGTCGGGCTTCAGCGGCACCGGCTGAGGCACGGCGCCGTGGGTGTCGGCCAACACCGGATAGAGCGAATAACTGGGGGAAAAGAAGTGAACCTTGGACCGCGACGGAACCGGTCCGGGCGCATCCTCGGACACGGGTTCGGTGAAGGTGCGCACCGCCAGGGCCAGCAGTTCATCCGACCCATTGCCCACGATGATTTGATCCGGCGAACAGCCGTGATGCCGCGCCAAGGCATCGCGCACCGCCTCGGCCGACGGATTCGGATACAATCGCAACCGGCCATCGACCGCCGCCCGCACCGCCGCGAGGACCTTGGGCGACGGTGGGTACGGATTTTCGTTGGTGTTCAGCTTGATGAGTCCCTTGACCTTCGGTTGCTCGCCCGGGGTGTAGGCGTGCAAGCGATGGACCAGAGGACGCAGCAGGGAGGCGGGACGAGGCATGGAAAGGCGGGGTCGAAACGACGGGATTCGCTCAGGCTTTGACGCGGATCTGGGCGGATCGGCCGTGGGCATCCAAGCCTTCGAGGGACGCAAACTTCGCGACGGACTTCAAAGCCTTGCGCAAAGCCGGGCGGCGGTACTCGACCACACTGGTTCGGCGTTGGAACTGATCGACCGTCAGTCCGGCGAAGGAGCGTCCCGCGCCACCGGTCGGCAGCGTGTGACTCGGGCCGGCCACGTAATCGCCCAGAACCGTCGGCGAATCCGGACCGAGGAACAGCGCGCCGGAAGTGGTGAGACCTTCCGACACTTTGCGGGGCTGACGGGTCATGACCTCGCAGTGCTCGGGAGCAATGCGGTTGACCAGGGTCACGCCGGCTTCGAGGTCGGCGACCTGGATGAGCCAGCAGTTTCGTTCGAGATTGGGTTCGATCAGGGCGCGGCGGGAACACTTGCCGAGTTGGCGTCCCAGTTCGCGTTGCACCGCCTTGAGCAGACGGGCCACCGGGGTGACCAGCCAGAGCCGTTCGTGTCCGGAACCATGTTCCGCCTGGGCGAGCATGTCGGCTGCAATGAGCGCGGGATCCGCCGACTCGTCTGCCAGCACGAGCACTTCGCTGGGCCCGGGCAGCAGATCCACCGAGACTTGGCCGAACAGCAGGCGTTTGGCGGCGACGACGTAGGCGTTGCCCGGTCCGAAAACCTTCTGCACCCGGGGAATAGTGGGCGTCCCGAGAGCCATGGCGGCCACGGCTTGGGCGCCGCCCAGTCGATAAATCTCGGTGGCTCCGGCGTAGTTGGCGGCGTGGAGCAGGGCGGGATTGACGGAGCCATCGCGACCGGCCGGGGTGCACACCACGATCTCGGCGCACCCGGCCACCTGGGCCAGGGTGATGGTCATCAGCGCGGTGGAGACCAGCGGAGCAGTGCCACCCGGGATGTAGATGCCAACGCGATGAAATGGATCGAACTTCTCACCGACGGCGGCTCCGTGGGAGTTGGTCATCTGCCAGGGTTTGCGAAGGGAACGGCGGGCGAAAGCAGCGATGTTCTTGTGGGCTTCCTGGATCGCGACCCGAAGGGGCTCGTCGGCGGCGATGGCGGCGTTGACCAATTCGGCGGTGGTGACCGGGAGTTGATCCGCCGAGAGGGACGCGCCATCGAATCGCTGCGTGAACTCGATTAGCGCGCCATCCCCGCGCTCCTGAACGGCGCTAACGATGCCCCGGGTTCGTTCTTCGATGACGGGATCGAACAAACTGGAGGCCGCGAGGCAGAATTCGATCTGCGCGGCGAAGTCGGGGTCACTATAGCGAAGGAGTCGCATGAGACGTCCAGATTACGGACGGGCTCCTCGAAGTCAAAGCAGCGGAAGAAAGGTAAGGGGTAAGCGGTAAGAGGTAAGGTAAGGTAGGGATGGCCCGCTGGGCCGTACCCGCGCTTCCGAGCGCAGCGCCGGAACGCGGCGATTGCTGGTCAGTGCTGGAAGTCGGGTGGTGGAACTTCTTGTGAAGGGGGAAGGGCTCCCGCGGAGGAGGCGGGGGGGAATGAATCTGGAACGCAGGAAAACAGGAAAAAGACGGGAACCGCTTTCCTATGGAGTGAGGTGGACCTTCTACCGCGTTCCCACGCGACGGGTTGATTCGCCAACGAACTTCCCGCGACTAACCCCCAAAACCAATCCTACCTCCGCCCTTACCTCTTGCCCCTTATCCGGACATCGGCCTGCGTCGAGACCGTATCCACAACGTGGCCAGGAGTGGCAATTGGGTGAAGCCGCTCACCAACGCAGTATTGACCGCCACCAAGCCGTATCCGATGGGAGCCGGAACCACGAAGTCGGTCCAACGGTCTCCTTCGAGCACAAACATCGCCACTGGAATTGGCCAACCCATCACCCGTCGGGTGGGTGTGTATTGCCACTCATCGAACGAGGCAACGATTCCGAAAATCAATCCAATGCCAAGGAGCACCACAAACGCGGCCTTTTCAGCTCTGCCCCCGGTGCGGCGGACCAAGGCTAGTGAACCAGCCATGATGCCCGCAGCCGCCACGGCTAACCACGCGACGATCAAAAGTCCAATCATAGCCCGCCCAGCTCAGCTATTGCTGGGAGACATTCGCCGCCGACTCATCATACGCCTTCAAAAACTCGGCGACTTGGGGGAGTTCGCCGGTCGGCACTTGGATGTGATAGGAGACGTCGGCACCACCGAGGGAAATGTGACCGGCCGTCTGCAGATCGAGCGGATGGAGTCCCTCGCTGCGCAGGGCGGAAATGAGCAAGTCAGCCTCGATTGCAGTTCGAGTCGTGCGGGCTACGGAGAATGCAGGGGTGTTCATCTTGAAATGAATGAAGTCGACCGGCGATTAGCAGGCCCCGGCGACGATGGCCCAGACAACTCCCAGGCTCCCCCGTGGTCAAGAGAACAGCAGCAGACGACCTCGCGTTTTGACCCCGTCGCTCTGGTAGGGATGGACCGCCGGGCCGTCCCCGCGCTTCCAAGCGGAGCGCCGGAACGCGGCCTTCGCTGGTCAGCGCTAGAACAACCGCGGTGGAACCTCGCGTGACGGGGGAAGAGGGTTCCCGAGGAGTACGCGGAGATCGCGGAGGCGGGAACTAGTACCAAAACCTAACGGAAAAGCTTCAAAGTGCCGCGATGAATTCCTCGACCGAAACGCCAGCTTGCCGAAGAACCCCAGAAAGAGTGCCCACTTTGATCTCGCGATGATTCGGAACGACGCAGCCAGAGGAACCACGGCGCATTACAATGTGGCTACCCCTCTGTCTCACGATTTCGAAACCATGCGTTGCAAGGCTCGCACTGCCTCTGAACCAGAGACATGGGGCAACTTAGGCATGTGCCGTCACCTCGAACGTGGTCAATAAAGAGTGGCCCTTTTGGGTTAGCGGAAACTCTTCCAAGTAAAGCTCGGTTGCCTCTCGGAGATTGCTTACCGCCTCGGAAACGGAATCACCTTGGGTTGTAGTGCCTGTTTCGGGGTTAAATGCAACAAAACCGCCCTCTTCCGCCGGAATCAAAACGGCTGTAAGCGTCATTACTAGAGGTAAGATGGACGTCGATTGCTCTGTCAAGGTTCCTGACGCAGAAGCATGGCGGTAAACGGCAAGTGGAGGCAGTATGGTCTGATGGGTAGGGATGGACCGCCGGGCCGTCCCCGCGCTTCCGAGCGGAGCGCCGGAACGCGGCCTTCGCTGGTCAGCGCCAGAACAACCGCCGTCGAACCTCGCGTGACGAGGGCAGAGGGTTCCCGCGGAGTACGCGGAGATCGCGGAGGCGGAAATGATCGGAACTCTGAGCGTTCGGAGTCCCGGCTTCAGCCGGCGGAGCTGCTGGACCCCAGGACTGTCTCAAATGACCTAACGCTCTTTCGATGGTGGGTGTCAGTGGGCGTGCCATCGTCGGTATGGCTCGAAACCGTAGTTCTGCCATCGATTCAAAACGTCGCGATAGGAAACAGCGGTGGAATCGAACTGCACGACCACTCGCAGCACGCGACCTTCGTCTAGTTGCTCCTTTTGAAAGGTCCACATAACCGACTTGTTAGGGTTCGCAGCAATCGGCCTATCTTCGGGTCCGTCTGTTTTGGAAAAATGGAATGAACCAATGACGCCACTCCAAAGGAGGCTGAAACGATCAGGATGCCAAGATGCCAACGCGTTCCGGGACCGTGAACATACGAGTCGGCCAGAAACCACCCACTCGCCGCGACGAGGACTAAACACAAGATGCCAAGGTAGAGCGCCACCAAACGTGACCACCAACTCCGGATGGTGATCGTAGCGCCGAAACACCCCAGACTGGCGGTCGTCAGCAATACCAATGAGAGGAACGCCATCATGTCCAACGCAGTTCATCACCAGCTGATTCGGCCAACTCCGAGCCGCTGGACCTTCGGTTCGCTGTCATGTCAGATGTTTCCTGTAATCTTCCAACGTGATGAATCGCCGCCGGCATCGGAATGCGCTTGGAACTGGCGCTACGAACGAACGTGTCGTCCACATCGACGTAAACATAGATCGGCAATGAACTCATGGACGTGCGATGACGGCTGACGTTTTAACTCAAGGATCGTCCGCTCGTTGAGACCTATCGTAGCGGCGAAACATTGTAAACGGGCGTGCTTCATTGAATCAAAAATTGGGCCTGTCAGACGGTTGCCAATCGTCGGATGGGCGGGCCATCTGATTCACGAATCCAACCCGGGAATACGAATAGGAGTAGAAACCACAAATCACTCGAAGAACTCGAATGGGAATTGGCCGGAATTGGGAGCGTTCGAAGTCCCAACTTCAGCCGGCGGAACTACCGATCGACCGGACTGCCTCAGATGACCTGGTACTCCATCCCCGTCTTTAAGGACCAAGAATCGGCGATCATCTGCGGATCACCCCCCCCCGTTGGTTCAATCAAAGGCGATGTTGCTGGGCCAATACGGCGAGCGAGGAATTTCAGAACTACTCCTTGAGGACATAGACGAACTCTTCATGCCTCGTTCCGTTTGAGCCCGTGAAGGCGTCTTCACCGGCCCGTGTGAATCCGACCTTTTCGAGCACGCGGATGGAACCCACATTGTGCTTCACGACCCGGGCAGCGAGCGGGCGACTCGGCTCGATTTGGATCAGGAGACGGACCGCAGCGGTCGCCAAGCCCTGACCCCAGAACTCCCGGCCGATCCAGTAGCAGATGAATCGTTCCTGGGTCTCGGCATCGGTCCAGGCGCCCACATTTCCCACCACGCGCCCACCCCAGATGATCGTCCGACTTACCACCTCGGGATTGCCGAGGATCTTGGTGGTCCAATGGGCCATGAACGATTCGTGATCGCGGGGAGGAAACGCAGCCATCCGGGTGGCTTCCGGGTCCAGCTGATGCGCGAAAAAGATCGGTAAATCTTCCGGTTCAACCGCACGCAGCGAAAGAGACTCGTTCATGGAAGGCGCAGTCTGTACGGGAAGAAAAACCAGGGCCAGAAATCATGTCCTCGGGTGACTGGTGATGGGGGATGTAGCGGCCTGCCTTCACTGCCTGCATCGGCCCAGTGACCAGTGTTAATCCACGAAGTGGTCACAAACCAAAATAGTGGCGGTAGTGCTCAACGCTCGATCGCGGGGTCCATCCGTCAAAGTCGCCTGCCTGATCGCACTCGGTCAGGTACTTCAAAGCCCCTGCTGCTGACGGTGTGCTCGACCGCGCCAGAAACATTCTCGTTTCCGATAGACCTGCGCCGCAGAGAAACTGCACATCCAGCCCGCAACCGGCATCGAAGCTCGACTGCTTGGCATGCCAGATGAGGAGTACGTCCTCAACAACTCCCAGGCTGAAGAGTTGGACGCACAAGGTCCGAAGCATCTCCTCGCCGCCTTGTCCTCGTTTCTCTCGCTCAATCTCCTCGGCGAGAAGTTGGCGAATCTCGGCGCGGCTCTGAAGTGACGCTGGTAAACCGAATCTTTGTAAAGCCTCGTTGCTGGTCATGGTGTCGACGATTTTACAACGGGATAGTCGTTCCACTCGATATCCCGAATCTCGGGGTCTGCCTCGAGAATCTCTCGGACAGCGCCAAGTAGTCGACAAAACTGTGGCGTTGCATCGATCTTCCAGAACCATCTCCTAAAACTTGGAGTGCTTGGATCCGTGAAGACGAGAAACTGATCGTGGTCGCCGGTCTGATGTCCGCAGCAGAGTGCCAGGCGGAAGCCGCAATTCTGAATGGGCAAAAAGCAGCCCCAGTCTTCGACCGCCATCTCGTCCGTCGCGATCCCCTTCTCCGCGAGCTTCGCCGCCAAATACTCGGCCAATCGTTTGCCCCAACGTCCCGGATTAATCTCTTCTTCCTCGCCGTCGTACGGCGGGAACTTGGACGACCGAAACTCCACTTGAGTCTTCATGCACATTTTCTTGTCCATTGAACAACTGCGAGCTTGTAGTGATGAACACCCATGACGTGCGGAGAGGGTCATCGAAAACCAGCCAGTGACCAGATTTGTCTGGCGGCTTTGGCTGCTCTGGGCAGGAAGGTCCCTCCCGGTGTCTCTCTGCGCGTCTGCGCCTCGGGAGATTCTCGCTGGTCGTCTGATCCTCCAGATGCCTTCAAATCGCGGGCAAGGGTACGGGGTTTTTCGAGGCGCCACTCGCCGCGACGAAAAGCGGTAGCGCCACTGCGTTGCGCGACCGCCGTCCAAGACGCTTCGCGTGAAACCGACCTGTCCCAAACTCCCCGGGCGAGAGTTCAAGTGACGCGTAGGGGAATGAATGGCGCCTCCTGCCGTCGTCGGCTACGGGGCGGAGGGCGCGGACGGCTCGCCCTGCCCTTACCCCGCCTTACCCCGTACCTTCCTCTCTTTCCCGCTTGAGCCGGCGACGGATCCCGGCAACAAGGCGCGGATGCAAGTGCTTCCTGAGTTTCGGAGATTCGCCGCCTGCGGACTTGCCCTCGCGCTGGTGAGCCTGTCAACGGGGTGTACCACCACCAAGAGTCAAGCTGAGCCGGGGTCGGAACAGTTCGCAGATACCGATGTCGCGCGAATTCAGTTGGTTCCTTGGGCTCCCAATCGGGCGCATGTGAAGGTGGGGGAAATCATCATCGAACCCGCCAAGGGCGCCAGTTGGCAGGAAATCGATCTGGAACTCCGTCAGGCGGCGGCTGATCTCGGGGCTCACGCGATGTATATCGTCTGGGATCCCAAGCAGCGGTTCTCCTCGGTGCAGGTGGATCCGGTGGCGTCGGATCAAAAGGCGCATTATCCCGCCAACGGCATCGTGGCCGTCGCCATCCGCTTTCAGTAAGTCCACGCTAAGTTATGGATCATCCGGCCCCCACCCTCGCCCGCTCCCTGACGATCGGCACCCTGGGATTCACCGGGGTGAGTCTGGCGGGCTTCTCGGTGTGGGCCTTCGCAGGTCGGTGGTTTTACGCGACGGTGGGGGAAGCGGGTCTCTATGCGGTAACGGCGCTGGTGTTCGTGGGGTTGGCCGGCTTGCTGTTGCATCCGTTGTTGGAAGGATCCCACCGGTTCAAGCGTTTCTATGGGCTCTTCGTGCCGGCCTTCCTGCTCTACTCAGGGGTGTGGAGTGGCGCCTGGTTTGCCCTGGGATCGGGTCTGGGTGAATGGCTGGGGTCCCTGGCCGGGAGTGCGGTCTTTGCTGGCTGGATTTGCTGGCGCCTGGGGCGGTTGGATGCCGCGCGTTGGGCGATTCCCCTGTTCTTCGTAGCGCATTCCGCCGGCTATTTCCTCGGAGGCGTGGTGATGTACGGATTGCTGAATCGAGAGAACGCCGACCTCCTGCCCCAACTCACTCGGGGTCAGTTGGGTACGATCGCGAAGTTGAGCTGGGGACTTTTCTATGGTCTGGGGTTTGGGGCGGGGCTTGGGGCGGTGTTTCACTGGGCGCAGCGAGGCGGGAAAGCTGAGAGTAGCAAGAACCGAGGGAACGGATGAGCATTGGGACCACAAACCCGTCGACACTTCTAATGTGATGATTACCAGGATTTACCTCTCAACTCTCAGCTCTCAACTGGTGTGTGGGTAGCGGAGTACGAACGGTTCGGTGGAACCTCGCCTTACCGTGGCGCGTTTCTGATCCCTTCCGACCACTCAGCTCTCAGCTTACCCTCAGTGGCTTCCACGCCCGCCTGACTTCGGCCAGAACTTGCTCCACGGAGATGTCACGCTGACAGCGCAGGTCGATTGGACAGGTCCGCAAAAAACAGGGGGAACAGGGCGCGGTCGATTGAATCAAACGGTGTTGAGGATCCCCGGGCATGCCAGGTCCGGTGAGAATCGACGAGGTGCTGCCAAAGGGGACCACCACAGGAATGGACAGCGCGGCGGCCACGTGCATCGGGCCGGTGTCATTGGTTAGCAACACCCGACAGCACATCAGGGCCGCCATCAATTCGCGCAGGGTGGTCTTGCCGGCCAAGACCCGCAGGGTCGGCGCGGCGGTTTGGAGTTGTTCCGACAGTTCTTCGGCCAGGGCTACGTCGCCCAGTCCGCCGAAGACCGCCAAACCGCAATCGAACTCCTGGCGAATTGCGTCGGCTACCATGGCAAACCGTTCGGCTGGCCAACGCTTGGCCGGTCCGTATTCAGCGCCAGCGTTCACGCCCAACCAGGCCGAACCCGGACGGAATCCATGCTTCACCCGGACGGCTTCGATCTCCTTCAGGGTTACCGTCAGCCGAGGGGGCAGCGGCTTGGGATCGGCTCCCAGCGCGGCCACGAGGCGCAGGTAGTGGTTCATCTGATGCGACCGGGCGTCGGGGGGCGCTTCGGTCGGGGCGCGCTTGCCGGCGATAAGGTCCTCAATCTCGGCCGGAGTGCGCTTGCGCATCTTGACGATGTCGGTGGCGGGTTCGATCCGTTCGGTCAGCAGCCAGTTCCGCCACGGCCAGCGTCCGCCCACGCGCAGCGGGATGCCGGCGAGCCACGTCTCGAGGGCGGACCGCGGGGAATTGGGCAGGACAACGGCCAGATCGAATCGCTCGGCGCGTAAGCGGCGCGCCACGGACCAAACGGACTCGTTCTTCTCGAAGGTCAGGAAGCGGTCGAACGCCGGATGTCCGGGCCATAGGCCGGAGAGTTTGGCTGGGGTGAGATGGGTGATTTCCGCTTTGGGATATCGTTCCCGCAGACGCAGCAGGGCGGGCGTGGTCATCACGGCATCGCCCAGCCAGTTCACGCCCCGGACTAGAATGCGTAGCTTCTCGCCGGGTTTTTCCGGACGGGTGATTCGATCCTGGGCTGACGGCCGGTTCACGGGTGACTAAGGGAACGGTGACTCCTCACGCTTCCGCCGGGTCCTCGGCCGGGGCGCCAGCGGTTCGGCTCGCTTGATACTTTGACTGCGGCTTCCAGCGGCGGTGCACCCAGAACCAGTTGGCGGGATCGCGGCGGATCGCGGCTTCGAGGACCGCGTTGGTGTCGCGGGTGATGTCGAGCACGTCGCGGGGCGTGCCGTCCGGAAGGTGGGTGGGAATCAGCGGACCCACCTCAATGCGCCAGCGGGCCAGTCCGATTCGGTAACAGATGGCGGAGCCCAGGCGAGCGTGATAGCGCAGGGCCAGGACCGCGCAGGCGGTGCTGCAGGAACACGGGATGCCGAGGAACGGCAGCCAGGCCCCACGGTCGCCGGCGTGTTGATCGGCGAGGAGCGCGAGCAGAATGCGTCCCCGGGCCATGGCCTGGCGCAACTTCTCGCCTTCCGAGCGGCGTTCGAAGAACAGCGAGCCGCTGCGTTCCCGCACCGACTGAAAGATTCGGTTAAGTCCGGGCTGTCGCAGTGCGCGGTAGGTGGTGGCGGCGTTCCATCCGGGCAGTTCTTCGCGAACGCGAGCGTAGAGTTCGAAGTTACCGAAGTGGCCGATGACGCCGACGGCGGAAGTCGCGTCGGCTGGCATGGCTTCCTTGAGTCCGACCCACTGAACGCGTTCCTTGAGTGCCTCGGCCGACATCGCGGCGGTCTTGAGCGCGCAGAGGTAATTTTCCCCGAGCCGGCGGAAATTTTCCCGGGCGATGGCCAGACGTTCCTCGGCTGACTTCTCCTGACCGAACACCCGCTCGAGATTGGACAGAGCGACCCGGCGATGCCGTCCGTCGAGATGCCAGGCGAGGGCTCCGCCGCCGCGACCGATTCGGGCCACCCAATCAAGGGGCAGCGCCTGCACGGTCGCGATGAAGATCCGACCCAGTTGATAGAGCAGCCAGTTCACTTGAAGCAGATGCGGCGCACCGCGTCGTCAAAGCCCTCGGCGCCGTTGATGATCTTGATCTCGACCCGCATGAAGTAAATGGGCAGATCGCGTCGGTCGATCTTGGGGAAGCGGACGGCGTCCTTCTGGGTGGTGACCAGCAGTTCGGCACCGCGTTTCTTGCCTCGGTTGATGGCGTCGAGCACTTCCTGTTGGCTGAATCGATGATGGTCGGCGAAGCGGCGAGCCAGAACGATGCGGGCGCCAAGTTCGGTCAGCTTCGCCTCAAAGCTTTCGGGCTGGGCGATGCCGCTCAGGCTGGCCACCTGACGGTTCTTCAGACGGTCCATGCCGTGGCGTTCGCCGGTGAAGACGTCCTCGAAGTAGAGCGGATGGTGAACGCACTCGACGAGTTCGGCGCGGTCATTGAGCCGGCGAATGCGGGCGCGCAGATCATTGATCCGGGCGTCGGCCTCCGGGGAACCGCGGTTGACCTTGGTGAGGAAGATGACGTTGGCCCGCGCCAGGTGGGAGGGGGGTTCGCGCAGGGTTCCGCGGGGCAACAGGTGTTCGTTGCCGAAGGGTTGCTGGGCGTCCACGAGCACAACATCGGTTCGGCGACCGGCGAGGCGCCAGTACTGGAATCCGTCGTCCAATAGCAGTGTGTCGCAGCCGAATTGTTGCACGGCATAGCGGCCGGCCTTCACGCGGTCCTTGTCCACGAGCACGACGACATCCCGCAGATTGCTGGCGAGCATGTAAGGTTCGTCGCCGGCCGACTCGGAGTCGAGCAGCAGGGAATGTCCGTCGGAAACGACTCGGGGCGGAGTGGTGTCTTCGCGGAGCAGAAGCTTGTCCACGAGACGTTCGGAGAGCGGCTTGGGTCGGGAGCGGTAGCCGCGGGAGAGAATGGCGACGCGGCGTCCGGCGTCCTGCAGGGCCCGGGCAAACTTCTCCACGACCGGGGTCTTGCCGGTGCCGCCGACGGTGAGGTTGCCCACGGCGATGACCTGCACGCCGAGGGTGGCGTCGCGGAGGATGCGGAAGTTGTAGAGGACCCGGCGGAGCTTCACCGCGAGGGCGAAGACTTTGGAGAGGGAGAGCAGGAGGAAGCGGACGGCCGCGGCCTTTTTTCCGGGTCGTTGCTCGAAGATGACGTCGAGCAACCACGTTTCCGCCTCTTCAATGAACTTCTGCCAGCGCTCGCGCAAGATGAGCGGACGATGCCAAGGGTCGGCCCTGGGACAAAGCGAGAAACAGGGGGGGCGGGAGAGGGGGTG
>JAFLEF010000053.1 GCA_017309115.1 Verrucomicrobiota bacterium | reverse complement strand
TGAAAAGAGCCGCCTTCGGCGGAAAGAATTCGCCCCCCAAGAAACGGAGAGGGGAGGACGGTCGAGGATCAACCTTACCGTTCTCTCCTTTCCAAACCTTGGGGCTGGCGCCCGTTTTCCACACCCTTTTGCAGTCAACACAACGGGCCTGCAGACGATTTTCCCTCCGGTTTTCTCACGCGCCAATTGACAAACCACATACCCGTTAATCTGTGTTCAATCTGCGGATGAACCATCCCCTCTGAGTCGACCGCTTTTCGACTCAGCGGGTGACGCGTCGAGTGAGTCCACACCTCTATCTGCCCTTCACGCGGCCCAAAGCGGTAGAGGGCTACCGCAGTCCAAGACGCTTCGCGCGTTCCTAGCCGATTTTCCTTACCCCTTACCGCTTACCCCTTACCCGTTTTCCAACCTCTCAGCTCTCAGCTAATTTCATGAATCTCCACCAACCCAGCCTCCGACCAGCGGCCGTCCTTGGGCTTGTCCTGTCCCTTGGCCTTGGCGAGGAAGAGCCGGGTGCCGTCGGCGGAGAAGCAGAGCTGGGTGATTCGATGCTTGGCGTCCACGGAGAAGAGGTTCTTCCCGCTCTTAGTCTCGAAGAGCGCCAGATTCCACGTGCCCTGGAAGAGCCTTCCCCCCATCGCAAACAACGCGCCCTGCGGATGGAACTCCAGGGTCTCCATCAGTCCCTGACCACTCTCGCCCTCATGCGTTTGGTCGAGACGTTCCCCGGTCCGCCAGTTGAACCGCTGCCAGCGCTGAACGCCGTTACCGGCCATGGGATCCACCATTGGTCCCATGCCGCACACGTAGAGTTCCTGACCGTCCGGACTGAAGGTCAGGGCGAAAATGCCTCCGAGATAGTGGTGACTCTTGATGACGCCCCAACTGGTGAGATCGGCGTTCGTCCACGTGGAGACTTGGGTGCCCGTGGTCAGATCCCACACCCGGACTTCGCCCATCAGATTTCCCGCCGCCAGATAACGGCCATCCGGAGAAAATCCGACGGCCTGCGTCGGCGGAACGTGGGGAAACGAGCGCTGCAATTCGCCGGTGGCGGTGTCGAACACCTTCACTGAGGGTTCCTGCTCCGGAGCGGGTTCGTACTTGTAGCCGCCAACTTCGTAGCGACCGGTGACCGAGGCGACCCGCGTGCCGTCGCGCGATACCGCCATATCCCACGACCAAAAGTCATGCGCCTTCACCCGGCGAATCACCTTCCCGGTGGTGAGGTCGTGCCAGATCAATTGACCGTCATAGCCCCCGGAAATCAGCGTCTTCTGATCCGGCAACAGGGCGAGTCCACTGGCGTAACTGTCGTGACGTTCGAGCGGCGAGATCTCTCCCCCGTCGCGAATGTGCAGGATACTTCCGTCCTGACAGGCAGCGAACAGAGTCTGGCCATCGACTGACACTTCGAGCGCCAAAACCGGCGTGGCCAGTTTGAATTCCTTCAGGCGGGTCAGCTTCGGTCCGGCAGCCGGCGCGGGTGTGGGAGTAGGGTCAGCCATCGGATCAGGCCAGAACGGCGCGAATGGGTTCAGCCCGATCCTCCACCCGGTGGAAGGAGGGCAACTCGGGCAAATCGTATTCCGCGTAGGGATCGAGTCCCAACGCAGAGAACAAGGTCGCGAAGAGGTTCTTCTCGTTGAAAGCCGTGCCCACAACGTCCACGCCATCAGCATCGGTTTCGCCGACCACCACGCCGCGCCGAATACCGCATCCGGCCAGGGCGAGGGACCAAGCGTTGGGATAGTGGTCGCGACCGCGCGCCTGATTCATCCACGGCGTTCGGCCAAATTCACCCATCATCACCACCAGGGTGTCGTCGAGAAGTCCGCGCTCCCGCAGATCGTTCAGCAGATGAAAAATCACCCGGTCCAATTCCGGCACGAGCATCTGGTAAATCTCGTTGTGGAACACGTGGCTGTCCCAGGGCATGCCATTGGCGACCATCACGAAGGGAGCCCCGTTCTCGACCAGATGTCGTGCCTGCAGGGCGTGCAGACCGAAGGCTCCCGGACCGTACTTCTCCCGATCGGATGCCGGCAGCTTCTCGAGGTCGAAGAGATGGGCGCAGCTCATCAGGCCCTTGACCCGTTCGAACACGGCATTCTGCGACGCGGCGGCGGCGGACTTCCGTTCGTTTTCGAACTTCCGATTAAAGAACCGGCGCAGGGCATTGCGGGCCTCCTGATCGTCGGCGGTCAGGTCCGCGAGACGTTGGACATCCTCGATTTTGTAGTCCCCGCCGACTCGGACCGGACCGTACTGGGCACCCAGCCAGCCGGCCCAATTGCCGGCCTTGAATTCCTTGAACTCGTTCCCCTCCGGACACGGATCCAGCAGAATGAAATTGGGAATCGGGCTGTCGAGTTGTCCCAACTGCTGGGCCAGCACAGCGCCCAGCGTGGGACGAACAAAGGGTGGTCGGGGAGCGGCGCCCCGATTCAATAGGTCGATACCCTGGAGGTGCTCGCTCTGGTTGGTCTTCATCGACCGCACCACGGCGATCTGATCGGCCATGCCCGCCATGCGCGGCATCAATTCCCCGAACTGCACCCCGGGCAGTTTCGTGGGAATCGCCCGAAAGGGTCCGCCGGAAATTCGGCCGGGTTTGGGATCCCAGGTTTCGAACTGACTGGGCGCTCCACACAACCAGAGCAGAATGCAGTGCTTGGCCCGCTTCTTCACCGACTGCGCGAAGGCCGGCACCGAAAAGAGACCCGCCCAACTCGCCACCGAGACTGCCCCGGCCGCGGACAAGCCGGTGAGAAACTTGCGCCGATGAATCTGATGATCCGGCTGTCCGCAGAGGGAGCCGTGCTGGGAGTTCGCCGTTTCCGGGGGCATCATCAAGCGTCAGTGGTTGGTCTGGAACTCCGCGCTGGTGAGCAAGGCCCAGAGCAATTGTTTGGTGCCGGCTTCCGCGGGACGGAAGGCCAAATAGGCCGTGGCTTCGGCGAGTTCATCACGCTCCGGATCCCGGCCGAGCACGGAGCGGATCGCCGCCCGGGCGCGCTCGCGGGGCGCTTCGATCTGACTCAACTGCGCGGTCAGATTCCCGTCCTCGGGTTCCAGCAACCCGTCCACCAGCGGCGAATTCGAAAGGAACAGCGCCTGTTGCAACGTGGCGTTGTACTCGGCGGCGAAGAGATCCGGGAACTGCCGGAGAAACGCCTGACGCACTTTCTCCCGCGGGTTGGCCAGGGCGGCGGTTGCCTCCGGCGGACCAAGCACCTCGACGAACGAACGGAAATATTGCTCGGCCGAAAGCGGCTTCTCCAACGCCCGGGCGAAGGACTCCGGCGGAACCGTTCGACCGCGGTGCGGCCGGGAATCCAGCTGATACGCCCGAGTGAGCGCCAGAGTCCGCACCAATCGTTTCACGTCATAACCACTCCGGGCAAAATCCTCCGCCAACCAGTCGAGCAACTCCGGATGACTGGGCGGATGCTTGGAATCCATGAGATCCACCGGATGCACCAAGCCGCGGCCGAGCATCAGTGCCCAGACCCGATTCACCAGCGCCCGGGCCAGCAATGGATTGTCACGCGTGACGGCGTCGGCCAGGGCAGCGCGGCGCGAAAACTTGGGAACTGCCGGGGCTTGGACGGATTGCTTCTCCGCGGGCGGCGGCACGAGGTACTTTTCGGGCGCGTCCACCTCTTTCTCGCCGTCCTGGGGCCAGGCTTCGTCAATGGTGGCGCCGTGAAACAAGACCAACCGGGCGGGTTGCGATTCCTTCTTCAGATTGGCGAAGGACACAAATCCGCCAATGGCCGATTCGGCAACGCCCGGTCCGGCGGGCGTCTCCACGGACTTGCTCCGATTGAAGGCAGCGACGAGACCCCAGTAATGGGCCTGCTTGATCTCGCGAGCCACCAAATGGTCGTGGCATTGGGCACACTTGATCTGCAAGCCGAAGACTACTGGCGCCACGGCCTCGGCCATCGCCTGGGGATTGCTCTTTCGCTCGTAGAGATACCAGACAGAGCCCAGTTCCTCGGGACTCGGCGGACGGGCGAGAATGAGTTCGCGCACCAACTGATCCCAGGGACGATTCTCCCGGAACGCCCGTTCGAGATAGGAGAACCACTGATTCTTCTTCCGCTTCCCTTCCCACTCGGGCCCGCGCCGACCCATCAGAACAGTATCCATCACCTCGGCGAAATGCCGCGGATACTCCGGCCCGGCCAACAACTCGTCGACCAAGCGCTCCCGCTTTTCGGATCGCCGGTCCTTCTCGAATCGTTCCAGTTCACCCGTCGTGGGAACTCGACCGGCCAAATCCAAATAAATCCGGCGCACGAAGGTGGCGTCGGATGCGAGTCGGGCCGGTTGGACCTCGCGCTCCTTCCAGCCGAGTTCGATCCAGCGGTTGATCACCTGGACCGGCGTCCACGACTTGGGCGGGATCCAACTCGGCGCTCGCGGCGCTTGGGGAACCGGAGCCACGGCGGTCTCGACCGACGCCGGCGCGGTGTTGGTGCCCAGACGGCTGACCCACGTCTTCAGCAGACCCACCTGTTCCTCGGTCAATTGGCCCTTGGGAGGCATGTGGGGATCCGCCCCCGCCGCCAAAGAAAGAATCAGCAAACTGTCGTCCGGGCGTCCGGGCAGAACGGCTGCGCCTCGGTCCCCACCACGCAACAAAGTGGCGAGCGAGCTTAGATCGAGACCGCTCTTGGATTTGGCCGGGCTGTGACACTTGGAACAGTGCTCTTGGAGGATCGGCTCCACGTGGGCCGTCCAAAACGCGTCTTCCGCCGCGGCCACTAGGGCATTGCCGAGCAGAACCCCCGTTAGCCACGCAAGGGCGAACCGGCGCAGACCAGGAATTGATGACGTGACGTCCATGAACGGATCCCGAGGACCCGCTCTCCGGACGCCGCCAACCGTCCCCGACTTCACGGTCTTTATCACGTTAGGCCTCCATTGAACGTCAGCAGGGAGGAAGGCTGCAAGGCTTCGGACGCTTCCAAATCGGGAAACCGGAACACACCCCGCAGAGTTCACCAAATCTTTGACCCCGACGGTTGACCAAAGGGGCGGCTCTTGAGGCAGGCTAGTGGCATGTTGCGCCGATTCATGGTGTGGGGATTCCTGGGGCTCGTGGTGGCGCCCGGAATCGTTGGCTGGGCCCACTCGGGAAACCACGCCTCAGTCCACGACACGGTAGCCGCCATCGCCCTTCGTCTCCGGGATCAACTGCCCGAAGCGGCCCTGCGAACGCTCACTGTCACACAGGTGGAAGCCGCCCTGACCCCGGCGGAACGGGACATTCTCGGCAGCCATCACCTGACTTGGGAGGTCAATGTCCCGGTGGTCCTGACTGTCCTCCGCGACCCAGCGCTGGGACAGGATCCATTCTGGTTCACCGAGCGGGGATTTCAGTCCAACGGGTTGTCGGTGAAGGTTGGCGACAAGACCTTCGCCGCTTGGGAAAAGTCGTTTCCCGCGGGTGAAGTCGGCTTGGGCGTCAACTCGTTGAAAGGCGGCGGAGACCACTACTTCGTGGCGCTGCGACCCCAGACTCCGGGCGCGAACCTGACCGTGGACCACTTGTATCCGGGACAGTTGCGACTCGGCGTATTGCAGGTGGGTGAAAAGCCCTTTGTTGATCGGGACGAAACGCTCAAAGAGGTTCCGCTGGCGTTGGCGGGGCAGGTTTTGGTCCGAACCGAACGAGCGCGCCGAGATGCCGCCCGCTTGGTCAATCTGTTCCGCTGGACCGAACATCCCGCCACGTCCCGGCCGGATCAGATCGTGCTGACCTGGGCGGGCGATCCTCAGCGGACGCAAACCATCCAGTGGCGCACGAGTACCGCGGTGCGGCGGGGCCGGGTCGCGTACGCAAAGAAGTCCGAGTACTTCCGTCCGCGGCCGGTGTCCCTGCGCGAAGTGCGCGCGACCGGGCCGGAACGCTTCTCGGATCCCTACCTGGTGAATCAACGGGAGGTGCACCGCTTCTCGGCCACACTCACCGGACTCGAACCGGGAACGACCTACCTCTACGCCGTTGGCGATGGATCCCGCGCTGGATGGACAGAGTTCGCCGAATTCACCACGGCGCCGGACCAGGTGGTGCCCTTCGCCTTCGTGTACATGGGTGATGCCCAGAACGGATTGGATCGCTGGGGTTCCCTGCTCCGCACGGCCTATCGAACGCGTCCGGATGCCGCGTTCTACCTGATGGCCGGCGATCTGGTGGACCGCGGGAATCAGCGGGACGATTGGGACAGCTTCTTCCACAATGCCACCGGCGTGTTTGACCGGCGTCCGTTGGTGCCGGTGATTGGAAATCACGAGAACCAAGGCGGCCACCCGACCCTGTACCTGCGGCAACTCACCCTCCGAACCAACGGTCCCACCGGACTGGAACCCGAGCGGGCCTATGCGTTCGAGTACAGCAATGCGCTCTTTGTCGTGCTCGACAGCAATCTGGAGCCCGCGACCCAGACGCCCTGGTTGGAGGAACAGCTGACGAAGAGCAAGGCGACCTGGAAGTTTGTGACCTATCACCACCCGGCTTATTCGTCGGTACCCCAGCGGGACAACGTGGCTCTGCGCGAAGCCTGGACGCCCGTGTTCGATCGGCATCATGTCGACTTGGCATTGCAGGGACATGACCACGCTTACCTGCGAACCTTTCCGCTCAAGGCGAATCAACGCGTAGCCACCCCAAAGGAAGGCACCGTCTACGTGGTATCCGTGTCCGGAACGAAGTCGTATCCGCAAGACCCGCGCAACTACACGGAGGTGGGCATCACCAATGTGCCGATGTACCAGGTGCTCGATTTGCAGATCAGCGGCAACCGACTGGTCTATCGCGCCTACGACGGCGACGGCGGTTTGCGCGACCAGTTGGTGATCGAGAAGTAGGTTGCTCTGAGCCGGGCGTCGGCGGGATTCTAACCCGGTTCTTCCTCACCATGACCTTCACCCCGCCTTCGCTCGGACTCCGTTGGTTGCGATTGGGATTACTCCTGCTGGCCGGAACGTTCGGGCGTCCAGAAATCTCCGCGGCGGAGCGTCCCAACGTGGTGGTGATTCTGGCCGACGATCTCGGATACGGCGATGTGTCCGCATTGAATCCCCAGTCAGCGTGGCAGACACCCCATCTGGATCGTCTGGCGCGGGAAGGCCGGGTGTTTACCGATGCCCACTCGGCTTCGGGTGTGTGCACACCCAGCCGGTATGCCTTGCTGACCGGGCGCTACTCGTGGCGGGGACGGCTAAAGGACAACGTGCTCTATGGGTACGATGCACCGCTGATCGAACCCGGGCGACTGACGCTGGCCACACTCTTTCGGCAACAGGGATACACCACCGCCATGTTCGGCAAATGGCATTTGGGACTGACCTGGGCCAAACGTTCCGAACGCAAGGAAGATGTGGACTTCAGTCTGCCAGTGTCGGGTGGACCGACCGACCATGGATTTGACGAATTCTTTGGCCTCAGCGCCTCGCTGGACATGCCGCCGTACGTGTGGCTGGAAAACCAGCGGGTAAAGACTCCGCCGTCCGGTTCGACCGCAGGACAATCCGGTCCGGGCATGTGGCGACCGGGACCCCTCGCTCCGGATTTTCGGCATGGCGACGTCGAAGCCCGACTCCGGGATCGGGCGGTGGAGTTTATTGAGCGTCAAGGCCGCGCCGACCCCCGACAACCGTTCTTCCTGTATCTGGCGTTGGCCTCACCGCATACGCCCATTCTACCCTCAGCAGAGTTTGCCGGCCGCACGGGCGTTGGGGTCTATGGAGACTTCGTGACGGAAATGGACGCGACGGTAGGAGCCGTTCTGGCCGCGCTGGATCGGCAGCGATTGGCTCCGGACACTCTGGTGATTTTTACCTCGGACAACGGCGTCTCGCCTTCGGCGGATTTACCGGCGCTGCGTCGCCATGGACACGATTCCAGCGCCGGATTTCGCGGACACAAAGCCGATCTCTACGAAGGCGGCCACCGCGTTCCCTTCCTGGCCCGCTGGCCCGGACACATTCCCGCCGGAAGTTCCTCCGCCCAGTTGCTGGGACAGGTTGACTTGCTGGCGACGTTCGCTGAGATCCTCGGAGTAGCCCTGCCCCCGGAAGCCGCGGAAGACAGTATCAGCATGTTGACTGCTTTCCTGGGGGAGGAACGGAGACCCCGGAGCTTGGTGCATCACTCGATACAAGGTCGGTTTGCGATCCGGGAAGGTTCCTGGAAGCTGCTCTTGGCTCCCGATTCCGGCGGGTGGAGCCCGGGTCCGAAGCCGCCACTCCACCAGTTCCAATTGTACGATCTCGCCGTGGATCCCGGGGAACAGACCAATGTGGTTGCCCAACATCCGGCCGTGGTGCAGCGCTTGGGGCGTCAGTTGCTCGTCTGGATGGACGCTGGCCGCAGCACACCCGGACCGTTTCAGCCGGTTAGCTATGAACGATGGCCCACCGTGAACTGGCGGGTGGAGTTTGTGCCGTGAGGAGCACCGCTGGCCCGCCGGTTAAGGTCGCAGTCGGAAAAACTGGTGCGACTCCGTAACGGGGATCGCCACTTCCTGGCGGACCCCGTTGGAAACGGCCGAACCGGTAACAGGTTGCCAGGCTGCTTCCGCAGCCAACGAGGACGAGGACTCCAACGTCCAAACCACCTCGGAAGCGGGCCAAGAGATCACCAGACCTTCTTCCGTGGATCGGATACTGACCGTAGGCGGCGGCGTGGTGACCGGGACCAACTTCACTGTTCCCAAGGCGAATGTACCGCGGGCGGAGGTGGTGTTGTCGCCGAAGAATAGGAAGTCAGGCGTCTCATACGGATCGATGGTGCCCACAAACGAGGTGTAATCCCGCACCACACCGGTCAACAACGAGGCCCCATTGGCGAGCAACGTGTAAGTGTCGCCGACCAGGCGGAGTTCGTAGGCGGTCGTAACGCCGGTGTTCCACAGCGCTTCCTCCGCATGAGTGAACATCGGAGAATCGGATTGGGCCCAGATCCGATCAGTCCAGAATCCCAGCTCGATCCCCTTCTTATCGGCCGACAACACCGTGACGGAGACGCCCGCCCGATCGACCCGGGAGCCGTGATCTTCCGCCAGCACCTTCAGATCGAAGTGAAGACTGAAGCCCGGGGAACGCACCAGCGGCGTGGGGGAGACCCGGGAGAACCCGGCCAGGATGCCGGAGAGTGCCTGGGTGTTCAGTTGGGCCGCCCCCTCGGTGACCGAAAGGGACGCCGCAATGGGAAGGGAAACATAACTCCAGTTCTGAGCATTCGGCAGAGTTCCGGCGGACGGATCGTACAAGACCTGGGCCGATGCCAGCAGCGGGACGAACAAGCCGAGGGCGAACGAGAACTTCATGTCGAACTATTCGCACTCACGGTTGGGATGCCAGCCAGATCTGGATCGAAGCCGCTTGGGGATGCTGCGGATCCAGTATCAGGACCCGCTCGTAGTGCGGCCGCGCCTTGTCCGGTTCCGCCAGGTCCCGGGCATAGATTCCAGCCAGCGCCAGATGGGCCTGAGCCGATCCCGGCGCGAGGCTTAGAGCCTGCTCCAACTGGTCGGCGGCATCCGCCGGATAGCCCGCCTTGGCCAGTGCCGCGGCAAAAAGCTGATGAGCGGGAGCCGACTTTGGTTCCAGCGTGACCGCGGCTTCACTGGCGATCAGGGCCAGATCGGTCCGACCGGATTCCATGGCCAGCCGACCCAACTGCTGCCAACCCACGGACCACGAGGGATCGAGTTGAACAGCTCGCTGCCACTGGGTGAGCCGGTCGGTGGTCGCCGGGAGGGTAGCGGCTTCCGCGGCGGCACGATTACCCGGGGTGAGCGCCGGCATCGGATAAGGTTTGTAGCGGGCCACCACGGGCTTCGGTTGTGGCGTTCGGACCGGGGTACGTTCGGCAACGGCATTCGTCGCCGTAGGCGCGGGTACCGGCAACGTGGTGGCGGGTGGGGGAGCCGCAGTTCGAAGTGGAGTCGATGCAGGTGTGGGTGTGGGTGCGGGTGCGGCCGCAACGACAGGTGGCCGATTGGTGTCATCATCGCCGCGGAACCACTTCATCGGATTTCCCCAGGCGACAGGATTGACTCGTTGCCAGAAGGTACGGCGACTGGAAGTGGTGGACTCCGCATTGGACGCCGGCGCCTTCTCGGCTGAATCAGCGACCTCAGCGGGATCAGGAGCGACCCCGTTGGTGACCGGAACAGACGTCCGCCGATCGGCCGGGGAAACATCCCGGGCGCCTTGAATCTGGAGCGGCTCCTCGACGCGTACCACCTCCAGCGGCAGTGAAACCGGTTCCGCCGGCTTCGGCGGTGGATTGGTCGCCGGAACCACGGGAGGATTGGTGGCCACGCGAACTACTGCGGCCGGAGGAGCCGCATTGGTAATCCGGGCCACCGGCGGCGGAGACGTGGTCCGGGGTGGGGCCACAACCACATTGGTTGGAGGCGGGCGAACGACATTGGTCGGCGCGGTTCGAACGATGTTCGTAGGAGTCACCGCCGGCGGCAGGGTGCGTACCACATTGGTCACCGGGGCCGGCTTGGGCAGAGTGGCGTTGGTCAGCACCACCGACGGTGGATTCAACAGCAAATCCAATTGCTGAACTTGCAGACGAACGATTTCCGCCTGAGGGGAAGGCGGATTCAAGGCGAGATAGGCCCGATACCGTTCCAGCGAACCGCGTCGATCGCCCTGCTGCTGCAAGGCTACCGCGAGGTTCAAATGAGCGTCGGCAAAGGTAGGGTCCTGGCGAATGATTTCAGTGAATTGAGCCTGGGCATCCCGCCAGCGCCGCTTTTGGGCCAGGGCCAATCCCAGGCGATTGCGCAGGCTGGTTTCCCGCGGAGCGAGCTGGACCGCGATGGACAAGGTTCGTTCGGCGGCGTCGAACTGTTGCGTCGCGAGTTGGGCTTCACCGAGCAACCGCCAAGCCGCGACATTGGTCCGGTTCTGTTCCAATCCAAGATACGTGCGCAGGGAACGCTCGGCTTCGGGCCAACGTCCGGCCTCAAACTCCAGCGCACCGAGATTGAAATGGACGTCGAACAGATTGCGGTCGAATTCGAGCGCTCGGAGATACGCTTTACGGGCTTCCTCGGGTCGGCCGATGCCCTGATACGCCAGGCCCAGATGGTTCCAAGCCAGGGCATTGTTGGGCAGATCCGTCACCGCCTGTTCCAACAGCGGCACGGCTTCTTCAGGGCGTCCCTGTTCCAGCGCCTGGTCGCCCTGGCGCAAGGCCTCGACGCCGTGGGGGGCACAGCCAGCGAGGAACAAAAGGGCTCCGAGCACCCAAATCGGGCACATGGGAAAACGCATCACGCCCGCTGGTTAAGCCGTTACCGCGGCAGCGTCAACGCACAAGCCCCGCAGCCTCTAGGTTTCTCTTCCAGGAATCGGCGGACACTGAGATTCCGGGCTCGATCCCGGGAACTCGTCTAAGCGAGGCTTCTCGGGTGACTCCAAGGCTGATGGTGCAAACAGTTCGTTGGTTCGCTTGGGTTCTTCTTTGGAGCGGCCTCGGAGTCGGGATTGGCGTCGGTCAGGAAGACTCGACCCCCGCCAGCGCGAAGCTGCGTGTCCCTGGATTCTGGGAGGCGGCCCACGGCGGCACTCAGACCGCGCTGGATGGGTTCGCCTGGTACCGCTGCTGGATCGTCGTGCCCGAGGATTGGAAGGGAAGCGATCTGACCCTGGAACTCGGCTCGCTCGATGACTGCGACGAGACGTTCTTCAACGGTCAACCCGTGGGACGCTCTGGGACAATCCAGCCGTATCGCTCGGCCTCGGGCGAAGTCCGACGGTATCCGGTTCCAGCGAACCTCGTCGATTTCGGCGCCGCCAATCTGATCTCGGTCCGGGTGTGGGATGGCGGGGGAGCCGGCGGATTCGGCGCCGTCGTTCCCCAACTCCGCAGCGCCCACGGAAGCCTGCGGCTGGCCGGGCTCTGGGATTTCCATCCTGGCGATGACGCCTCGTGGGCCCAGCTCCCTCCAGGTTCCACGCCCGCCAGCCGATTGCTGCTCGCGCGGGCCTTCGCCACCGCTGCTGGCTCGCGCTTCGGCCAACCCCTCGATACCGCTCCCCTCGCGGGGACTGCGCCGCTGACGATGACCGGCGACATCGCCTCGAATCTCGTGGCCGGGGTGGATCGATTCCTTCTGCGGCAAACCCAGGAATCCGTCGCCCAGCGGCAGCGACATTGGTCCCGGGATTTTTCGTCCCCCGCCGCCTACTTGGCATCGGTCGCCACCAACCGCCAGCGCCTCGCCCATATCCTGGGCGTCCGGGATGCCCGAGCGAAGTCGCCGCAGCTGGAACTAATCTCCACCGTCGAACGTCCCGCCCAGGTCGGCCGAGGCTCCGGCTATGACGTACTCGCAGTGCGCTGGTTGTCGTTTGGCGATGTTCACGGGGAAGGGCTGCTGTTGCGTCCCACGGGTCGAACCCCGGTGGCCCAGGTGCTGGCCCTGCCCGACGCCAGCCAAAGCCCGGAACAACTGGCGGGATTGCAGGAAGGAGTCGCCTTCGAATCCCAATTCGCCCGCCGACTCGCCGAGAGTGGCTGTCAGGTGCTCATCCCGATGGTCATCGATCGCTCGTACGGACCGCATCTCGGCCGGGCGAAGCTCACCGCCCGGGAGTTCCTGTTCCGTTCCGCCTTCGAACTCGGCCGGCATATCATCGGCTATGAACTGCACAAGGTCTTCAGCGGACTCGACGCGCTAGCCCAACTGGAAGGCGCAGGAAATCTTCCCACTGGGGTGATCGGCTGGGGTGAGGGTGGATTGCTGGCCCTGTACGCTGGCGCCCTTGATTCCCGATTCCAGGCGGTAGCCGTCAGCGGCTACTGGGACAACCGCAATTCACTTTGGGATCAGCCGATCGACCGGAATGTGTTCGGCCTACTTGATCAATTTGGCGACGCCGAAGTCGGTTCCCTGATCACTCCGCGCTCGTTGATTCTCGAAGCCAGCCGAGCTCCCGAAGTGGTGATCTCCGGCCAGGGAGGTGGGGCTCCGGGACGTATCTCCACGCCGGATCCCGCCGTTGTTCAAGCCGAAGCCGAACGTTTGCGGTCTCTGGTTCGCCCCCTTGCCTCGGCGCCGTCACTCGAAGTGGTGGTCAGCGGCGATGGCACCGGCCCCTTCGGCAGCGAGCCATTTCTTAAATCGTTTCTGCGGGCCTTGAGCCCGGTTGCCGCCCTGGCACCCGTCGGTGCTCCATCCAAGGCTCTCCTCACCCTGGAAGACCCCGCTCAACGTCAGCGTCGTCAACTGGAGGAACTGGATCGCCACACTCAGCGTCTGTTGGTGGATAGCCCGGAAGTGCGGCGGGAATTCATGAAGCAGCTCGACACCCGGAGTCCGGAGGCCTTCGCCCAGACCGCCGAAACGTACCGCACCTACTTCGCCGAAGAGGTCGTCGGCCGCTTCAACCTTCCTCCGTTGCCCGCGAATGCGCGCACCCGCAAAGCCTATGATGAGGAAAAGTGGGTGGGTTACGAAGTGGTTCTCGATGTCTTTCCCGACGTCATTGCCTACGGCGTGCTGCTCGTGCCGCGCGACCTTAAGCCCGGGGAACGCCGGCCGGTGGTGGTGTGTCAGCACGGACTCGAAGGGCGTCCACAGGACATCATTTCCGGAGATCACGAAGCCTACCATGACTTCGCCGCCAAGCTGGCCGAGCACGGCTTCATCACGTTCGCGCCGCAGAATCTGTACATCTTCACCGACCGCTTCCGCACGCTGCAGCGAAAGAGTTATCCGCTGAAGAAAACCCTGTTCTCCACCATCGTGCCGCAGCATCAGCAAATCGTTGACTGGCTCCAGACCCTGCCCTTTGTGGATCCCGACCGCATCGGCTTTTACGGCCTGAGCTACGGCGGCAAGTCAGCCATGCGAATTCCTCCGCTGGTGAAGGACTATGTGCTGTCGATCTGTTCGGCCGACTTCAACGAATGGGTGGGTAAGAACGCCGCTACCGCGGGCACCTTGGGTCGTTACAGTTATGCCTGGAGCAGCGAGTACGAGATCTTCGAATGGGACCTCGGCAGCACCTTCAACTACGCGGAGATGGCCGCGTTGATCGCCCCGCGACCGTTCATGGTGGAACGCGGCCACTTCGATGGCGTGGCTCCCGACGAAAGCGTGTTCTGGGAATACGGCAAAGTGCGCTTCCTGTACGCCGCCCGCTTGGGCCTCGGCGACCGCTGCGAACTCGAAACCTTTGTCGGTCCCCACACCATTCACGGGAAGGGAACCTTCGACTTCCTCCACCGGCACCTCCGCTGGCCGGCACCGTGAGGGAATCAATTACGACGTCCGACGCGGCACCATGAGGTCGGCCGATTCCAGGTAACTCTCGGAATCGTCCAGACGGCGCTGAAGAAACGTCTGCTCCGACCGAAGCTCGGCCAATTGGAGGGATCGGCGAAAGTGACGCACCGCGACTTCGTGCCTCCCCAACTGGGACTCGAGCTCGCCCAGCACCGCATACAGAAGGTAGTAGTCGTCCAACTTCCGACGTTGGGGGATCGCCTCAACCGCCGCCAGACCCGCCGCCGCGCCGTGGACGTTGCCGACGACCACCGCTCGATTCAGGGCCACTACCGGCGACGGATCCAACCGCACCAACTGATCGTACAACGATAGAATCTGCCGCCAGTCGGTGGAGTCGTAGTTCGGAGCTGCCGTGTGGCAGGCAGCAATGCCCGCTTGTAGATGGTACTCGGAGATCACGTTGCCGGAGGCCGAGCGCATCAAATGGAACAAGCCCTGGGAAATTTTCGCTGCCTCCCAGCGCGACCGGTCCTGTTCGTTCAGACGCAGCAGTCGGCCCGACGCATCCAACCGCGCCGGAAAGCGAGCCGCACTCAGCAGCATTAGCGCGAGCAAGGCTTCCGTCGCCGGTTGACGCCCCACCGGATGCTCCGCCAACAACGTGGTCAGACGAATGGCTTCATGACAGATCTCTTCCCGGACAAGGCGCTCTCCTTGGGAAGCTTTGTAGCCTTCGTTGAACAACAGATAGAGGGTGCGGCGAACGCCTTCCACTCGATCCTGCAGATTCTCTCCTTCGGGAATCTCGAACGGAATTCTGGCCTCCCGAATCTTCTGACGCGCCCGCGTGAGGCGTTTGGCCACCGCCGCTTCCGAGGTTAGGAACGCCCGACTGATTTCGGTGACACTGAAGCCGCACAAGGTTCTCAGCGCCAAAGCCGCCTGGGCGTCCTCAGGAATCTGCGGATGACAGCAAACCAACATCAGCCTCAAGCGGTCATCGGCGACGGCGGTCGGTTCGGTGTCTGGCCGTGTTGCGGCGGACTGGGAATCCTCCATCCGCCGGATGACTTCGGCCTCCTTGTCCTGAAACACCCGGTCGCGGCGGATCACGTCGAGGGCCCGATTCCGCGCAGCGCGCATGATCCACGCCGCGGGATTCTCTGGAATGCCGTGGTACGGCCAGGTCTGCAACGCCCGACCCAGGGTGTCCTGAACCACGTCCTCGGCGAGACCGAGGTGTTCGCTGCCAAAGATGCGGGTCAGAATGGCCACCATTCGGCCGGATTCGTGGCGGAAGAGATGTTCCACCACGCCCGGCACGTCATCGGCGGACGCAGAGGGATCAGAGACAGGAGTCACAGCCCAAGTGAATCCAGTTCAGGAAGGAGTTCACCCAATTGGTCACGACCTGCGGGCCAGAACCAGGGTGGTGAATCCACCGTAAACCATCCGTTTGCAGTCAAAGAGCATGGTTCCGGAGGCCAACTTTTTCATCCGGGCGTCCTCCTGAACCAACTCATTGGTTCGATCCCGCTGCGCCCGCGACCTGAAGACGATCCAGGAATAGATCGCGACCTCGTCGGACTTGAGTTTCAGATTTTGCCCAAAGGTCTTACCCCACCGCGACTCCAAGTCCTCCCCGGCGCATTCCCGAACCTCGAGCGCTCCATGGTCGAGAAAGATTCTCGCCACGCGGCGGGCCAAAGTTCGGTAGGCCGCCAGATTCTTCTTCGGAATTGGCAGCAAGTAACCATCCACGTACTGAGCCATGATGAGCGACTTGAGGTTAAGCGACGGCGAACGATTCCGCGGCGGCATAAGCCTCCACTGCCATCGGACAGCGCTCGGCGATCGGTCGCACTTCGACAATCGCCCCGTAGGGCAGTCCCGGACATTGTCGGGCGATGGACAGAGCTTCGTCTTCCGTGGCCACCGTGAGCAGGAAGTAGCCTCCGATCGCTTCCTTGGCTTCGGCGAACGGACCATCCGCCACGACCCGGCCCTGTGGACCGGAGATGACTTTGCCGGTGTTCTCCAGCGGATTCCCGCCCGCCACCTGGCCTTGTTCGGTCAAGCGGTCAAACCACTCGCGCCAACGGCTAACCACGTGCTGCATTTCCTCCGCTGACAGTCCCTTGTGCCAGTCGGTCCCGCGAAAGATGAGGAGGTATCCGTTATCAGAATCAGTTTTGTTGGTGTTCATGTTGAGATGTTCGTTCCAAAATCTTGACGAAGTGAATCCTGGGTTGAGGACAAAGCCGGTTCAGTTTTCCGGCTTCACATAAACCATCCAAGAGACACCGAAGCGATCCGCCACCATCCCAAAACGCGGGGAAAAGAATGTCTCCGACATCGGCATTTGCACGGTGCCCCCGTCGGACAGCGCGGCAAAGGCCTGCTCAGCATCAGCCGGTGTCGGAACCGTCAGGGAAAGGGAAACCCCATCGAACTTGGTCTGCCCCGAGCACCGCCCATCGGACACCATGACCAGCGTCGAGCCGATCAGAAACGAGGCGTGCATGACCTTGTCCCCCATCGCCTCTCTACAGGCGGGTTCAGGCCCCTCCTGGTAGCGCATGAGAAACTGGACCTGGACGCCCAGGGCCTTCTGATAGAAGGCCAAGGCTTCGTCACAGTGGCCTTCGAAAAACAGGTACGGGGAAACGACGGAAGAGGCGGGAATGTTCATGAGAGTGATTCAGTGCAGGTCTGGAGGTTGATCCAGTATTCGAATCTGAGACGAATGACCCGAAGCGATCAGGACAAAGAAACCTGTTCAAGATGCCGGAGTGGCGGATGGGGATCGAGGTTGGCCCAACAGACCGAGAAATCCGGCCCGACCCACCCAGAGCAAGTAGGCCGCCAACAGGCAGAGGACGATCAAGACCGGATCCTTCAAGCCCTCCCCACCGCCCACAAAGACGTGAAACGCCAGAATGTTCACCAAAATCGGCCCGAGAATCAGTAATCCCCAGTTGCGGGTGCGGGGAATGGCGACCAGGAGCCCGCCGAGGATTTCGCAGACTTTCACGAATTTCATGTACCCGGTGGGGCCAAAAGCGTCCATGAACGAGGCCAGAGGTGTTCCCGCGGGTGGCGCCGGCATGGTCACGACATTAAACAAGACCACAACGCCGGAAGCGATGAAGACGAGGCCCAGGAGGGCGCCTGCGAGTGCTGGTAGGTATTTCATGACGGACTGACAGAGATGACGAGCCGAGACGTTTGAAAAGGACAAAACCCGGAGACTCTTCTCTTTCGTATGAGCCGGCCGGGAAACTTCCCGAGGCTGACGCGTCGGGCGGACGGCCGCCACAGGATCCCCGGGTCAAAAACGGAATTTGCACCCATGCTTGTGCCCGGACTGCGCTTTCTCTCTACTCGGCGCGCAACTTTTCCGGAGGGCAGCCGTTAAATCTGCCCGATTCTGCAACTTGCATGGCCTACCGGTCACTACAGTCGATTTTGGAGCGCGCGGGTCTCGTGACCCCGGCGCAATTCCGTGATTGGAACATCGCTTGGCGGGCGGCCGTGGACGGAGGCAGCACCGAGACTCAGCTGGCCTTTTTTGCCCGGGAAGGCGGACAAACCGAGGACCAGTTCCTCCAAAAGCTCGCCGCGGCGCTGGACTGGCCCTTCGTCGAACTGGGCAAAAACACGATCGAAGACAAGATCCGCAAACGCATCTCCACCAAAGTCGCCTTCCAGTACTCCGTGTTCCCCGTTCAGGATCTGGACGGAGTTCTTCAAGTCGCCACCCACAACCCCTTCGATCCGGCCATGCAGGCCGCCGTCCAGTTCGATGCCAAAGGACCGGTCCAATATGGGCTGGCGTCCAAAATGGACATCGAGAAGGCCCTCAAGAAGTACTACGGCGTCGGCGCCGAGACGCTGGACGAAATGGCCGAGGACGAGCCGATGGAACTGATTGTCGGCGACGACCGGGAAATCACCGGCGACGACCAAGACGCCAGCGTCATCAAGTTCGTCAACCAAGTCGTCTGGGAAGCCTTCAAAGAACGCGCCACCGACATCCACTTCGAACCCTCCGAAGACGAACTGCGCATCCGTTACCGCATCGACGGTATTCTCCATCAGACTCCCCTGCCCCCCCAGATCAAACGCTACCAAGCCGCCCTGATCTCCCGCATCAAGGTCATGGCGGGCATGAACATCGCCGAAAAGCGCCTCCCCCAGGACGGCCGCATCAACGTCCGAATCAAGGGCGAGGAAATCGACATCCGCGTCTCCACTGTACCCACGGTCTGGGGAGAATCCGTCTCCCTGCGGTTGCTCACCCGCGGCAAGATCTTCTTTGGTTTGGACAAGCTGGGTTTCGGCGCTGCCGAAGACGCCGCCATCCGGGAGATGATCATCAAGCCGCACGGCATCTTCCTGGTCACCGGTCCCACCGGCTCGGGCAAATCCACCACGCTCTACGCGTTCCTTTCGACCATCAACTCGGTCACGAAACGGATCATCACCATTGAGGAACCCGTCGAATACGAGCTCAAGGGGATTAACCAGATTCCCGTTCGCGGCGAGATTGGCCTGACCTTCGCCGTCGGTTTGCGGCACATCCTGCGGCAGGATCCCAACGTGATCATGGTGGGTGAAATCCGCGATTTGGAGACGGCGGAGATCGCCATTCGGGCCTCTCTGACCGGTCACTTGGTATTCAGCACGCTGCACACCAACGACGCGCCCAGTGCCTTCACCCGCTTGATCGACATGGGCATTGAGCCCTTCCTCGTCGCCTCCTCCGTGGAAGCCGTGATGGCGCAACGTCTGGTCCGCACAATATGCCCGCACTGCCGGGTGCCGCAGAAGGTCGATCGCGACTACCTGCTGCGCGTGGGCTTCCCGGAGGCGGAAATCGATTCCACCACCTTCCTGAAGGGTCTGGGCTGCGAAGAATGCCGGCAACTGGGATATCAGGGACGCACCGGCATTCACGAGTTGCTAGTGGTCGGCGAATCCATCCGACCGTTGGTGATGAACCGGGCGCCCGCCTCCCACATCGCTCAGGTGGCCAAACAGGGCGGCATGCGAACCCTGCGGGAAGATGGCTGGCGCAAGGTAAAGGCCGGAATCACGACGATCGAGGAAGTCCTGCGCGTTACCCAAACCGAGGAACACATCCGCAGCCTCGTGGCAGAGGAGAAATCCTTCGGCAAATGAAACCCGGCAAACAACGGTATCAAGGCTGCCAAGTACAGGCAGTCACCCCCGCCGGCCGCCGAATCTGGCGCTTCAATGTCGGCAAGCAGGACGTCGTGCTGGCACAGGAGCTCACCCAACCCGCTTCCCAGCCCCCGCCCAAACCCACCGCCGCCAACGACTGGAAAGCGCTCGTCAGCCCCCAGCTCAATATCGCCTGGCTGCCGGCGGATTCCGTGTTCGTGCGGGCGATTCAGCTTCCGGCCGCCGATCCCTCCGAACTCCCGGCCATGGTGGAGTTCCAAATTGAGAAGATTTCGCCGCTGCCGGTAAACCAAATCGTCTGGACCGCCCTGGGGATGCCGCATCCGGACGGCCAACAGCAGACCGCCCTGGTCACCATCGCCAATCGGGCGGTCGTCGAGGAGTTTCTCAATGCCCAGGTCGACGCTGGGTTTACTGCCGATCAACTGGACCTGCCGCTGGTGCGCTGGTGGAGCGGACTGAAGCCGACTGGCGACGGAATCTGGCTGTTGCTGGAGGAAAATGGCGATCGCTGGCAGGGATTGGCGGGATGGCATGTGGGCGGGGTGTGGCGGGACGTAACCCTGCTCCAACTGCCGGCCGGCCCCGGAGCCGTGCCGCTGCTGCTAAATCAGCTGGGCCAGATGGCTTGGGCCGGAGAAATGGAAGGCTGGCTCAAGGTGGTTCCCGAGATCCATTTGGCCGCCACACTCGCGCAGGCCCAGGAACTGACCGGCCCACTCACCGATTGGTCGGAACATCCAGTCCTCGCCATCAGCCGACCCGAACCCACTGCTCTGGCAACCGCCAGCGCCCGGGCCCTGCGGGACGGCGCCAGTTCCACACTGATGCCGGCGGAATGGGCCGCCCTGCAACGCCAAAAGTTCATCGATCGACTCTGGCTGAATGGCCTCGGCGCCCTGGGAGTGGCCTATCTGATCTTTCTCTTCGGCTTCCTCATCTGGCTGAACTTCCGCAAGTACCAGTTGGATGACCTGCGCTCCGAGGTCGCCGCCATGGGGATCAACTACACCAACACCCTTCAATTGAAGGCGCAGGTGGGCATCCTTGAGGAACAAGTCGCCCTGCGCTACGCCGCCCTGGATGCTTGGCAAGCGGTGGTGAATGTGTTGCCGGCAGAACTCACCCTGACCCAGTTGGATTTCCAAAAGGGTCGAACCCTGCAGCTCTCCGGAACCGTCAGTCCCGACTCCGTCAGTGAGGTCACGAAGTTCAACTCCGAGTTGATCAAAGCCAAACTCAACAACCAACCGCTGTTCGCCAAGGTCAAGCCGGCCGTGATCAGCTCGCGTCCCGGCGCCCCGACGGCCACCTGGTCGTTCGATGCCGAACTGCAAAGGAGTGATGCGCCATGATGCAGTGGCTGGATCGACTGAACCTGCAACCCCACGAGCGGCGCTGGCTGCTGGTAGGCCTCGTCGTCGTGGCGCTGGTGCTCAATTACTGGCTCGTTTGGCCGTATTTCGGGGAGTGGAAGCAAATCAGTATCGACTCGGAGAAGCTGTCGGAGAGTCGCCGACGCTACTTCAGTGAGATTGGCAAAAAGGCCGCCTACGAAACCAAGCTGAAGGACCTCCAAAAAGTCGGAGCCGAGGTCATTCAGGAGGATCAGGCCAACCGATTGCAAAGCACCCTGATCACCCAGGCCACTTCGACCGGAGTTCAAGCCAGCAACTTCCGCCCACTGGTAACGTCCGCCCGGGTGGCCGGCCAGACCAACGCCTTTTTCGACGAGCAGCAGATGACCTTCGACATCAATGCCACGGAACCCGAGTTGGTCAGCTTCCTCTACGCCCTGGGCGCCGGGGACTCGATGATCAGGGTCCGGGATATGAACCGACTGCGGCTGGATCCCAGTCAAACTCGCCTTGCGGCGCAGATTACGGTCGTCGCCAGCTTCCAGAAAAAACCGAAAACCACGCCCGCGGCGAAACCTTCGACGGCGGGCGCCGTTCAACCCAAGGCCACTCCGGGAACGAATTCCCGCGCGCTGCCTCCCAAAAGCTAGACGGTCGTGAAAATCCTCTCCTCCCTCTTCCTCGCCGGACTTCTGGCGTCGCTTCTGATGGTGCCCGTCGGCGCTCAGGATCAGGCTCCCAATCCGCAGCCGACTCCGGCTGAGCCTGCGCCGGCCGATGATCCCGCTCCGGTGGACACCGACGCCATCCCCCCGGAACGCCCGGCGACATTGCCGCCCCCGGTCTTGGTCACCAACCAGGCGCCGGTGCCCCGAATTCCGACGCCGACCGTTCAACCGCGCACCTTCCCCCGCCCGCTCGGTTCCACCAATTTCCCCGGACGTCCCTCTACCTTGCCGGCGATTCGACCCGCCGGTCCTAGCACTACTCCCGGCGCCCCAGGCGCTCCCGGGACCCCCGGCGCCCCGGGCGCACCCGGAACCGCCACCGCGCCGACCATTATCACCAACACGGTCGTGACCCCGGAAGGCGAATCCACGGACATCATCAATTTCAAAAATATGCCGCTCGACCAGTTTCTGGACGAGTACGCCACCATCGCCCGCCGCACCGTGCTCCGCGCGGCCAACCTGCCGCTCACCGCGCAAGTCAACTTCCGTCCCGCCAGTGCACTGACCCCGGAGGAACGACTGCAGATGTACGACACCATTCTCGCGCTGAATGGCATCACCATGATCCCGACCGGCGAGAAGGCCGTCCTGGCAGTTCCCTCCCAGCAAGCCTTGCAGGAAGGTGCGGCGTTCTCGAACAACAAGCTGGAAGACTACGCCGAGGCCAGCCAGTTCGTGACTCACGTGGTCAAGGTCGAACACGTCAATGTGCTCGAGGCCGCCGAGACCTTGAAGCAGTTCGCCAAGAATCCGAACGGCCTGCTCGCCTTGGAATCAACCAAGACGCTCATCCTCCGCGATTACGCCATCAATGTGAAACGCATGTTGGAGGTCCTCCGGAAGATCGATGTCGAGGTGGAGCAGGAATACGTGTTTGAAGTCATCCCCATCAAGTTCGGCAAGGTGGAGGAACTCTACCAGACCTTGAGCAGTGTGATCGGCGGCGGCGGCGGCGGGGCCACCCTCGGAACCGGAGTCCGCACCGGGGGCCAGGGCAACCGAGGAATAGGGGGCACCGGGACGGGTAACCGGTTCGGAGGGTCTTCCAGCACGTTCGGTGGCAGCAGCCGGTCCCAGTACAATCAGGGCGGCAACTTTTACGGCCAATCGCAGGGTATGGAACCGCTCGCCGATGGCATGGAGCCACTTCTCCCGCAGCAGGTGGCTGCCCCGCGCACCACCACTCCAGCGGTCGGGGGTGCCAACTCATTCCAACAACGCTTTAACTCCGTGAACCGGGCAGGCATGGGTCAGGGTCAAAATCTCCCGGTTTCCGGCGAACCCAGCATCACTCCTGATCCCCGCTCCAATTCACTGATCATCTACGCCAGCAAAAAGGACATGGCCCAGCTCAAGAAGATCATTGAGAAGGTCGACACCTTGCTGGCCCAGGTGCTCATCGAAGGCGTTATCATGGAAGTCGGCTTGACCTCAGGCTTCAGCTTGGGTGTCAGTGCCGCCCAATCCCCCACGTCCTATGGCAACAATCTCAAAACGGGCGGCGCGATTAACAACACCGGCGGGAACATCCTGACCAACCTGTTTCCGACCATTCCCACCGGAGGCGGTCTGACCTACGCGATGCAGATCAGTTCGAACTACAACATCCTGGTCTCAGCCTTGGCCTCCGATGCAAATGTCAACGTGCTCCAACGCCCCCGCATCATCACCTCGCACGCCGTGGAAGCCCGGTTCTTCGCCGGCTCCACGATTCCCTTCGTCCAAGGCAGTTTCTTCGGGGCCGGCACCAGTGTGGGCAGCACGTACTTCGAACGTCAGGACGTCGGCGTCGAACTGGATGTCGTGCCTTACATCACCAAAGACGGTCTGGTGGTCATGGAAGTCTCGCAGCAAATCGAGGAGATCGCGCCGAACAACGACGGAGTCCAAACCACCGCCAACGCGCCGGTCACCAACAAGCGCTCGGCCAATTCCATGATTTCCGTGCGCAGCGGCGAGTCCGTCCTGCTGGGCGGATACATCCGAGCCTCCAAAGCCAATTCCAACTCGGGCGTGCCGGTGCTGAAAGACATCCCTCTGCTGGGCTATCTCTTCCGCAGCACCACCATCGATAAGGCGCGGACCGAACTCATGATTCTAATGCGGCCCACCGTGCTCCCGACACCCCAGGATGCCGCCGAGCTGACCAAGGACTATCAGCAGGATTCGCCGCAGATTCGCATGCTGGAAGAAGACTTCCGCAAGGAGCGCGATCGCTTGAACAGAAAGGCTGAGCGCCACATGGCAGAGGACCAGGAGGAGTTAAATTCGGGACGCCGCTCCGTGGTCGAACCCGCCCCGGAGAAGTATCCGTCCAATCCTCCCGGCCAGCCTTAAGGATCGGCTGAGCGGAGATCTGAGCGGTTAGAAAACAGGCAAGGGGTAAGCGGTAAGGAGAATCGTTTAGGAGCGCGCGAAGCGTCTTGGACTGCGGTCGCGAGTGCAGCGTACCGCTTTTCGTCACGACTGCTGACGCATCTGAGTCTCCATAAGCCTCAACTGCCACCTACCGCCCCAAAGCGCCAGAGGGCTGGCGCAGTCCAAACGCTTCGCGCCTTACTGTCCGGCTTAGAACCACTCCAGATTCAGCACCACATCCGATCGTCGCCAAGCCTCTTCAAATTGCTGACGCACCAGCTCGGCGGATTCCGATCTGTTCTGCTGCCGCAGGCTCTCCTGCAACCCCACAGGAATGCCATGCCCTGATCAAGGTAGCGCTGCGCCTGGGCAGAGCGGGTGGTCACCGGAAAGCGTAGGGTCCCCAGTTCTTCGAAGACTGGTCCCGGCAAGCGATCCGGATTGGAAGCTGCCTTGAGTCCCGTCCAACCGAGGAGGGCGATCAGAATGAGTCGTTTCATAGGTAAGGGCTGGCGCCCTGCAACCCGGACAGCCTGGGTGAGTGCGCCAGCGCATTTCCTCATCGTTCCCGCATGCTGAATTCTCAATGGCACTTTGGTTCCAGAGGGTGGACGCCTGACCTAGGGCTATTCGCACGTCTACGTTCACCGGGACACGCTGCGTTCAGATGCCCGAAGTTTGGCATTGTGTCCCCGCGCGATTGGCCTAAAGCGGGTTTCGTTCATGAAGACCAACCGCTTCTCACGTCGCTCTGTCATGCTCTGGGCCGCCAGCCTCAGTGGGCTCCTGCCCGCTTACGCACAATTCCCCAACTACTTCGCCCCCGGGGGCGGTGATCGCGCCGGCAAATGGGATGGTTATGTGGTCCTTGGCGGCGCCTCACCCCAGGGCCTGAACTACCAGGATATCGACGTCTCCGGTCTCGATACCTCCGTGTCCATTGACACCCACGTTCAAGGCGGCGTTGGAGTCGGCTACAACTTGAATCAGTTCTGGAACGTCAACTTCGAGATGGTCTTCGGAGCCCCCGATTTCCATGTGACCGCTCCCGGTTTGCCCGGCACCCGTTCTGACACCGTTTATCAAGGCAACGGCAAGCTGAACCTCGATTGGAACATCCTTCCCAGCCGGGTCACGCCGCTGGTGAGCGCTGGCATTGGGTTCGTCACCCTCACCGTCAATGATCCGTACCAATCGGTAGAGTGCTATCCGGATTATTGGTGGGGCTACGTCTGCTACGAGTCGACTCAGACCGAAGCCGCCTTCACCTGGAATGTGGGCGGTGGCTTGCGCGTAGACATCACCAATCGTGTGTTCCTCAAGGCTGTGGCGGGCGTGGAGTGGTGGTTACTGAGTCAGACGGAGAACCTTCCCTATTCGATCTTCGGGAACCTTTCGGTGGGCATGTCTTTCCGCTGAAAGACCCCGTTCAAACCGACCCCGACCGGTTCACTCCCGTTCCACCAGGCGCTTGTAGGCCTGGACACCATCCACAATCGCATCGGCCATCTTTCCTCGCTCCCGGTCGCTCATGATTCGGCGGATGTCTTCCGGATGATCCATGAAGCCGCCCTCAATCAGGATCGCCGGCATGCGGGCGCCGCGCAGTTCGGCGAAATTCGCCCGTTTTACGCCCCGATCGGCTATGTTGACCGATCCGATCAGTGCCCGGTGCACCTGGTACGCCAGGAGCAAATTCTCTCGGTCGAAGCGATTGCCCGGCTGACTTCCGGAAGAGCTTCCACCGTGAGTGGATCGACCATTGGGCAGGGTGAGCGCGAACGTTTCCGCCCCCTTCGCAGTGGCACTGCCCCGGCCTCCCGCGCCGTTGAAGTGCAGAGACAAGTAGAGGTCCGCACGACGCCGATTGGCTTCTTCCGGGCGATCGTCCAGAGCAATGAACTCGTCTTGGTCGCGAACCTGGATGACTTCGAATCCGGCCGCCTTAAGTCGCGCCGCCAACTCCCGCGCCAGCTTTAGCGTGTAGGTCTTCTCCTGCCGGCTGCCTTCGGTATTCCCCGGATCCTTGCCCCCATGTCCCGCACTGAGCGCGATCCGCCGAACCTTGCGGCCAGCGGGATACTTGGCCGGCTTGAGCAGGGGCATCAGCGTCAGATCCAGATCACGCTGGGCAATCATCGGCCGACCCCGTTCCACGGCGATCGGATACTCCAGCCAGACCATGGTGCCATCGAACTCTACCCGAGCGGTGTCCGCTTTGAAGGCCAGGTTGGCCCAACGATTGGTCAGCTTCAGTTCCCCGGCCGTCGCATTCCAACGACTGCGCAATCCTTGGCGCGCTCCCCAAAGGGCGAGGTCGGCGTAGAGCCGGCCGTTAATGAGCACTAGGTCGCCGCGCGAGGACTGGGCTTGACCGGGAATCACGGACAGCCCGCACCAGAGGAGGGCCCACAGCCATCCGAGACTGCGGAAAAGCATCGGGACGAGACAGTGGGGCTCAGAGGCGGCGGACGGCAAGCGGGCAAGACCGTCACTTGCGATCAAAGCGGTACAAATGATTCGCCGTTCGCACCAGAATGGCGCCGTTCAATGGAACAACCGAGGACCGCGAGGGGGATTCCTCCAGGGGAACCCGAGCCAGCACCTTGAATTCATCTCCCGCCGACGCCACGACGACCGTGCCACTCTCACTCAGTAGAAAAATCTTGCCGTCGGCGCCCGTGGGCGAACTCCAGATGGTGTCCGACACGTCTAGTTTGCCGGACCAAATCTTGGCACCGGTTTTCGGATCGACTCGGGACAGCACTCGTTTACCTCCATCCAGAATGAACAACTTTCCGTCGTAGAAGAGTGGTGTCGCCCAATCCGTCGGAGCTTCGGAGAACTGCCAGACCTTGTGAGTGCCGGTGACGTCGCCCTGGCCGCCCTCCTTGAAAGCCACCACCGGCTGCCCCTTGGGTCCACTGGCATACACCAGACCCGGACCCGAAACCGGAGAGGTCACAATGCGATACCAGTCGTCGCGCCGCTCATACAATCGGGCCCGCCAGAGTTCCGTGCCATCCTTGGGATTGTGCCCACTCACATGATCCCCACCGACGATCAGGATTTCCATTCCGTTGGGTCCCTGATGCGGCACTGGAGTGGCGTAACTCTCATGGCTCTCCATCGTAGAATCGGTCGCGCGCTTAACCTTCCACAGCGTCTTGCCCGTCGCCGGATCCAACGACAAGACAAACGACTCCCGCTCAGGTTGACCGTCTGCCAACGGATAATCCGCCGGCATCTGATCCCGCTGCAGCACCGGAATGATCAACTGCCCGTCCAGCAACAGCGGACTCGCCCCGTAAATCCACATGATGGCGAACCGTCCGTAATCCTTGTACAACGGCCGTTTCCACAGCTCGTTGCCGTCAAAATCAAACGCCGCCAAATCTCCGGTTCCAAAGAGAACGATGACTCGCTTTCCGTCCGTGACCGGAGAGGGGGCGGCCATGTTGTTCTTGCCCTTCTCCTTGTCGCCCACAGCCACAGTCCGGCTCCATTTCACCGCCCCGGTTTGAGCGTCCAGACACAGCAGATTAAGATTCTTGGCTTCGTCCGGAGAGGTTAGGAAGATTCGATCACCCCAGACCACCGGGGTCGACCCTGCATGACCCGGGAGGGGGGTGGCCCACGTAGCGCCGGCTTTGGTAAAAGTCTCGGGTAACCCTTGAGCGGGCGAGGAACCGTTGAAGTTCGGTCCCCGCCATTGGGACCAGTTGGAATCGGCTGTGATCCAGAACGGGGCGGTCCAGACCAACGCAGCCAGCAGCGTCTTGAGCGTCATGGTGTGAAGAAGATTCCGACGCGTCGTTCGACTATGCAAGTGGGAGCAAATTCAAATCGTGCGGCGAACCGCTTCCCGCTCGCGGAGAGCGGGGAGGGTTATCCGCAGATTCAAGGCAGATTTACACCGATTTCGGGGGAAACGACACCCCTGACCAAGATGCACGGAAACAGATCCGCCCCCCGTGTTCACGCCGCTAAGCCCCCCAGAAATCTGCGGATAAACTTCCCCCCACAAACCAGTTGAGAGTTGAACGCAGGGCAACGACCGGCGGAGCTACACGCGTGGAGTGGTGACGCGCATTCTGCCGGGACGCGAACGGCTCGGCAGAGCCTCGCCTTACCTGCCTTTCCTTCGCCCTTGCCGCTTACCCCTTACCCGCCTTTTCCCGTCAACTCTCAACCTCGGCCCAGCCGCCAACCCGACCTCCTGACTGTCCACGCTGCGCGGAATACCCTACGGTGCCCGGGTGAACGGCAGTCTGGTCGTCAATGAAGTCTATCTGAGCCTGCAGGGGGAAAGCACCTTTGCTGGGTTGCCTTGCATTTTCGTCCGGTTGACCGGCTGCTCTCTGCGCTGTTCCTACTGTGACACAGCCTACGCCTTCACCGAAGGTCGGCGACGCCCCTTCTCCGAGATTCGGGACGAGGTCCATCGACTGGCCGAACCCTATGCCGATCTCCTGGTGTCCGGTCACAACTTGCCGCTGGTGGAGTTCACCGGCGGGGAACCCCTGCTCCAGCCCGGGGCGGCCGAACTGATGCGCGAGTTCTGCGACGACGGCTTCACCGTACTGGTCGAAACCAGTGGAGCCCATGACCTCGGAGTTCTGGACCCTCGCATCCGGCGAATCATGGATCTCAAGGCTCCCAGCAGCGGCGAAGTGGGGCGCAACCGGTGGGAGAACATCCCTCTGCTCAAACCGACCGATGAAGTGAAGTTCGTCCTCGGCACCCGCGAGGATTACACGTGGGCCAAAGACATCATTCAGCAGCACTCCCTCGCGGATCGCTGTCCGCTGCTGTTTTCCTGGGTCGCTCCCCTGGCGCCGCAGCAGCAGGACAAATCCCTGAAGCCAGTACCCGCCGGCCATACTCCGCTGAGCCGAACCGAGCTGGCCGAAGCCATCATTGCTGATCATCTGCCGGTGCGCTTCCAACTCCAGATGCACAAGTTCGTCTGGCCCCCGGATCAGCGGGGCGTCTGAACCCTTCCTGGAATGCCCTCCACCGCCGACGTCCGGGAACAGCTCGCCCGATTCGAATCCCGTAACGTTACCTTCCTCGATCCTGACGGACATTGGCCCATCGTTTGGGACCGCGCGAGGGGATGTTCGGTATGGACTGAGGACGGCCGGCGCTACCTGGATCTGACCGCAGCCTTTGGCGTCACCGCAGCAGGTCACGCCAATCCCGCTGTGGTCCGAGCCGGTCAACTTCAGATGGGCCGACTCCTGCACGCCATGGGCGATGTTCATCCGCACGCCCTCAAGGGGCAACTGGCGCAAGTGCTGAGCGAACTGACCTTCGAACGGTGGACCTCGGACCGGGCACCCGAGTTACGCCAGCAGGGAAAGGTGATCTTCGGCAGCTCCGGATTCGAAGCCGTGGAAGCCGCGCTCAAAACCGCCCGGCTCGCCACCGGCCGGACCGGAGTACTCGCGTTCCGAGGTGGGTATCACGGGCTAGGGTACGGCGCCCTCAACGTTACTCAGCGCGCCCATTTTCGCGATCCCTTCCGGGATCAACTGCGGGAGTTCGGCACCTTTCTCGACTGGCCAGCGTGCGGTTCCTGGGACTGCGCGTGCCCCAATACCAACTGCCAGGGACTCGCGTCGCTCGAGGCCCAGTTGGAACAGCATCTCTCTCGGGGAACCATCGGCGCCATTCTCGTAGAACCGCTGCAAGCCCGCGGCGGCATTCGGATTCCCTCGCCCGACTTCCTGCCCCGACTGCGCGCCGCTGCCACCCGCCACGGCGCCCTGCTGATTCTTGACGAAATCTACACCGGATTCGGCCGGACCGGTCGCTGGTTCGCCACCGAACACGTCGGGGTCGTTCCGGATCTCATCTGCCTGGGCAAAGCGTTGACCGGGGGATTCCCCCTTTCGGCCTGTGTGGGTCGCGCGGATCTCATGGACGCCTGGCCGCCCAGCCACGGCGAAGCCATTCACACCAGCACCTTCCTGGGACATCCGGTGGGGTGCGCGATGGCGTTGGCGCAAATTGAGGAACTCCAACGACGCCGGCTTCCGGAACGCAGTGCCCGTCTAGGTCGCCTATTCCTGCAACAACTCGCCGGCCTGCCGCGTCGGATCGGTTCCCTGGAACTGCGCAGCCGCGGACTGGGCCTGATGGTTGGTCTGGAGCTGCGTCAAAACGGCCAACCCGCCACGGAAGCGTCCCTAGCCGCGGTGAAACTCCTGCTGAACGAAGGCTACATTGTCCTGCCGGAAGGAGAGTTTGCGGAAGTGATTGGGTTCACTCCACCGCTGACCATTACGGCGCGTCAGCTCGAGCAAACCGTCTGCGCGGTGGAGGCTGCCCTCCGCACCGTGGCGCGCCCTCCCCGCCGCCGTTCCTCCCGAACCCTGGCTCGTTGAACCTTCGCCCCCCGCCCACCCATGACCCTTTCCGAAATGCGGCGTTGGATTGACCAACGCGGACTCCAACTGACCAAGTCGCTGGGTCAGAATTTTCTCCACGATGGCAATCAACTGCGCCGCATTGTGGCTGCCGCCGCCTTCCAGGACGACGACCGGATTCTCGAGATCGGACCCGGTCTGGGTCCGCTGACCGAACTGCTGTTGGCCACTGGCCGCCCCGTTCGAGCCCTCGAACTCGACGCCCGATTGTGCGAGGTCCTACGGGAGCGGTTCGCCCAGTCGCCGAACCTCGAACTCATCCAGACCGACGCCCTCCGTTGGCTGCAACAGAACCCCGCCGATTGGAGTTCGTGGAAGTTGGTCGCCAATCTACCGTATTCGGTGGGTTCCCCCATCCTGGTGGAACTGGCCCTCAACCCCACTCCGCCGCGCGCTATTGTGGCCACTCTGCAATTGGAGGTCGTGCAGCGTCTGCTAGCCGCGCCCGACACCTCGGCCTACGGAGTTCTCACAGTTCTGGTCGGACTTCAGTTCGATGCCACCGGCCATTTCAAGATCGCCCGGGACTGCTTTTTCCCGGCACCCGATGTCGACTCCGCCTGTGTGACCCTGGTGCGCCGTGCCCAGCCTCTGCTGCCCCCGGCGCTGGTGCCTATCGGCGCGCAGATTGTCAAAACCGCCTTCAGTCAGCGGCGAAAAATGCTGCGCAAACTCCTGCGAACCCAATGGCCGGAGGATCGCCTGACCGCCGCCCTGGCCGCCTGTGGCATTGCCGAAACTGCCCGCGCGGAAACGGTGCCCATTCCCACTTGGGCGGCACTGACCCGACACCTGGCTGGCCCGCCCGCACAGATCTGAGAGGCCGAAAGAGATCCAGTTCAGGGAAGCCCAAACCGGGGAACCGGTTGTCAGGCTGTTTTTACAACTCCCTGATCGAAGCCAGTCGGAGCCTCCCCCGTCCGCGTCCCCCCGGGAACCCTCTCCCCGCAAGCCTGGGGCGCTGGCTAAATCTGGCGATGGCGGGGGCAGGGCGTTCTTGCTGAGCTAGTCAGGTGAGCGACGAACGCAATGACTTCGACAGCCCCTGGAAAGAGGCGCTGGAGAAATTCCTGCGTCCGTTTCTGACCCTGTGCTTCCCGGCGGTGGCCGAGCAGATCGACTGGTCTCAGGAGCCGGTCTTCCTCGACAAGGAACTCCAAGCGCTCGAGCACGACGCAGACGCCGGACGCCAGTATGTGGATAAACTCGTCCGGGTCTTCCGACGCACCGGTGGCGAGGCGTGGATCTTGGTCCACGTCGAAGTCCAGTCCCAGCCGGATACCCGACTAGCCGAACGGATGTACCAGTACCATCACCGGCTGAAACAAATCCACGGGCGCCCAGTGGTCAGCTTGGCTGTGTTGGCCGACGGCGATCCCCAATTCCGATCCGGGACGTTCGAGGAGAGGTATCTCGGAACCCGAATCCTCTTTGAGTTTGCGACCTGCAAACTTCTGGAATTCTCCGAGGGACAACTGGTCCAGCCGGGAAATCCCATCGCGCAAGTGATCCGGGCCCATCTAATCGCCCTCCGCTGGCGGCGGGATTCCCCGCATCGGCGGCGGGGGAAACTGGAGTTGCTGTGGCATCTCGACCGGGACAGTTTCGATCGCGAAACTGTATATCAGCTATTGCGCCTCCTGGATTGGTTCTTGCCGTTGTCGACCGCCCAGGAACACTCCTTTCGTCAGGAACTGCAGGAATTACATCCGGAGAAAATCATGCACTTCGTCACTAGCTTTGAACGCTCCGCCCGCAAGGAAGCACTCCAGGAAGGCCTACAACTGGGCCACCAGCAAGGCCGTCAAGAAGGCCGTCAAGAAGGGCGCCAGGAAGGGCGCCAGGAAGGCCAGCAAATGGGCCAAATCGAGGCGCTCAAAGACGCCATTCGAGAGGTGCTGACCACCCGATTCAATCAAGTTCCTTCCGAAGTCAATCTTCGACTGGAAACCTGTCGGGACCTCGGCCAGTTGCGGCGTTGGCTACGGCAGGCGGTGGCCGCACCCGATCTGGCCGTGGCCTCCGCGCCTCTGGATTAGAGGGGTGTCGAAGGTCGCAAATCTACCCTCAGTCCATTGGCTTTGCCCGAGATGAGAGGTGCCAAAGCACTGAAAATAGAGGTGATTGCTGGGTCTCACCGCTCAGCTCTCCGCTGGTTTTGTCGGTTGAGAGAATTTTGGAATCTAGCCAGTTGGAATTGCCAGTAGATTGGCGGCAAAAGGTTGTTCCGTTTCGCTGGTTTTGCCTCCTCGCTACTTCCCGCATGACCAAAGTTCTTTTCGTGTGCAGTCGGAACGAGATCCGCAGTCTCACCGCCGAACGAATCCTGGCTGGGACACCGGGGTATCAAGCCCGGTCGGCCGGCACGCAGGAGCAAGCTCGAGTCCGCGTCACGCCCGGACTCTTGGGCTGGGCCGACCTGATTTTCGTCATGGAACGATCCCACGAACGCCGCTTGCGGGAACGGTTCCCGGAAGAACTTGCCGGGCGTTCCCTCATTTGCCTCCACCTGCCCGACGAGTACGAGTACATGGAGGAGGCCTTGATCGAAGAACTGGAGTCCCGGTTGGCGCCCCACCTACCTGGTTGGCGCGATTGATCCCGGACAGCCCGAAAAAAGACCGTGCTTTAGAACGTCTATTGGGCAGGTTAGCCCGAGTGATTTTCACCGTCCTTCAGAAGCTTTTCAGATCACTCGGATGGCTGGGCCTGGCGTTGGCGGGAGTCGTCGGCGTGGTCCAAGCGGGCAACGGATCGCTCGAGGTGCGCCAGGGCTACTTCTGGGATCCCACCACGGCGCGCTTCTTCTTCCCCCACGGCCTCGCCTATCAGTCATGGAATCCGCCCGTCGGAGCCAATCAGTCGCTCGAGCAAGTCGGCTCGGATCTGGTGGAGTTCAAAAAGATGCACGCCAACTCGGTCCGGTCGGAAATGGTGTGGAACGTCGTTGAGCGCCGGCCGGGTGAGTTTGACTGGACCAAGCCCGACTACCTCGTGGCGCAGGCAGAAAAGCTGGGACTAAAACTCTTTATCTTAATCGGCTTTCAGTACGCTCCCGACTGGTTTCCCGAGGAATGGAAGGCGCTCAATTCGGAAAACACCCGCTCGTTCGTCCTCAACTACGAACACCCGGAAGCCCGTCGGGCCTATTCCAACTACATCGCACAGGTCACCTCCCGCTACCGGAATAGCCGGGCGATCGGCGCCTGGATTCTGGGCAACGAGTACGCCTACTTCGACCTGTGGGAGCCGGCCCGACGTTACCTCGGATACGATCCCTATTCGCTCGCCAGCTTCCGCGAGTTTCTTCGCCAGCACTACGCGGGCGACCTCGCCCGGGCCAATGCCGTTTGGCGAACACAGTTTCCCTCCTTCGAGGCCGTCGAGATGCCGCGGAAGTATCCTGAGAACCACGATCAACCCCTGTTCCAGGATCTGATCCAGTGGCGCAAGCAAAGCATCGCCGACTACGTGGCCGTGGGTGCCCGAGCTGCCCGCCAGGCCGACCCCAATCACCTGCTCACGTACTCCATGATCGGCGGTCTGTTTGGCGAAGCCGATGCGTTCTACACCTGTGAAGATGGCCGGACCATCGTACAAACTTGCCGCCAGGCCGGCGTACCTCTCGACTTCTGGGCGATCAACAACTACGCGATCGCTGCGCTCGGTACGGAACTGCGCGCCGGTGACTACGGCATCGCCAAGCACCAACTCGACACCGGTCTTCCCGTGCTCCTCTCCGAGACCGGCCATACCTCCACCGAGAACCTTCACGTCAATGCCGATTGGCGTCAGGCGGCCGCCTTGCCCACGCAACTCTGGGAGGCCGTTCTCTCCGGTTCCATGGGCGTGCACATCTTCACCTGGAACGATCGTGACTTCTTCTCCGGAGATTATTTCCCGCGCGAGGAAGGCTTCGGCATCGTGGGTCAAAACCGCCTGCCCAAGGACCCCGTGTTCCGGAATGTCAGCGCCGTCTTCCAATGCATGGCGGAACTCGACATCGCCCAGTTGCTCGCAGGTTCCCGGGATCCGGAAGCCGACATCCAGATCTTCTGGAGTCAGAGCACGGACCTGTTCTGGCCGCGGGCGAATCAGGAATTGAACCGGGTCTGGAACACCTTGAAGCGACTGGGCTATCAGCCCGGAATCCTGCGCGACGAGGAATTCAACGCCGGTGCCTGGCAGTCGGCCAAGGCGCTGCACGTCTCGCGATCCACGCAACTGGACCCCGCGCATCTGGACACTCTGGCCACCCAAGTGCCAGCCAGTGGAATTCACCTGCACGCCGCCATCGATCTCCCGGGCCAATTCAACGCCTATCAGGTTCCCAACCCACGCTGGGCGGAGCACATGCGAACCCTGTTCGGCATCGACGTCAGCAACGCCCAACCTGGCTACGAATCCGGCGCTCTCTTCACCGACTATCGATTTATCCCCTTCAGCGGCACTTCCGCGTTTGATCCCCTGCCGGCCAACTACCGCTCCACGCTGGGCACCTGGAAATACTGGCAGGGCCTAACGGTGAAAGCCGGAACCACCATCGTTCGGCATTCCGGAAATCAACCAGCGCTGCATCTGAACACCGTGGGCTCCGCCCGCACCGCGCTGACGCCACTCGCGCTCGGCGATGTCGTGGATGCTGCGGAGTCACCGTCCCCGCACAACTGGCAGCTGCGCTATCAGTGGTTCCGGGCCATCTACCGGACCCACTTCGGTCTCGTTCCGCCCGTGGACCTCACGGGGCCGGGCGCGGAATGGATCTACCCCGACTTCCGCGTGACCCGGAACGGGTCGGTGCTCCTGGGCCTGCTGAATGGCCACACCAACGCCGCGACCGTCCGCGTGCAGGCGCCGTCGCTGTTGGCCGGCCGCTGGATTGAAGACCTTACCAGTGGCGGCGTGCTGACCACCAATTCCAACGGTTCCCTCGAATTGACCCTGCAAGGTGATCAATACGTGCTGCTCTATGCCACCACCGCTCCCGGGCAATCCCTCCTCAATCCGAGTCCGGTCAAATTGTGGTTCGAAGCGGCTCCGAACTCCGTCTGGTGGGGTGGGAATCCGGCCGCCGTGCAGGTGGGATTCGACACCCAGGGCGCCACGCTGGAATTGGATCTCCAACTAAGGTCCACCGGACGCGCACCCCAGACGCTGGCTCAGACACTGCCGGTAAGGATCAGCGGTCAGGGGGTGACCAACCTGATGGTGACGTTGCCTGATGGAGATCTTGGGAATCCCGAGCTGCGCAGTTCCCGGGACGGGGGGACCTACACGTGGCAGGCCACCGCCACCGGGCTCGGACTGAACCCGGCCCAGGTGAAAGTGCCAGTCCGGGCGCTGTGGGCGGCCCAACCGAAATTTTTGCCGGAAGTAAAACCGGGCCAGACCGTCTCTGTGCCGGTGATCTGGGAAGAATTGCCTGGTTATCTGCCCGAGGAATTTCCCACGGCCGTGGACCGGGCGGACTTCTGGGATTCCGCCGCCGCCGGGAAACAATTCTACAGCCTGACCGTGGACTTGAAGGCCGGCGACACTTCCATCGCTCGCCGGGAAATGATCACCCGCCGCGCGACTGGCGAACAGGTCTTCTCCATTCCTGTCCCTCAAGGCGTGGCTGGGCCCTTCACTTGGACAGTCTCCGCACGGACGGCTCCGGGTGCGTCCTCTGACATCTTCGACAGTTTCGAAGGCCGCAGTCTGGGCGCGGACTTCGATCCCGAAAAACCGGATATCCCGCCACAATCGCCGCCACGCTTCGCTCCCTGGCTACCTTATCATTACGGCGAGAATCTTTCTGGACCGAGCCTCTACTTCAACACCGGCACCCGCTTGGAAGCGAGTCACGGGAGTCAGTCGGCGTTCCTCGTGTACACCAACCCCGTCACCGTAGGGTCGTTCTCGGGCTTTGGAATGATTCGCGAGTTTCCCGAGACGTGGTCGCTGCCCCCCTTCCCGTTCGGCTGGGCGCTCTACTCGTTTTCCGTGGACGTTCGGGAACGCAACGGTCACGCCCTCAATGTGGCACTCCAAATCAAGAGTCCGACCGATCCCGGAGAACCGCCGGGAACCGTGCATGTTCGGCAGTTCGTCCAGCCCTATACCGCCGCCGACGGCGGCTGGCAGACAATCACCGCCACGCTGGATCAGTTTCGGCAGGAACAATTCCACGCCCCTTTTGACCCCACCCGAGTGCTGGCTCTGGTGCTGAACTTCGAAATGAAGGAGACCGGGGTGGTGTACGAAGTGTCCGTGGATAATCTCCGCTGGGACGGACCCGAGATCCTGGGCCTGCCCGGGGATCTGCTCGCCACCTACTCCAGCGCCAACGATTCCTCGGCACCAGGAACAGATCGCGACAGCGACGGCCTGGCCGATGTCGTGGAGGACGGTTCCGGTCACTACGGCTCGCCCACGCAAACTGGGACCTCTCCAGATCGGCCAGACTCCGATGGTGACGGTTTGAACGACGGGGATGAAGTGATCGCCGGCACCGATCCGAATTCCGGGACGGACACCTTTCGACTCGAAGCGGCCGCCCCGAATGAGATTGGACAACCCACGGTCAAGTGGACCGCGCGTGCCGGACGCTACTACACGCTCCTGTTCACGGATCAACTCGGCGGCGAAGACCCCGAGTTCTATCCCGTGCCCGGCTGGACCGCCGTTTTCGCCGAAACCGACGGCCCGATGTTGGCCAGCGATCCGAATCCACTGCCCAATCGCAGCCGGATGTATCGACTTCAGGTTCTGAATCCCTGACGCTGCCGCGGTTCGCGTATGAACCAGCACGTCACCGAAATGGTTTTCGCCACCCGCGGGCGGGGGTTTTTGGAAGTGACTTCCGAGGTGGTGGCCTGGGTTCGGAAAACGGGAATCCGGACCGGACTCTGCACCCTCTTTCTCCGACACACGTCAGCGTCACTGGTGATTCAAGAGAACGCGGATCCGGATGTCCGCCGGGATTTTGAAACTTACTTCGGCGAACTGGTCCCGGATGGCAATAGCAGCTTTATCCACACCGCCGAAGGGGACGACGACATGCCGGCCCATATCCGGTCGGCCCTGATGGGTGTCCACCTGCACATTCCTGTCGTGAACGGAGAACTCACCCTCGGCACCTGGCAAGGCATCTACCTGTGGGAACATCGAACCTCCCCGCATCGCCGCCGCGTCGCCCTGCATGTTATCGGCGAAGCGTGATTCAGCTGAGACGCGCAGAGGCTGACTTTGTCCGCAGATTTAGGGCTTCGGCGGCTCGCTCAGAAACACCCGCACCGGACCGCCCCATTCCCCCACAATCAAATCGGCCCGCCTATCGCCATTGAGGTCCGGCGCCACGGCGGACCGCTGCTGACCCAGAATTCGAATCGCCGTTGCTGCGGTAGGAATCGCTTCCCAGTTACCCCCGGCTCGGCTGAGCAGGAACACTCCTTCCCCGGCATCCTCTCGACCCGCTCCGAAATTGTGTCCGAAGAATCCCTGGGCGCCATACACATCAAGACGACCATCGCCGTCGAAGTCTCCGGTAACCGCCGCCATCCAAGGACCAAGTTGGGCCTCTGCGGGCAACAAGCGCGCCTCAAACTGGGCACCCCGATTCCACAGCACCCACGAACTCAGCCACCGTGCCTCCAGATGCCGCAGGGTGGTCAACCGCGCTCCGAGGATCTCCGGCACCGTCGCTTCCGCGAACGATCGATGGGTGGTGAAGCGGGACCGCAACCAGGGAATGCGCGTCTCCAAATCACTCAGACTTCGGGACGTTCGGAATTTCCCCTGCGCGTCAGTGTATCCTTCCAGGCATCCGCCAGGACCTGCTTCCAGAGCCTCGCCTGACCACAGGTGCAGCGACCGCCCTGCTCCCTGGGCTCCCACCGGGCCGGTGAACAGGGCCTGAGGCGAATTCAAACCCCAGTTCCCCAGCACGAGATCCGATCGCCCATCCCCATCAAAGTCACCCGCCACCACCGACTGCCACCAACCGGTGAAGTCGTCCCAACTCTTCGTCGTACCGTCCGGAAAGACCACGGAGAGCGGCATCCCTTCCAATCCCGAATCGGTGATGCGGAATCCGCGGGGTGTTCCCCATTCACTGACCGTGACCAATTCGTTCCGGGAATCTCCGTCCAAATCCACCCACACGGCGCTCGTGACCAACCCGAGATTCGTAACCGCCACGGAACGCATTCCTTGAGCAGTCCCTCGGAACAACTCGCTGTTTGCACTTTCCGGATACCGCCCTGGCACGACTCCACCCGCGATCCAGACCAGCGATTCTTCACCTCCCACCAGGGGCGTTGCCCACATGCCCGACGCCGCAGCGACCTGAGAGGCGACGACCGGAGGGGAGGCAGCCCCCGATCCCCCGGAATGCAGCACCAATCCCGCGGCTTTCGCCGGCTGCAGCCACCACACATCCGGACCCGCCACCGCGACCGCGAGCGCGGCGGATTCGCGGGAAGGACCAGGTTGAAATCCCGTGGCTGACCACGAGTACGGCCGCACTGCGGACCCCGGTCCCAGCGCCACCCACAGAGCCGACTCCGCCGTGCTCCACGCCAACCCCGGTAACCGAGTGTTCTGCCGTCGCGGTAGGAGCGGCTGACCGGTCCAGTCCGGTCCGGAGACCGGCGGTCCGGAGATTCCCGAGGGGACTTCCTGGAACCGAAGCGGAGGACCCTTCACAGGTTCGGGCTTTACCAACGGTGTCGATTCCTTCGGTTCCTCCATTTCCACAATCCGCCCTGGCGCCAGCCCGGTCAGCCGCGACTGGCGTCCCGAGGGCCACAGGACGTCCAGTTCACCCGTTCCCGGTCCCGGGCATGCAAAAGTCTTCGTGAAGGCATCACTCGACAGATAGCGGCCGCCGGCAAAGAGCTGAGCAAACTGAGACGGTGCCGTCGGCTGCGAGTCCGACCGCCATCGAAAGCCCAACCGCGCTCCCAGTGCCTGTCGATTAGGCGCCTGCCCCTTCAATCGAACCGCCAATCGAGGCGCGGAGGCTTCGTTGCGAAAGACCGCTGCGGGCGCGTTCAAGCGATTGATCACGACATCCTGATCCCCATCGCCATCCAAGTCCCCCAGCGCCATCCCGTGGCTGACGCCAACCTGATCAAACGCCCACTCCCGACTCCGATCCTCGAAGACCGGGATGGATCCGCCCGCATTCCGGAAGGCCTTTAGCGGAGCGTGCTGCGGAGGGAACTTCAGGCGTTCCCGAAAGATCTGAGCGTCAGTCCTCAGTCCTCCCCGCCGAAACACCTTCATGTGTTCGGCAATATCCAGATCACGCGATCCCCGCTCCTGCCCGGCTGTGACCAGCAGATCCAACCAGCCGTCCAAGTCCACATCGAGAAAGGCCGGCGTCCACGACCAGTCCGTCGCCATCACGCCCGCGACGTTGGCCATCTGCGCAAACGACCCATCAGGTCGCTGAAGGAAGAGGGTGTTGGCATCTACCTGCGGCCGGGATCGGGGATCCTCCGGATCCACGGTGACCGACGGCGTTCCATCCAACATCGTCATGCGCCGCACTGGATCCGGGCTCAACATGTCCACCACCACGAAGTCGGGTCGGGCATCCCGATTAATGTCTCCGAAATCGACACCCATGGAGAAAAGGCTCGTTTGGCGCAACCAATCCGCCGGTACCAAGCGCAGCCGCACCTTCCCGGGAGAACTCTCATTCAGCCACATCCGGTCCGGCGATTGAAAGTCGTTGCAAACATAGAGATCGGGCCGGCCGTCGCCGTTGACGTCGCAGAACTGGGCCGCGAGACCCCAATCCCGCGGAGGATCCACGAGCGGCTTCCCCTCCTCCGTGAGGAAGGCGCCATCCTGCCAGCTGACTTCGACAAAGTTGGTTCCGCCGAGGTTTCGGTAGAAAACATCCGGTTCGCCCAGTTCCTCCAAGCCCCCTGCGGCATTCACCACAAAGCGATTGGTCAGATCTGGATCCGTCGTCGGCCGTCCGTCCAAGGTGGCTACCCGCCGCTCCAACCCCGAACCCTGAAACGTGGCACGAGCACTCGGCATATCCATCAAGGCACGGCGCCGGTAGTTGCACACGTACAGATCCACCCATCCGTCCCCATCGACATCCGCCAACGCCAGCGAATGGCCCCCGCGATGGCGCGAGACCGGGAACGGCTGGGAACGAAATCGACCCTGACCGTCGTTGGTCAGGAACCGCACGCCGTCAGCGTGGGTATTAAGCAACAAATCCAAGGCACCATCCCCCGTGACATCCACCAAGGCCACGCCCGTGACATCACTGGCCAAGGCCGGGGTACTGTTGGCAAAGGCCTTCGCGGTGAAGTTTTCGAACTTCCACCCTCCGAGATTTCGCCACAGTTGGCTCTGACCGCCACTCCCGCCCAGGAACACATCCACGTTGCCATCCCCATCGACATCCCCCAGCGCCACGCCTGATCCATCGAGCAGCATTTGATTCGTCAAATGCCGCTGCGTCGGGATGGCGTGTTGAAATTGAAGACCGGTCTCCTCCGATGAAAGCAAACGGAATCCTGGATCGGCAGCGACTGCCGAGAGGGCCATTCCGACAAAACCAAGGAGTACCCCTCGAAAAGCGGAGAGCGGAGAGCGGAGAGCGGAGAGAACTACTGATAACGTGTAAGCCGCAGTCGCGGGCGGGAATCCCAATGAGACCGGTTGAAGGTTCACGGTAAGGGGAGATCTAGGGCGTATCCTGATCCCAGGGTCAGCTGGCTCAAACCCAAATCCGAAAGAAAAACGGGGCTGGAGTGACCTCCAGCCCCGTGTGATTTGAATCAGCTGTGATCAGTTACGCACGCGAGCGAACAGGATCGAATCAGCCGCACCCGGAGTCCAGGTGAACGTGCCGCCCGTGGCTCCTGGAACCGCAGCGTACGTGCCATTGAGGCTCGTGGCCGCTTCCAACTGACCGCCACCCGTCCAAGTGATCGTGACCGAACCATTCGGGTTCTGCACCACGCCCGTGATCACCGGAGTGGTGGTCGCCGAGGCCGGATAGAACAGGAGGAAGTCGATGTCAGGATCATTCTGCGACAGGCGCAAGCGAACGGTGCTGTTGGCACCGAGGTCCACTTCGGCCAGCGAGGTCGAGTTCGGGGCGAGGAACGGAACGAGGTCGTTCGAGCTCCATCCGCCAGTGCCGCTCAGCGTCACCTGGCCGACGACCGTGGTGGCCGCACCGACTTTGGTGATGTCTCCGGTCACGATCTCCAGCGCCAGGCCGAAGTTGTCGGCATCCCGACCATCGCGGGAGTAACCAACCACCACGTTGTACTTACCAGGGGTGAAGTTACGGGTGTATTGATACCATTCGCCGGTGTTGCCCCAACCAATCTTGTAGTTGTTGGCGAGGACGAAGTCCGGACGCTCGGTGTTGCCGTTTCCGTCATCAGCAACCACGTCGGCATTACCGATTTCCTCGGGTGCCGTCGGATAATCAGGAACCTCCGTCCAACCTTGACGATAGTTGTTGCCGTTGGCAGCGCCGTCGGCCGTGGATTGGTTTTCGAGGTGGAAGTCGATACCGGGCAGACCATCCTTGCCGCGGTACAGATTCGCCGCCAGCGGCATGGTGCTCGCTTCAGGCACGTTCTTGCCACCGTCGTAGTTGTAGTCTTCCGCTTCGATCACGAACGCGCCGGTCATGACCGCGCGGACATCATTGTCAGGGAACGAAGTGGCCGTGCCATTGGAGTTAGTGACTTCCACGTAGTAGTCGCCGATATCAGCCGCACCGGCGCTCGCCACCGAGTAGGTCGGGCTCGTGGCACCGACGATGGCCTTCTTGTTGCGGAACCATTGATAGGTCATCGGGAGAGCGGAGGTCGCTTCCACCGAGAAGCTCACCGCACCACCCTTGGCGAACTTCACGCCCGCGGGACGCTTGGTGATGATTGGGGGCAGCGTGGTCGGATCGACGAAGTAGCCGACGCGATTGCCGCCCAGCGCGTTGGCGCCGTTACCCGGATCGGCTTCCGAAGCCAACTTGACAGCCACCGCACCGTGGTCACCGCCGCCGCCCTCTTTGTAGAGGAACTCGAGGTAGTACCGTTGACCCGCCGTGAGGGTGATCTTGCCACCGGGACCCGTGGACCATTCGGTGCCGGTATATTCATCCGACCGATTGGCGCGGGAACCCACTTCACCGCGAGTTCCGGTGTTCGCGCCAGAGCCGTCACCGTTCCAGAGGCGAGGATCGCTCCAGCTCGGCTCTTCCAAGATCTTCTTCTTGTTCGCCGGATTGGCATCGGTGCTCAGGTACAGTTCACCGTGGTCATCCGAAGCGCCGAAGAACACATAGTCACCCGTGACTGCCGGGATGAAGAAGCCCTTGAGCTGACCGAAGTAGTTCTCGAACAATCCCGAGCCCGTGAAGTACTCGGTCACGATCCGAACGGAGCTCGGAGCACCCACATTGGCGAAGGTGTCGAAGGCGCCGGTCTGGTCGTTCCAGATGCTGAACTGGACGATGCCCGACTTGAACTCGAAGGAGCTGAACGTGCCCGTGTAGGCCGAGGCGAGGTTCGCGTTGTCGCGGACACCGTTGACGGTGACCGGATAAACCGTCTTCTCCGCCTGCGTGGAGGTGGTGAAGCGAACCGAACGATCGCTCAGGCGCTCAGGAGCGCTGAGGGTCAGGCCCGTCACGGTGTAGTTGCCCACCGTCAACGCCGAATCCGTCACCGGTTCGCTGAAGACGAAGGTGATGGAGTTGAACGTGTCGGAGCCGCTCACGCGGGTCACCGTCGGAGGCGTGGTGTCGTCGTTGACCGTCAGCGTCGCTTCCGTGCTGCTCACGTTGGCGCCAGCAACCGCCGCCACAACCTTGATCTTCGCGTTGTTATCCGACTTCGGAGTCACCGGGATGGTGTAGGTCGGGTTGTTCGCGCCGAGGATGGCCACGCCGTTCTTGTACCATTGGTAAGACACCACGTTGCCGTAGTCCGCACCGTAGGGAGAAGTACCGGTGGCCGCCGCAGTGAAGGTCACCGGGGAGTTCGCACCCACCGTGACACTGGCCGGCTGAGTCGTGATGGAGACGCTGGCTCCCACGGCATCCACCGGGCCGGAGACAACCGCGCCGCGCAACGGCAGGAGGCTGCCAGCGGGAGTCGGATCGCCTTCCTCGCGGATGGCCATCTGGCCCCAGTCGCCGCCGCCGCCTTCCTTCACCACAAGCGCAATACCGTACTGCTGACCGGCGGTCAGAGCCACGGGCTCGCTGGTTTCGGGAGGAGTGATGCCGTCCACGATATCCTGGAACGCTTTGCAGCACGCCGAACCGTCGGTGATTTGAATCGCCGAGGCCGTCGCCACGTTGGGAATCGCCGGACCGGAGGTGTTCAGGTAGATCGCCACGCCGTCGTCGGCGCGACCGAAGAACCGGAAGTTACCGGATTTCGGAGCGGTGAAGACACCGGAGATGACCGTGATGAAGTTGTCACCGAACTGCGGGCTGTTGCCGAAGATCGCACCTTCGTTGAGACCGAAGGAGAAACCGTTCAGGTAACGAGTGGCATCCGGGGGATCAGCAAAATGCGGATCGGAGATGCCGTTGAGCGGATCGACCGTTCCGATATTGAACCAGATGTCAGCCCGGGTGAAGGCCACTCCCGGAACCGTGTTGACCGTCTGCACGGTCAGGTTGGCATCCGGACCGGCGTTGCCGGCGATGTTCTTGCCCCGGACCTTGTAGCTGTAGGACTGACCGGGCCGCACTCCGCGATCCACGAAGTTAGTCGAGGTCAGAGTCGAAGCGATCACGGTGTCACCACGCAACACATCATAGGCGATACGGGCGTTCGGATCACCCGCCACTACGGCAGGAGTCCAGGACAGGGCGACTTGGTTCGCACCGATCGACGACGCCTGGAAGTTTCCAGGAGCGCCCGGCAGCGCGGTCACCGCTTCCGCGATGGTCGTCAGCCGGATGTTGTCGACGTGGGTGTGCTCATTGGCGCCACCAGTACGACCGGCGAACACCAGCTGGCCCGCGGAGGGGAAGAAGGTCGTCTGCAGATTGTCGACGATCTTGTTGCCCTTCCAGGACACGGTCAGCTTGGCATCCGTGGTCATGGTGATGGAGAACGGACGCCACGCCAGGGTAGCCCAGGACTCTGGGGCCCGCGGATCGCCGCCGCCGGTCCAATAAGCCGCATCCCGCGGCCCAGTCTGGAGACTGGTGATGTCGTCGGCCGCACCATGGCGGGTCGGCAACGCCACCTTACGCACCGTCGCGTTGTCGACGCGGACGATGATGCCTTCGATGTCGCTGGTATCAGCCGGATCGGAGGCGAAGGTGTTTCCGGACCAGGTGTCAAAGGACACCGCGATACCGGTCTTCGTACCCATTTCCGCGCAGCAGTTGCCGGCGAACCCAGTGTCAACAGCGGGATCCACCAGGACCGCGTCGCCATCCCGCGCGAAGCTGATGCTGAAGCCGTCAGCAGCGCGGTCGCCCGTGCTGTTACCGACACGGAGATCGCAGGTGAAGGTGAAGCCAGTGACGATTTTGCCCGGGTCGAGGTTGGGGAAGACCACGGCCGCGTACTGGGAATTCTGCGGGTAGGTCAGCGCCAGAAATCCACCAGGATTTCCGCCCGTACTGACCCACGGGGCATCATTGTTACCAGCGATGGTGAGTACTCCCGACGGATCCGTCGAGAAGTCGTAGGTCACGTCGCCTGCTTGGACAGACGTGAGCCCGATAAGTGCCGCCGCCGCAGAGATACCCGCGAGGTACGACATTTTCCGGAGGTTTTTGTTATGCATAGGACTGCGTGAATAGCTGGGGAACTTAGAACGCTAAGCGACACCCTCCGCCCGTGGGGAGCCGCACACGAGGCGGGGATGCCTCGCAAGCTGCTGGGGGAGAGCGACATTCATAGGTGCTTAATTGGTACCACTAGTTCTCGTCCACCCGCGTACCCAATGGTGGGCCAAGGAGTAATCACGGGAGAGCTTGGGAAAGACCTACAGACGTGGTGGGACGTGCTCAAGAAAAATGGGCTCAAATTCTAGGACCCTTGGTACCAGAAAGGCGGCAATCCAATCCCAGCCAGCGGCCAAATCCTCCCCAATCAGCCCCCACCCAATTTTCCGCTAATCAATTCCAAGAAACTGCCTGCTAGGATGTTGCAAACGCGCTGCGGGAATGAGTTTTTTTCCCGAGAGCCATCTTGATAAGTCCGAGCGCTTTCTTTCGTCGGCCCGCGGAATGCTCAAAAAAAATTCAAACTTTCTTTCGGAGGGCGACCGAAGGGTTATTTGCCAAGTAAAGTTGTCTTCGGTCCAACGGACCCTTGCGAGGCCGTTTCGCTCGCCTGTAGCGTTCGCCGATGGCCCCTGAGTCCCCGTTGTCACCCGCCCACTCGCCCGGAGTGAGTTCCCGGAGACGTCTGGCCTTCCGGTTGATTGCCATTCTCGCGCCCTTCGCCCTGGTGGCCCTCGCCGAAGTCTCCCTCCGACTCCTGGGACATCATCGTCCCACAGAGTTCTGGCTGCCTTCCCGAGTTTCAGGAGAGCTGGTTCCCAACTCTCAATTCGCCAGCCGGTTCGTCGGACCTTCCTTCGCCCGCCTGCCCCGCTCAATTCGCGTCACGGAGTCCGCCCCGGCGGAAACCCTTCGAATCATTGTCTTCGGTGAGTCCGCCGCTCTGGGTGATCCCGAGCCCGCATTCGGCGTGGGTCGTTGTTTGCAAGCCTTACTCGAAGCCCGCCTGCCGGGTCGCCCTGTCGAGGTCATCAACACCGCTATCACTGCGCTCAATTCCCACGCGATCCTGGCAGCGGCCCGCGACTCTCGACGTCTTCAGGCCGATTTCTGGGTCATCTACGCCGGCAACAACGAAGTGGTCGGGCCCTACGGTCCAGCCAATTCCGATGGTCCCCAGCCGAGTCTCACGACCATCCGAACGGTCCTGCGAGCCGGCGAAACAGCCCTTGGTCAATGGCTCGCCGAACAGCGGGCGCTGAAAGCCGATGGCTTGTCCCTGACCCAACGATGGGCAGGATTGGAACTGTTTCTCGACCGGCCGGTGGCGTTCTCCGATCCGCGACTGGTCACGGTCACCAATTTCTTCGCGCGAAATCTGACCGATCTGGTCGAACTTGGGCTGGATTCCGGAGCCCGGGTGGTCTTGAGCACCATGGCGGTCAACCTCGCGGACAGTGCCCCGTTCGCTTCGGCAGACCTCACCACCAACGACCCGGCCTATCCCCGCTGGCACGCCGCCTTTGAGTCAGCTCGCCAGGCCGACGAACGCGGCGACATCACGGAAGCGCTCCAGGCCTGGGAAAACGCCGCCGCGGCACGCTCCGATCACGCCGAGACTTTCTACCGCTTAGGCCAAGCCCGAATGAACACCGGGGATTCCGCGGCAGCCTGGGCCGACTTCGAGCGCGCCCGAGACCTGGATACCCTCCGGTTCCGCGCCGATTCCCGAATCAACGAGGTTACCCGCCAAGTCGCCCGTAATCTGGCGTCGGCCCGACTGTTGTTTGTCGATGCCGCCCGGGACCTCCGGGGATTGGAAACCAATCAGCCACCCGGAATGAATCTGTTCCTGGAACACGTCCACCTTCGCCCGGAGGGAAACTATTTCCTAGCCCGCCTGCTGGCCGAACCAATCGTGCGCAGCCTGGGTTCCCCCGCCGGCGGAACATGGCTGGATCTGAATGCCTGCCTGGCACGTCTGGGCTGGAATCCCTTCGCCGAAGCCCGCCTGTGGTCGCAAACCCGGGCACTCACCCAGCGGCCTCCATTCTCCCACCAGAGCAACGGGGCCTTGCGGGAACGGTATTTGGATGACCGCCTCGTCGAGGCCAATGGTGCTGCGCGCCGTCAGGGTCTGGCCTCCACTGCTCAGACGCTTCAAACCGTGGTGAACCAGCATCCATCCGACTGGCAGTTGCGGGAACAGTACGCCCGACTGTTGCAGCTCGGTAGGCAGGGCTCCAACGCCGCGGTTCAGTGGCGCCAGATCGTCGACCTAGCTCCAGGGTATGTTGTGGGTTGGTACCAATTGGGCGAATCACTGACCCAGGCGGGCGATCGACCCGCTGCCATTCGCGCCTACGAACAGGCATTGGAGATCCGGCCTGACTTCGTGGAAGCCCGACTTGGCCTGGGCTTGGCCCTCGCTGAATCCGGTCAACGGGAGCGGGCGCTGCAGGAAATAGATGAAGCACTGCGGCAATCCCCCAAGCACCTCCAGGCCCGAGTCAATCGCGGCCTGTTGCAAATCGTTTCGGGCAAGCCGGACCAAGGGCTGGCCGACCTTCGCCTCGCTGCACAAGACAATCCGAGCAGCATTCTCCCCTTGGTCCGAATGGCCGAGGTATTGTCCTCGCAAAAGGAATTCAGTCGGGCGGCCGAAGCCTATGCCGAAGCCGCCGCGCGCGAACCCAACAACGCCGCCCTGCCCCATCGGCAAGCCATTGAGTTGAGTCGGGCCAACCGGTTGACCGAAGCCGAAGCGGCCTTCAATCGGGCGCTGCAGGTGGATCCCAACTTCGTTTCGGCTCATTTGGACCTCGGGGTGGCCCTGGCCCAACGCGGCCGTTTCCAGGAGGCCATTCCCCAATTTGAAGCGGCGCTCCGTCTCCAACCCACCAACGCAGTCGCCCAGTCCTATCTGGACCGAGCCCGCCAACAGCTCACCCAGCCCGCCCCCTCCCCCAAGCAATAGGTCGACGCTCCGCAGAGCCGCACCTCCGACTACGGCGGCGCGGTCCTTCGCCCGCCATTCGCGATTTAGAGCTTAAACGGCGTACTTATCTCTGACTCGAATGAGGTGAATCGTCCGTGGTGTCCAATAGCCTTAGATAACCCGTTCTTCCTCCAATCTGCAGAAATCTGCGCCCTTCTGCGGATCAACCTCAAGGTCACTCTCGTTTCACGGGGAACCCAAAGGCTTCGAACAAAACCGGAATCCCCCGGCGCGCGAGTTCGGCTTCCAGCGCCAAGAACCAAGTCTCATCGAATGGATCCCACGGCATCTCCACCGTGCGGGTAGCGCACTGAAAAACCAGAGTGCTCGAATGCTTTCTGGCACGACGCGTCACCGAGCGAACCTCATCGAATCGAACTTCCCGCGCTCGAAACAAATCCCGGAATCCAGCGCCAGCGGTGGAAATGAAATAACAACTCTTCGACAACGCCCAATATCCCAACCACCAGACTGCAATCACTCCCAATAGAAAACAGAATGTCAGCGCGAAGGATTTGGCCGAGAGGGAGGAGCCCCCACCAATCACGGCCACGAAAGCAGCGAGAGCGCCCCAACCCCCCACACTCCCGGGATGGCGGTAGTACCGAATCGTCGACTCTTCGGGGGTCAGACCACTCATGGCTCAACTAATAATCAAAGAGAGAATCAGCAAGATCTCCTGGTCCCCACTCCCCGTCTTTTTCCTGTTTTCCGGTGTTCCAAATTAATCCCATTTCCCCTCCGCGTCCTCCGCGGGAAACATCCTCTACCGGTCACAGTTTCGGCGCGGGCGATGGGGGCCTTTCCGGTCCTGGAACAGCCTGGTTCTGCAGCAGGATCAGCGGCCGCTGACCCCGGCTCCATTCGTCCACCAGAGCCTTCGGCATCGGCGTCGGCCCGCGAATGTAGGAACCCAATACCAAATCCTCGTCGCCATCCCGATCAAAGTCCCCAGCATCCAGCGACAGCCACCGTCCGGTTGCACTCTCGGCAAAGGTCGAGGCGGTGAACTGGTTCGTCCCTTGATTCTGCAGATACACAAAGCTTCCCCGCGGCACCTTTTGGAACTCCGGAAAGAATGAAATCGTGGCGAGGTCCAGATCGCCATCCCGATCAAAGTCCCGCGCCACGGTCTGATACGCCCCATACAACGGGATGAAGGCCTCCTCCTTCCAAGTGCCTCCCGGTTGGGAATTATAGAGTCGCACCCCGTGGACTCGTTTCGAAGGAGACGAGAACTCGCCGTTATCTCCATTCGTCACCACGAAATCCAAACGCCCGTCCCGGTTGACGTCCGCAGTGGTGAAATGGCTGTGTCCCCAATACGGCGGCTTCTGAAACACAGTCTTTCGGGAAAAACCGCCGCGTCCATCGCCTTGGAAGAGGAACAACGCCTCAGTCTCCTGCGCCACCAAGGCCGCAATGTCCAGATGACCGTCGCCGTCGAAATCCGCCACCTCGGTCCGCAACGTTCCCGGCAGCGGTAACAATTCATGTTCCCGATAGCCGCCCTCCGGAAGGGCCTCCCACCACGAGAGACGTCCCACGTTGTTGCCAAAACTGCTGACCACCAGATCCGCCCGGCCGTCCCCATTCAGGTCCGCCGATTGCGCATCCGTGGTGCGCGGCAGATCCTTCAGCACCGGCTCCGTCCGCGGCCCGCCATTGGTGGGACGCAACCAGAACACACTACCCTGACGTTCATCCGAGGGCAGAAAACTGCCCAGACCCGCGGCCAGAATCCCGTTCGTTCCCCAGCGCAGGGAACTGACGGCGTTACTGACCACTAGCGCGCCCGCCGGCTGACCATCAGGCCGGATCCACACCAATGCCTTGCCGAGGTCGTCAGCCATAACTGCGCCACCCTCTGGCAACACCTTCACGGCCGTCACCGCCGGCTGAGGCGAACGGACAGGCAGTGGAATCGCCCGAAAGCCCGGAACTCCCACGCCGATGGCGGGCGGAGCCACCTGGGGCAGCGGCGCTTCTGGAGCGTTGGCGAGGTAATAGGCGCTCAGATCCAGCCACTGTTGTTCGGTGATCACCGGCTGCAGCGGAATCCGGTGATTCTCTCGGAGCAGTCGAATGTTGGGACTCTGTTCCAACTCTGGCGTGGAGAATCCCAACCGATACTTCATCCGCGGAAGAATCTGCTCGAACCACGTCTTCCGATCGACTGCGTCGGGTTCGGGGAACAAATGACAGGTCACGCAATAGGTCCGGGCCAACTGCGCCCCCCGCGCGACGGACAGTCGGTCAGCGGGATCATAGAGGTAGGAATGGGGGATTGACCCCACCCCTCCCTCCGAACCGGACGTGCGGATCTCCCGCATCCGGCTCTCCAGTTGGTGAGTCACCCGCAGGTGGCGGGACTGGAGCGCTCGGCTCGAG
>JAFLEF010000052.1 GCA_017309115.1 Verrucomicrobiota bacterium | reverse complement strand
GGCGACGCAGTTGCCTTCAGCTACACGACGCCCTGTCGGCATCGTACTCAGTCTTTCACTGGTTAGTCTCATCAGTTTCACAAACGCACGGACTGCGCCAGCCCTCTGGCGCTTTGGGGCGCGTGGAAGGCGGGTGAAGGTTGGAGTGACTCGATGCCTCAGCAGCCGGGACGAAAAGCGGTAGCTACGCAGGCTTCGCTACCGCACTCCATAGGCTCCGCCTCGCCCTACCGGGAAAATCTGCGTTAATCTGCCTAATCTGCGGTTAAAACCTCCCCTGAAAACTCCCCTGGTCCGGGCTACCACCACCGGATCGAATGCTCATCTGTTTGACCGGACGCCCGGGATTTTCGCTCGCCCGCTGGCGCTTCTCCGGACAGCGTTGGGCATCATGCCCCGGGACGCGTTTACACTCTGTTCACGAATCTCCCTGACTCGCCTGCTGCCGCTGCTGGTCGGGGGAGTCGCCCTGTTTGCCCCAATCCTTCACGCCGATCCCCGGCCGGTCGCCCCCGCGAAGCAGACCGCTCTGGATCGCTACGTGGCCAAGCCAGATTCCAGTTACGCCTGGAAAATGGCCATCTCCCTGCGGGACGACAGCGCCACAGGTTACGCGCTCGACCTGACGTCGCAGACCTGGCGCTCAACCAACGACGTGGACCGGCCGACCTGGAAGCACTGGCTGCTGGTGGTGAAGCCCGACAACCTCGCCCACACCACCGCCCTGCTGTTCATTTCCGGCGGCAACAACAAGGGCACCAAGCCGTCCACCCCCTCGCAGGAACTCATCCGAATCGCCAAGGCGACGAAGTGCGTCGTGGCCGAACTCAAGATGGTGCCGAATCAGCCGCTGGTGTTCGGCAATGACGGGCAGGAACGCTCCGAAGACGATCTGATCGCCTACACCTGGGACAAGTTCATGCGGACCGGCGACGAAACCTGGCCGGCCCGGTTGCCCATGACCAAGTCGGCGGTTCGAGCGATGGACGCCGTCACCGAATTCCTGGCGTCCGAAGCCGGCGGCCAGGCCAAGGTGGACACGTTTGTGGTCGCCGGCGGTTCCAAACGAGGTTGGACCACCTGGGCCACCGCCGCGGTCGATCAACGGGTCGTCGCCATCTGCCCGATTGTCATCGACGTGCTGAATCTATCGGTGTCCATGGATCATCACTACCGGGCTTACGGCTTCTACGCACCCGCGGTCGGCAACTATTCCGAGCAGCACCACATCATGGATTGGCTGGGAACGCCGGAGATGAAGGCGTTGGAACAGATTGAGGATCCCTTCAGTTACCGCGAGCGGTACACCATGCCCAAGCTGCTGCTGAACGCCGCCGGGGATCAGTTCTTTCTGCCGGATTCCTCCCAGTTCTTCTTCAACGAACTCCCCGGGCAGAAGTTCCTGCGGTACGTGCCCAACGCCGATCACTCCCTGCGCGGCAGTGACGCCTACGAGTCGCTGCTAGCCTGGCAATACGTCATCGCCAATCAGGCCCCGCTGCCGAAGTTCACCTGGAAACACGGGGCGGATGGCCTGCTCACCGTCACTACGGAAACCAAACCCACCCAAGTGGTGCTCTGGACCGGTTACAATGCCGCCGTCCGGGATTTCCGCCTCGAAGCGGCCGGCCCAGTGTACCATTCCGTTCCCATGGAACAGACCGCCCCCGGCACCTACACCGCGCGCATTCCTCAGCCGGCCCAAGGTTGGACCGCCTACTTCGCCGAACTCACCTTCGATGTCGGCGCCGCCACCCCGCTGAAGCTCACGACCGACGTCACGGTGACTCCCAAGATGCTGCCGTTCTCCGCTCCGAAGGTTACCAGTCCTCCCAAGGGATATCTGCAGAAGTAGCCCCCGGGGCTGACCGACATGGCCAAGCCGAAGTTCGAACCTCCGGAGATCTGTCCCAACTGCGGCGCCCTGGTGCCGGAGAACGCTCGGGCCTGCCCGGAATGCGGCGCGGACGAGGAAACCGGCTGGAACGACACCGCCATGGAACAGCGACTGGGCATCTCCGACCCGGATGACTTCGACGCCGAGGAATACGAGCGCGAAGAATCGGGACAAACCCCGAAGCGACCGCTCGCCGCGCTCTGGTGGATCACCGCCGCGGTGCTGCTCCTGGTCGTCGTCGCCGGAGTGGTCTCGTCCTTCCTGGGATTCTGGTAACGCCCCCGAGACCACGAATTGTCGTGTCTCGAAGGGTCCGGTCTGGCACTTCAAGGACCGCGATGATCGAAGTTGAGGGACTCACCAAGTTGTACGGCGAGTTTGTCGCTGTCTCGGAGCTCTCGTTCACCGTTCGCCCCGGGGAATTGCTCGGTTTGGTCGGCCCCAACGGCGCCGGCAAGACCAGCACCCTGCGCTGCCTCGCCGGCATCATCCCGCCGTCGCACGGACGAATCCGCATCGCCGGACACGACCTCGCGCTAGACCCCGTTCCGGCCAAGCAGCAACTGGCATTCTTCCCGGACGAACCCCGGTTGTTTGATTATCTGAGTGTGCGTCAGCACCTGGAGTTCACCGCGCGGTTGTATCAGGTAGCCGACGCTGAGACGCGCATCGGACCGCTCCTCACCGAACTGGAACTGACCGACAAGGTGGACCATCTGCCGGCAGAATTGTCCCGGGGCATGAAGCAAAAGGTGGCCCTGGCTTGCGGACTAATTCACTCGCCAAAAGTGGTGTTCTTCGACGAGCCGCTGACCGGACTGGATCCGCTGGCGATTCGCCGAATGAAGGACACGATTCGCCAGCTGGGACGTGACGGAGCGGCGATTGTGATCAGTTCGCATCTGCTCCATTTGCTGGAGGAGGTCTGCACCCACGTGCTGATTCTGAAGAAGGGGTTGCGCGTGGCCTATGGAACGTTGGATGAGGTGCGGCAGACGTTTGCCCTGGAGGGGTCCAGTTTGGAGGAAGTGTTCATCCGCATTGCCCTCGACGAATCACCGGTGGTGCCTCCCCGCCTGCCCCCCACCGCTTCGTGAACACCTGGCAACTCACCCGGGCGCTGGTGTTCCTGCAAACGCGTTCCCTGGTCAACGCGGTGCGCATGCGTATCCGGCGGTTGAAGCAGCCGAAGTACCTGATCGGCGCCGTGGTGGGGTTCAGCTACCTGTACTTTTGGTTCGGCCGGGCGGTGTTCGGCAACTGGCGCTCCTCCGGTTCGATGCCCGCCTGGGATGCCGAGCGTTGGGACTTGATTCAAAGTGTGGCCGCCATGGTGTTGGGCGGATTGGCCGTCGGACAATGGATCTTCACTGGGCCGCGAGCCGCTCTGCAATTCAGTGAGACCGAACTGGCGTTCCTCCTCCCCGCCCCGCTCTCCCGGAAGCTGCTTATCCGCTACAAACTGATTCGAGGTCAGCTGGGAACCCTGCTTTCGGCCCTCCTGCTCACCTTGTTCACGGGACGCTTTGCGGTGGATGGCAAGATCGTGTTCCACGTCCTCGGCTGGTGGATCGCCTTCACCCTGCTGAATCTGCACGGGCTCGGTTCCTCCTTCACCGTGCAGCGCCTGACCGAGCGCGGCTTGTCTTCATGGCTCCGACGCACCGTGGGCCTGAGCGTGGTGGCTCTGCTGGCCGGGGCGATCTTCCTGTGGCTGCGCGCGCTGCCGAGCCTGCCCGCTTGGCGGGACGATCCGCGAGCCCTGGCGACCGACTGGAGCCAATGGGCCGAACTCGCACTGACCACCGGACCCGGTCCCTGGTTGCTCGCGCCGTTCCGCTGGGCAGTGGCCCCCTGGTTCGCCCAATCCACCGGAGAATTCCTGATCGCCCTGGGTCCCGCGCTCCTGATGATCCTCCTCCTGTATTGGTGGGTGGAACGAAACGACGTGGCGTTCGAGGAAGCGTCGTTGCAGCTGTCGGAAAAGCAGGCCGCCCTCGTGTCCCAAGCTCGCGAAGGGAAGAGGAAGGGAGTGGAAATTCCCAAGTCCGTCATTCCCGCCGCGTTTGTGCTCAAGCCTACCGGACCGCCCGCAGTCGCCTTAATGTGGAAGAACCTGATTGCCGCCCGCGCCACACGGGGTCGGCTCGCTTGGTTCGCGGGCGGGGCCTTCACCGTCGCCTTGATCGTGCGCTGGAGTCCGCTGCCGGAACCGCTGCGGTTTTCGGTTCCCATCATCTCCTTCATGATTTTTGTGATTTTCGCCCTATTGGGTGGGACCCAGACCAGTTCCGCTCTGCGGCGGGACCTGGGAATGTTGGACGTGTTACGCGGCTATCCCTTGCCCGGGCGGGATCTGGTCCTGGGCGAACTGCTCGGACCGGCCGCGGTGACCTGGATCCTGCAGGCGGTGTTTCTCATCACGAGCCTCTTGTCGTTTCCACCGGCGGAACCGGAATTCTCGAGGCAGAACACCTGGCTAATTCTCTCGGCCGCCGTGTCGGCCCTGATTGTGGTGGCGCCGCTGAACTTGGTGAATGCCCTGATTCCCAGCACGGCGACGCTCTTGTTTCCTGCCTGGGCCAAGCCCGGACGCGACATTCAACAACCCGGCTTCGAAGCCATGGGCCAACGGATCGTGTTTGGTCTGGCCCAACTGGCCGTCATGGTCGTTGCTCTCGCTCCGGCCGCGGCGGTCGGCGCGGGCGTGGTTTTCGGGATCCGGTACCTCCTCAACCTCGAGGTGGCCCTCTTGGTGGGATCCGTCTTTACAGCCGCGGTCCTGGCCGTTGAAGCCTGGTTCGGCATGCAACTGCTCGGCCGGTTGTTCGACCGCTACGATGCGTCGTCGGAACAGATGTAGGCGGTTACCGGAACGACAGTTTCTTCCAGCAGCTCTTCACAATGACGGCTCCCACGACCGTGACCGCGAGCATTCCCAGACCCGCTCCGATCTGACCGTACAACAGATACCCACCGGCAAAGATCAGCGCCCAGATTCCCAGTGTGGCGCCGGCGGCGGCAAGCAAGGCAGCCGGAAGATCTCCACGTGCCTGCGGATCACGAACCGTTTGTCCGATTCGCTCAGCCTCGTCGACGACCGGTTTCCAGCCCGGTCCGCCCGGTTGGATACGACGGTAAAACTCCCGGAGTTTGGCGGCGTCGGTGGCTGGGGTCACGAGGGCCACCAGCATCCAACTGACCGTGGTCAGGCCCACGCCCCAGAGCATCTGTTGCCAGCCGGTCGGAACGGTCTTGGGCGACTGACTTCCCCACACGAAGAAGGCCGCCGCCACCGCAAAGGAAACCACCATGGCTGTAATCTCCGCCGCCGCATTCACCCGCCACCAGAACCACCGCAGCAGCAACAGCAGACCCGTGCCGGCACCGATTTGCATCAGCAGTTGAAACGAACTCAGCGCATCGCGCATCAGCAAAGCCAGACCACAGGCCATCACCATAAGCACCGCCGTGGCAATTTGTCCCATCCACACCAACTCCTTCTCGGAAGCCTTCGGTTTGAGGAACCGCCGGTACACGTCGTTCACCAGAATGCTCGAACCCCAGTTCACCTGCGTGGACATCGTGCTCATGTAGGCGGCGATCAGCGAGGTCACCACAATGCCCAGGAGGCCGGAAGGCAGCCGGGTCAGCATCGCCGGATAGGCCAGGTCGTGCTGCACGTACTGCGGATCCAGATTCGGGAACGCTTGCCGGAGGGAATCGACCGTCGGATACACCACCAGCGAGGCCAACGCGACCAGGATCCACGGCCAGGGCCGCAGCGCGTAATGCATGACGTTGAACATCAGCGTGGCCCCCACGGCGTGACCTTCGCTCTTCGCCGCCAGAATGCGTTGCACGACATAGCCGCCGCCGCCTGGCTCCGCTCCGGGATAGTAGGCCGACCACCATTGCACCAGCAGCGGCAGCAGGAAGACCCCCAGAATCACATCCGGACTCACCTTGGAAAAATCCGGGATCATCGCGAGATGCGAAGCCACTTCGGGCTTCGCCAACATGTTCGACAATCCACCTACTTCCGGCAACCCGAGAATATAGATCGCCGCACCAATCGATCCGACCATCGCGATCACGAACTGCACCAGATCAGTGATCAGAACGCCGGTGAGCCCACCCACCATGCTGTACGCCAGCGTCACCACCGCCGCGATCGTGATGCTTTGTAGCGGCGACAGGCCGAGCAACACGCCACCAATCTTCACGGCCGCCAGCGTGACATTGGCCATGATGATCACATTAAAGATCACTCCCAGGTACACGGCGCGGAAGCCACGCAGGAAGGCAGCCGGCTTCCCCGAGTACCGCAGCTCATAGAATTCGATGTCCGTGAGCACATTGCTGCGTCGCCAAAGCTTGGCGTAGAGAAAGACCGTCGTGGTACCAGTCAGCAGGAACGCCCACCACACCCAGTTCCCGAACACCCCGTCCTGCCGCACGATCCCGGCCACCAGATTGGGGGTATCCGTGGCGAACGTGGTCGCCACCATCGACGTGCCCAGCAACCACCAGGGCATGGACCGACCGCTAAGGAAGTAGTGGTCATAGTCTTTGCCGGCGTCTTTGCCGACCCAAAGTCCGATGCCGAGATACACGGCAAACGCCGCAGCCATGATGGTCCAATCAAGTGCCGATAAATGCATGAGGGGCGGGGGAAAGAGCGAGGCGAAGGAGGCTTGGCGCCGGAAAAGGCGAAAGCACCGGAGGGACTCGCATCCCGGCAATTCAAGCAAAGTGCCCGGGCCGCACCAATGGGAAACCTTCGTTCCTCCGGAAAACCGCCGAGCGTTGTCTCTGACGCAGCTGAGAGCTGAGAGCTGAGAGGTAAAAGCAAAAGCGGGGAGTTGCTAACGGTTCTCTTGCCCGTTGGCTGCAGGTCCACCTGTCCCCGGCTTTGGTGGCACTCTTTGCTGGTTCAGGGAGACGGGAGGTTTATCCACAGATTCAACGCTGATTTCCGCAGATTTCATTAAGCCTCTCCGGCGTGAACTACGGTGGTCGCCACGTGACCGGGGAACCCCGCAGCCAGTGTCTATTCCCCTGAAATCTTCCCGATGCCCCCTCTCCCGGTTCAGAGTTGGATTCTTTCCACTGCTTCCCGGGCGTGACGAATCATCTCCTCGTCCGCGCCTTGTCGCAGCAACTGCAACTGCGGCAGGGCCGAGGACGCCGCCGGACCCATCTGCCCCAGAGCAATCACCAGCCTAAGTCGAACGTCCCGGTCCGATTCCTCCGTGAGCGCTTGCACCAAGGCCGGTACCGCCGCCTGCGATCCTGGGGCCAGATCTCCCAACAGCTCGGCGGTGAAGGCCCGGGCGACCGGACTGGGCAACTTCAACCCCCGCGCCAATTTCCGCGCCACCGGGGCCGCCTCTGGACCCAGATCCCGCAACACCCGTCCGGCCCACAGATAGCTGTCTGGACGTCCCGCCGCGTCCGCCAGATACTCCAACGCAGTATTGGTTCGGCCTTCGCTGAGCCATTCGCCGACTGTGCCCGCGATTCGCGCATAGCCCCGATCATCGGATTTCAGTTCCCGCCAGACTTCCGGAGGCGCGCCGATTCGCAGCAGAGCGCGGACGGGAATCTGCCGGGTCTGGGGTTCCCGCACCTGCTGGAGCAAGACCGGCACGGCGTTGGAAGCGGCCGGCCCCAAGGTCAGTAACACCAGAGTGGCCTCATCCCGGGCCGAGCCGAGTTCCACGGCGCGAATAAGACTGGGAATTGTCTCTGGTGAAATGGGGCCCTGGGCCGCCAGGACTCGGGCGGCCGCCGACCGCAATTCCGGCGGCGCAGGCCGAACCCATTTCGGCCGATCCCAACGCCCCGCCAGGCCATTCCAACGAGTGCGCAGATAGCGGGCCGGTGCCGACTCCTTCCGTTCCAGGACCCTCTGTAATCCCGGCGTGGCCGCAGTTCCGAGGCGCTGCCACGACTCCGAAACGGGCTGACCCCAGCGCTGGTGCGTTTCCCGACGCAACAAGTCCAGCACCTGGGAATCGGTGGATCGCGCCCGGATTCCCCCCGCCATCCCCAGGGCCACTGCTCCTGCCAACAGGCCGAGGAGGAAGGACTTCTTCACCACGCGCCACCCCTCTCAATCGGGGAACCCTCTGTCAATACGTGAAGTTGCCGCGGATGCGCACCCCGGGTCTGACGAGCTCCTGAGCTGCCTGTCGCGGAGTCCAGCCGGTGCCTTCCAAGACCGAACGAATGGCTGCCGCCTCGCCCCGACCGGCTCCGGCGAGCAACTCGGCCGCCGCCCGGCGAACCAGGGGATCCGGCGAATCGAGGAGGGTGGACAGCTGCCACTCCAGTCGCTGGGCCGCGGGGTCCAACTGCACAATGATGGCGGCACTCAGGTATCGGGTGGCCGTATTGGCCAAGCCTTCCGCCAGAAGTTCCCGGGCGGCGGCTAGGTTTCCTTGGGAGATCGGAACTCCCACCGTTCCCACCCACTGGACTTCGGGAGGCGGATATCCCTGTAGTTCCTGCCACACGTCTTTCGGTGCCTTCAGGGTCAATAGCAGCAACACCACGCCTGGATCCACTGCCACCTTGAGTCGCCGCTGCAGCGCGGGGATAGCGGGTGCGGCCGCCGGTCCATACCCGCGCAGGACTTCGATGATCGTCTCACAGGGGCCCGGAGGCACTAGGTCTAATGCTCGGGACAAGCTGGGTAGGACCTGGGCCGCCGGTGGCTTGAGATGCCGGATCACTTCCGACGCCTCCCAGCGATAGGCTTCCGGATTGGTCGGATGGAGCCAGGACCACCCCGTCCAAACCGCCAGCCCGGTCGTCCAATTCCGGGAACGACGCTGCCACGGAGTTTCCTGGTACTCCAAGGCGTAACACAATTCCCGAACGCCTCGGTCTCCCCAGTATCGCCACGCGTCGCCCCGAATCGGCACCTCCGGATGGGTCACCTGAGTCCGGAGAAGTTGCCGGGGACGCGGATAAGGTCCGGCCGGGACCATTTCCCAGACCAGGACCCCAAAAACCAAACTCAGTCCGATGCCGACACCTAGGCCCAGGAGCCAGCGGCGGGTTCGGACGGAGCGATTCACTTCACCTCAGAGGGGCTTCCGATGCATTCGTTCATGCGCCGCGGCGATGAAGCCCCGGAACAACGGATGCGGCGCATTCGGTTTGCTGAGGAATTCCGGATGGAACTGCGAAGCGAGGAAGAAGGGGTGCTGCTCGATTTCGATGATTTCCACCAATTCCCCATCCGGCGAGGTCCCGCTGATGATGAATCCGGCCTTTTCGAACTGTTCCCGGTAGTGGTTGTTGAATTCGTACCGGTGCCGATGGCGCTCATGCACCACGAAAGCCCCGTACAAATGCTGCGCTCGCGAACCGAGCTTCAACTGACACGGCTGAGCACCCAACCGCATCGTGCCGCCCATCTGGGTCACGCCTTCCTGTTCTTCCAGCAGACAGATCACGGGATGCGGTGCCTTCAGATTGAACTCCGTAGAATGCGCTCCCACTAACCCGAGCACGTGGCGGGCAAATTCAATGGTCGCGATCTGCATGCCGAGACACAGGCCAAGATAGGGCAGGTTGTTCTCGCGCGCGTACTTGGCCGCGAGAATCTTGCCTTCAATGCCGCGTTCGCCGAAGCCGCCCGGAACCAGAATTCCGCCCAGATCCTTCAGCATCTTCTCCGGTCCGTTCTTCTCGATGTCCTCGGCTTCGATCTGCTCGATGCGCACCCCGCAATCGTTGGCAATGCCACCGTGGGTCAGGGCCTCGTACACCGACTTGTAGGCGTCCTGAAGCTCGATGTACTTGCCCACCACGCCGATGCGCACCCGGTGTTGGGGGGCGACCAAGCGCCGGATGATGTCCTGCCAGTGGGTCATGTTGGCCGGCGGGACGTCCAGATGCAGCTGGCGGCAGACCAGATCATCCATCCGCTCCCGCTGGAGCATGAGTGGCACCTCGTAGATCGAATGGTCCACGTCCTTCTCTTCGATGACCGCGTCGAAGGGCACGTTGCAGAATAGGCTGAGCTTTTGCCGCAACTCCTTGTTGAGCGGCTGTTCGCACCGGCAGACCAGGACGTGGGGCACGATGCCGATTTCCCGGAGTTTGGCGACGCTCTGCTGAGTGGGCTTGGTCTTCAGTTCACCGGCCGCCTTGATGTAGGGGACGTAGGTGACGTGGATGAAGCAGACGTTGTGCGGACCCACATCCAGGGCGAATTCCCGGATGGCTTCCAGAAAGGGCAGACCTTCGATATCGCCCACCGTGCCGCCGATTTCGGTAATGACGATGTCGGCCTTGGATTCGTCGGCCAGAAGGGTAATGCGGCGCTGAATTTCGTCGGTGACGTGCGGAATCACCTGAACCGTCTTGCCCAGATACTTGCCGGCGCGTTCGTTATCCAAGACCTGCTGATACACCTGACCGCTGGTGGTGTTGTTGCGCCGGGTGAGCTTGGGGCTGGCGAACCGTTCGTAGTGTCCGAGGTCGAGGTCGGTTTCGGCGCCGTCGTCGAGGACGTACACCTCACCGTGCTGATAGGGACTCATCGTCCCCGGATCGACGTTCAGGTAGGGATCGAACTTCTGGAGGGTGACCTTAAGTCCCCGATTTTCGAGCAACGTGCCGAGTGCAGCTGCCGTGAGGCCCTTCCCCAGGGAACTCACTACGCCGCCCGTCACGAAAATATACTTCATGGGCTTGCAGGTTCCCGTGGCCGGCCGGGGGGTGCAAAGCAAAAGTTCACGAGACCGAAACTCGGGAAGGGTTGCGTCAGGGGTCGAATGTAGTCGTTCCCGGCGGCGTCCACCCTTTTCACCCTCGGTCCACGGGAGTTTACCTTGGAAATGCGGGGATCAATGGCACTAGTTTGAATCCATGAAGTCCGTTTGGCCCGCCCTCGTTGTTCGTGCCGTAGTGGCCGGGCTCGGCCTGCCCGGTGTGGTCCAGGCCGCCATCGACGTCGCCAAGCTTCCTCCCGCCGCCTCCGGATCGGTGCCGTTTTCTCAGCAAATTCAGCCGCTTCTGGCCGAGCGATGTTATTCCTGTCACGGCGAGAAAAAGCAGGAATCCGGACTCCGGCTGGACCAGCGGGATGCCGCTCTCCGCGGCGGTGACCACGGAGCTCTTTTGGTTCCCGGACGATCCGACGATTCCCTGCTCGTCGCCGTTCTGGCCGGCGCCCACAGCGACGTTGCCGCCATGCCCAAGAAGGGCGAAAAGCTTTCCCCGGAACAGGTTGGACTGATCCGCGCGTGGATCGATCAAGGGGCCGATTGGCCGGTAACCGCCACCGTTCAGAACGATGCCCGGCTGGATCACTGGGCTTGGAAGGCCCCGGTTCGACCCCCGCTGCCGGCCACCGCCCCCGTCGGAGCCAATCCCATCGACGCCTTCGTCCGCAGCCGCCTCGCCCAGGAAGGCTTGAAGCCCTCGCCAGCCGCCGACCGCACCACCCTGCTGCGCCGACTGCATTTTGATCTGATCGGACTTCCGCCCACGCCCGAGGAGGTCGACGCCTTTCTGACCGATTCCCGCCCCGACGCCTACTCCCGCAAGGTCGAGGAACTGCTCAAGTCGCCCCATTACGGCGAACGCTGGGGTCGGCATTGGCTGGACGCAGCGCGGTACGCGGATTCCGATGGCTTCGAAAAAGACAAGCCCCGCTTCGTCTGGGCGTATCGGGACTGGGTGGTCAACGCCTTCAATCGCGACCTTCCCTACGATCAGTTCGTGGTGGAGCAGATTTCCGGGGATCTTCTGCCCAACGCCACCGACGACCAACGCGTCGCCACTGGATTCCTCCGCAATTCCATGCTCAATGAGGAGGGCGGGGTGGACCCGGAACAGTTCCGCACGGACGGCTTGATTGACCGCATGGATGCCCTGGGCAAGTCGGTGCTGGGCATCACCATCCAGTGCAGTCAGTGCCACAACCACAAGTTCGATCCGATTTCCCAGGAGGAATATTACCGGCTGTTCGCCTTCCTGAACAATGACCACGAATCCAGCCGCGTGTACTACCCGCCGGAGCAGCAACTCTTGGTGGGTAACCTGACCCGTCAGATCCGCGATTTGGAGGAAGGCTTGCGCCATGTGACGCCGGACTGGATGTCCCGCATGCAGGCCTGGGAGGATTCGGTGGCCGGTTCCACCAACGCCTGGCAGGTCGTGGAAACCCGCAATACCGGCGATAACGGCGAACGATTTTATCACTACGCTGACGGATCGGTCCGGGCCGCCAGCTATGCCCCAACGTTTTGGACGGCCAACTTCCGGGGCACCAATCAACTCCCGGTAATCGGCGCCTTCCGGCTGGAGCAATTGCCTGATCCGAATCTCCCCTGCGGCGGGCCTGGGCGTTCCATCAAGGGCATGTCCGCCCTGAGCGAATTCGGGGTGGAAGCGATCGACGCGGCCAATCCGACCAACAAGCTCAAGGTGAAGTTCGTCAAAGCCACCGCCGACTTCGCCAACGCCGAACGTCCGCTGGAACCCGAGTTCCAGTCCGAAAGCCGGAACAAAAAAGACGGCGACAAACGCACCTACGGCCCGGTGGAACACGCCATTGACGGCAAGGATGACACGGCCTGGGGAATCGACGCCGGTCCGGGCCGACGCAACGTGGCGCGACAGGCGGTCTTCGTGCCGGAGAAGCCCCTCGAGTTTCCGCAGGGCGTCATTCTCCAATTTCAACTGCACCAAAAGCACGGGGGCGACAACTCCGACGATAATCAGAACCACAATTTGGGCCGCTGGCGCCTCAGCGTCTGTGCCGACACCAATGCTGTGGCGGATGTGGTCCCCACCAACGTGCGGCTAATTCTGGGAATTCCCCGCGAGCAACGGACCCCGCTGCAGGTCGCCACGGTGTTCAGTTACTGGCGCACCTTGGTTCCGGAGTTCAAGGAAACCAACGACCGCATCGAAGCCCTTTGGCGTCAGTGGCCGGAAGGAACCCCCACCCAAACCCTCGCCCGACGCACGGGTCAAGGTCCGGGCGAGGAGCTTCGGCCCACGCCGATCTTTAAGCGCGGCGATTGGCTGAAACCGGGCAAGGAAGTGACCTTTGGCACCCCCGCCTTCCTGCATCCGCTGCCGGCCAACGCCGACGATTCCCGGCTGACCCTGGCCCGCTGGTTGACTGACAAAAAGTCGCCCACCACTGCCCGAGTGGCCGTCAACCGGGTGTGGCAAAGCTACTTTGGAACTGGCTTGCTGGAGACGCCCGAGGACTTCGGAGTCCAGTCGCCCGCGCCGTCGCATCCGGAACTGCTCGATTGGCTGGCCTGCGAGTTCATGGATCAAGGCTGGAGCTTCAAGGCGCTCCATCGGCTGATTGTATCGTCCGACACTTACCGTCAGTCCTCGCGAGTGACGCCGGAGTTATGGGAACGAGATCCGTACAACCGTCTGCTGGCCCGCGGACCCCGGCTGCGGGTGGAAGGCGAGATTGTGCGTGACACCGCGCTTGCCGCCAGTGGGCTTCTGAATCCGCAGTTGGGCGGCCGCAGCGTGTATCCGCCGGCTCCGGAGTTCCTGTTCCAACCCCCGGCCAGTTACGGACCCAAGGTCTGGATCGAGGAAAAGGGGTCCGACCGATTCCGTCGCAGCCTGTACGTGTTCCGCTTCCGCAGCGTGCCGTATCCGGTGCTGATGAATTTCGACGCCCCGAATGGCGATTTCTCCTGTGTGCGCCGGGTCCGTTCCAATACTCCCTTGCAGGCCCTGACCACCTTGAACGAGACCCAGTTCATGGAAGCCGCGCAGGGTTTGGCCGCCAAAACCTTGCGCGAAGGCGGCCGCACAGATGACGAGCGCCTGCGGTTTGCCTTCCGGCGCGTCCTGTCCCGACCGCCCACAGCAACCGAATTGGCGGAACTCCAGGGCTTGCTGGAACGTCAACGCCAGCGCATCGCCGACGGGTGGGTCAACCCGTTCGAACTGGCCACCGGCCGGAACGAACTGCCGACGGTCCCAGCCGGGACCACCCCCACTCAACTGGCGGCCTACACCGTCGTCAGCCGCGCCCTCTTGAATCTCGACGAAGCCATCACCAAGGAGTGACCCATGAGCCGTTTGAACCAGTTTCAGCACGCCGCGGAACAGCATCGCCATCACCTGACCCGCCGCTGGTTCTTCAAGGACTGCGGCGTGGGGCTCGGCGCAATCGCCCTTCACTCCCTGCTGCAGGACCGTGCCCTGGCTGCCGCTCCCAATCCCATGGCGCCCAAGGCCCCACACTTTCCGGGCAAGGCCAAGCGGGTCATTTATCTATTCATGGCCGGGGCTCCCAGCCATCTGGAACTCTTCGATAACAAGCCCCAGCTGACCAAATTCAACGGCACTCTGCCCCCCGCCGAATTGCTCAAGGGTTACCGGGCGGCGTTCATCAATCCCAGCAGCACCCTGCTGGGACCCAAGTTCAAGTTCGCCCGCCACGGGAAGTCCGGCACGGAACTCTCGGAACTCCTGCCGCACCTGTCCGGCGTCGCCGATCAGTTGACCGTCATCAAGTCGATGCAGACCGACGCCTTCAACCACGCGCCGGCCCAAATCTTCATGAACACCGGTTCGCAACAGTTCGGCCGGCCCAGTTTTGGAGCCTGGACCACCTATGGCTTGGGCGCCGAAACCCAGGACCTGCCGTCCTACGTGGTGTTCAGCACCGGCGACAAGGGAACCAGCGGGGGCGCTTCGAACTGGGGCTGCGGATTCCTGCCCACGGTTCACAATGGCACGTTGTTCCGCACGGGTGGCGACCCCGTGCTCTATCTGTCCAATCCCAAGGGCGTGGATGACGCCCAGCAGAAGGACACCATCGAAACGATCAACCGGCTGAACACCCAGCGCCTTGGAGTCATGGGCGATCCCGAGATCGCCGCCCGCATCAGTGCCTTCGAGATGGCGTATCGCATGCAGCACGTGGCCCCGGAGGTCATGGATCTCACCCGCGAACCCGTAGCGGTGCGGGAGGCCTATGGCGCCGAACCCGGCCGGCCGACCTACGCCAACGCCTGCTTGCTGGCCCGCCGACTCGTGGAGCGGGGTGTTCGGTTCGTGCAGATTTTTCACGAGTCATGGGATCAGCACGGCAACCTGACCAAGGACCTGCAACGCAACTGCCGGGCGACTGATCAGGCCAGTGCAGCGCTGGTGAAGGACCTTCAGGAACGCGGACTTTTGGAGGACACCATCGTAATCTGGGGCGGTGAATTCGGTCGAACGCCCATGGTGCAAGGCGGCAACGATGGACGAGACCATCATCCGAATGGGTTCACCTACTGGGTGGCGGGCGGCGGTTTCAAGCCGGGCCTGACCTGGGGTGAAACCGATGAACTCGGCTTCAATGCCGTGAAAGACAAGGTTCACGTGCATGACTTTCACGCGACGCTGCTCCATCAGCTGGGATTTGATCACGAAAAACTGACCTACCGGTTTCAAGGCCGGGATTTCCGGCTGACCGATGTCCACGGGGAAGTTGTGCGCGGCCTGTTGGCGTGAGGAAGAGCCGGATTTCTGCGGCGTGCGGCCGGGTCGGCCCAACCGGGCGCGGTCGGACAGGCGACGCGTCACCTAGCGGGACGTGACTGATCGACTCCGCGGAGTGTCGCCCCTTCGGGTTGGGCGAAAAAACGGCCCATTTCCCGGTTTTCTCTCAGCTGTCAGCACTCGGCCGTTCGGCGGATCGCCAACCGAACGGGAGAGGCAAAACCCACCCAACTCCTTGATTTTTGGCAGAAATCTGTGGGTAAGGCGGGTCCTGACTTGACCAATCGCGGCCACTTCCATATGCCAGCGATGCTTCTTAAGTTAAGAAGCGGGCATCCAACCCAGATTGCCCTAAACCAAAAAACCTACCCCCGAAGAAACCACGGCATGAAGCCTCTCAACCAGCTCTGCCTTGCCGTTACCGGTGCTCTCATGGCATCGGGCGTCACTGTTGCCTCCGTCGTGTACGATGCTTCGTACACTGACGTGACCAAACTCCCGTACTACTATTCTCCGAATACGTACGGTGATGAAATCACCCTCGCCGGCACCGATCGTGTGCTGACCGGGTTTTCGTTCTCCTACTACTCTGACTACGCCTTAACGGATGGCCTACGGTTCACCCTGTGGGCCAACGACGGACCCGGCGGTGCGCCGGGGACCATTTTGTTCCAGGACCTCTATGACGTGGTGGTTGGAACCAGCGGTGTCGACGTGGACATTCCGTTCACCCCGGATCCTACGGATCCTCTGCCGAATAGCTTCACTTGGGGAGTTCGCTTCCTGGGAGACGATATTGCCGGCTTGTTGGTGGCGGATGCTCCCTCGGTCGGTTCCAGCTACAATGACTTCTGGGAACGCGAGGCCGGCAACTGGGTCTTGAAACAAATCCCCGGATACACGGCGAACTTCCAAGCAAGTATCACTGCAGTACCCGAAGCACAGCCCGGTCTGGCTGCCGCTTTAGCATTCGGAGCCTGGGGAACCTCCCTGGTGCTGCGACGCAAACGAGCCTAACCACGAATCCTCGAGATTCGGATCGACGCATTTTTGAAACGGCGCGGCTGTCCGCGCCGTTTCTCTTTTCCGGGGGACCGAAAGTACCAGGCGGACTCCGTTCGAATGGCACACTCTCGGCTAAGTCTGGGGACTGTCCCCCAATCTGCGGTCGAAAGGACCTAACGCCTTGACCCTACGGAGCCTTTCGCATAACCAAACTAAGCTTCCTTAGTTTGGAAGCACTCATGGTTCCAACCCACCGTGACTAAAACACTCCGAAACCGTTGTGGCATGAAGTTAATCAACCAGCTCTGCCTCGCGTCCGCACTGTCTGCCGGCCTTTGGGCCAGCACGTGCGCGGCGTCTGTGGTGTACGATGCAAAGTACACCGGCACCAGCAGTCTCCCGTTCTATAGTTCGGGTTCTGCCTACGGCGATGAAATTGTTCTGGGCGGCACCGCACGTGTGCTGACCGAATTTCATTTTGCCTACTATTCGGACTACTCGCAGTCGAGTGGCCTGAGTTTCACCCTGTATGCGAATGATGGTCCCCTGGTCAATGGCTACGCCAGTCCGGGAACCGTTCTGTTCTCGGACACCTACGATGTCATCACTGGAACCAGTGGCGTTGACATTGATGTCCCCTTCACCCCGGACCCTTCTGATCCTTTGCCGGATCGGTTGACGTTCGTCGTGCAATTCCTGGGTACTGGCACTGCCGGTCTCTTGATTGCTGATGCTCCCACGGTCGGCGCCAGTGGCGACGATTTCTGGGAACAGGGCCAAACCGGCTGGGAGCTTCGTCAGATTCCCGGTTACACCGCGAACTTCGAAGCCACGGTGACGGCCGTACCGGAAACCAATCCGAGTGTGGCGGCCACCTTGAGCCTGGCTGGCTTGGGCGTTTTCGCGTCCTACCGCCGTATGCAACGCAGATAAAAAAACTGTCTGAAGTTAGAATCGACGCATTTTGAGGCGGCGCGGGAAACCGCGCCGTTTCACTTTCCAACCCGCCAACCGCATTCTCTGTTCTCAATCAATCACTTCGCAGAAAATAATCACTTGACCCCTGACTGTAACTCACGGTTAACTCCGCTCAGCTCACAGCCAGAGGGGCTTAAACCGTTAACCCAAATTGCCATTCCGATCATGAACTTTAAGGACAAATTGAAATTGGTAGTCGCCGTGAGTCTCGCTGGGGCGGGAAGCGCCTTCGCGGCCACGGTGTTTGAAGTGCCTGCGGGCCAAGACTCGTTCTATTCCACGTCGCTGGAATACGGCGATCAAGTTCAGCTGGCCGGCGGCGCTGGCTGGACCCTCGAATCGGTCACGATTCCTTATTACTCCAACTACGGCAGTGTGGGTGGATTGACGGTCAAGATTTACGCCAATGACGGTGTCAACGGCGCTCCCAGTTCCGTCCTCTATTCCAGCTCACCGATTGATATCCTCAGCAATGGCGGAACGGTGACGATTCCTTTCGCCAACATTCCGGCCAATGTTCTCCCCGCCGGATTCACCTACACCGTCTCCTTCGCGGGCGTCGGTGGTGCCAATTCCGCCGGTCTCTACGTTCCGGACCTCGCCCCGACTGTCGGCTCGAGTTTCAACGACTTCTGGCAGAACACCGGCACCGGTTGGGAGCTCCGCACCATGCAGAATGGTGACCTCGCCAACTTCCAAGTCAGCATCACCGCAGTGCCCGAGCCGAGCGTCATCGCTCTGGCCAGCCTCGGTCTCGCCGGTTTGATCGGCTGGGCCGCTCGCCGCAAGGCTTGAGCTGCTGATCCTGCTGATTTCCAAAAGTGCGCCCCTCGGGGCGCACTTTTTTTTGTACCGACGCCCTCCCGGCTTGCCGGCTGCTCCCGAGCACCGATGATGCGTCTGATGTGGTGTCGTTTGCTTTGGGGAATGCTGGTCGGATTGCTCACCGCCGGAACAATCCTCGCCCAGGGAAAGAGTGAGGTCCGTCTACTGGTGGACACAGCCACCGTTCGTCCCGGCAGTTCGTTCTACGCCGTGATCGAATTGGTCGCCCCGCCAGAGTGGCATACCTACTGGCGCAATCCCGGCGACTCCGGTCAACGCACCAAAGTCGAATGGACCCTACCGGAAGGGATCACCGCCGGCGACCTGCTTTGGCCCACCCCTCACCGCCTCACCGAAGCCGATCTCACCACCTATGTCTACGACGGTCGGGTCGCATTACCAGTTCAGTTCCAGGTAGCTCCAAGTCGTGCCCCAGGCCCCATCACGCTCCAGGCAAAGGTCTCTTGGCTGGAATGTAAAACCGAATGTCTGCCGGGCCGGGCCTCCGTTAGTGCGTCCCTCGCCGTCGGACCCGAATCCCAACCGTCCCCGTCTGCTCCGCTCATCCAAGCCGCTCTCGCCACGCTGCCGACCTCAGATCCCAACTTAAAAGCCGAAGCGCTTTGGGAAGCTGGCGAGGGCGATACCCGAATGCTGCGAGTTCGTTCCTCCGCTCCCGGCTATTCCGACTTCTATCCGTTTGAGGACGACACCCGGGAACTGGTCCGAAAATCAGAATCGAAATCGGACCAGGGCATCCTCTTTGCCGTCACCAAGTCCGGCGACGCCTGGCCCAAGGAGATGGCGGGATTGGTCATGCTCGACACTGGAACCGGCCCTCGTGGCGTCACGGTGAACCTGCCCATCACCGACGCCGCCACCGTGGCAATTCCCACCGCCGCCACTCCTCCGGGTACCGCCGAACCACCGGCGAGCGGGGCCAACTCCGGACTCTGGTTCATGCTCGGCCTTTCGTTCCTGGGGGGCCTGATCCTGAACATCATGCCCTGTGTTCTCCCGGTCATCGCGCTCAAGGTTCTGGGATTCGTCAAACAAAGCCGGGAGAACCCGGGACGGGTCCGTTTCCTCGGGTTCGTTTACACCGGCGGCGTGTTGGTTTCGTTCGGAGTCCTGGCCGGTTTGGTCATTGCAGTCCAAGCCGCCGGACAAACTGCCAGCTGGGGCATGCAATTCCAGAATCCCATCTTCCTGGTGGCAATCACGACTCTGGTAACCTTGGTCGCCCTCAATCTCTTCGGAGTGTTCGAAATCACCCTGCACTCCCAGGCCATGGGAACCGCCAGTCAACTTGCGTCCAAAGAGGGTCCCACCGGTGCTTTCTTCAACGGGGTCTTCACCACCGTCCTAGCCACCCCCTGCACCGCTCCCTTCCTGGGGACCGCACTAGGATTCGCGTTCGGACAGCCCCCGATGGTGTTGCTCCTGATGTTCCTCGTGGCCGGACTGGGCTTGGCCACACCGTACCTCCTGCTCTCGATTCAGCCGGCCTGGCTGAAGTTCCTACCCAAGCCCGGCAACTGGATGATCACGTTCAAAGTCCTGATGGGCTTTCCCATGCTGGCCACCGCGGTCTGGCTACTGTCGCTATCGGCCGATCAGTACGGTGAGGGCGGGGTGTTCCTGGTCGGTATGTTCTTGGTCTGCGTTAGCCTGGCCGCCTGGGTTTTTGGTCACTTCATCCAAACGGGCACCGGTAATCCCAAATGGTCCTGGGGTACGGTCGTGGCCGCCTTGGCCGGGGGCTATTTCGTCGTCTTGGAGTCTCAACTGAATTGGCGTTCGCCCGCTCCCTTGGAGACTGCCAGCACGGAAGCCAACAGCGACGGCACGGTGATGGCCTGGTGGGTCCGTTCAGCGCCCCTGGCTCCCGGCGCCACCAATTCCACACCCCAAAAGCTGGGACCAATTCCCTGGCAGCCCTGGTCTCCGGAAGCCATCACCAAAGCTCGCGCGGCGGGACATCCTGTTTTGGTCGATTTCACCGCGAAGTGGTGCCTCACCTGCCGGGTCAACAAGGCCGTCGCCATCGAAGTACCCGCCGTGAAGGAAAAGCTCGCCGCGTATCAAGTCGTGACCTTGAAAGGCGATTACACCCGGGAAGACCCCGCCATCGCCCGAGAGCTACGCATGTTCGGCCGAGCCGGCGTTCCCCTGGTGCTGGTGTATCCCAAGAATTTGTCGCTTCCCCCAAAGATTCTGCCCAGCACGCTGACCGAAGGAATCGTCTTGGATGCGCTTAAGTGGGCCGCTCAATGACTGACCGGAAACACCTGCTCCAGACTCTCCGGCCAAACTCCTCAACTCCCTGAAAAACAAGATGGTCGGGACGGTGAGATTTGAACTCACGACCTTCTGAACCCCATTCAGACGCGCTACCAAGCTACGCTACGTCCCGACCACGTGCCATTGAAGGCGGCGGGATACTAGGCGCGAGCGACTGGGGTTCAACGGTTTTCTTCCGTTCCCAACAATTCTTTGTTTAGCGAACCGCCTCCGCCGGGGATTCAGCAACCGAACGACGCACGGATTCCGTGAGTGTTTCAAACTCCGCTAGGCGCTTTCGCTGAAGACTCCCGGCCGGTCGGGACTCCACGCCCGCGCGCATCACCGGCAACGCCGCCTCCAGAATCTCCAGCGCTTCCGACTTCCGATTCTGCGCCACCAACGATTCGGCCAGGATCCCGCCAATGCCGTGAACGGTCAGGTGATCGTCTCCGTAGGCTTTCTTCGCAATCTCCCGAGCCCGCCGCAGAATGGGTTCCGCTTCCTGCGGACGGTTCAAGAGATTGAGCGCCCGTCCCTGCAACCGCAGGATGAACTGCACATCGCGATGATCGGAAGGAAGCAACGTCGCATCCATCTGCTCCGCCTGCTCGGCCACCGCCAGTGCCGCTGGATAATTGGATTGGGCGAGAAAGACCGTGCCCAAGCGAGCTAAGGCGAAGGCGACCGGGGAACTGTTGGTTCCAAACAGGTCCTTCCGCAGCTCCAGCGATTCCCGGGATGCCTGCTCGGCCCGGGTGGTATCTCCCTCCTCCAAGTAACCATCCGCCAGATTGCTCAGACTGGTGGCCAGGTTGACTTTGCCATCGGGAAGTCGCCGATTGATCTCAATCGACTGCTCCAAGTACCGGCGCCATTCCGGATCGTCCAGATCCCACAGGGCGGTCGAAAGGTCCCCCAACGCACTGGCGCGAACGGCATCCTGAGACGGTCCCAAACGCTCACACCGCTCGATGCACTCCCGGGACGGTTGCAGGGCCTCGCGGGTTCGGCCTGCCGACACCAAGGCCGATCCAATTTCACCCAGAGCATTGGCCAGCAGGTGCGGGGGAGCCTGGGGATTCCGCCGAAACGCCGCCTCGGCCAACTGCAGATACTTCAACCCTCCCGGGGAATCCCCTTTCCAGGTCAACAAAGAGCCCATCGCAAACTTCACCTCTGCCGCCTTGAGGGAATCCGGTCCAAGTTCGCGCTCGTAGATTTCCAAGGCGGCTTGCAGCAAAGGCTCCGCCTCCTCGTACATGGACAACTGGTAGTAGGTGTTACCCAAGGTGGTCTGGACCTCCGCCAAAACCAGCGGTGCGCCGGAAAGCTCATTGGTCGCCCGGCGCCGCGCTCGGTCGAGAATGTCGATCACCCGCACCTCCCGTCCTCCCACGGTCGGATCCGGCGCCGCCAGGATCTCCTGCAAAAACCCTTTGACCTGCTCCGCTTCCTGGCGTTGGGCAGCCAGACGGATGCTCGACGCCGTCACCACCGCCACCACGGCCATCAACAACAACACCGAAAACGCCCCGGAAAGCGCCAGAGCCGGATTGCGCCGACACCAGCGCCAACCGCGTTCCGTTAGGCCAATGGGACGCGCCCGAACGGGCTCACCGCGCAGAAACCGACCCAAGTCCTCCGCCAACTCGCTCGCCGTGGCGTAGCGTCGTGCCGAGTCCTTGTTCAGCGCCTTCAGCGTCACCGTTTCCAAGTCCCGAGGCACCGACGGATTCAGCAGTCGCGGGGAAACGGGCTCCTGCTCCTCCACCTGCCGCAATACCACCGCCGGCGACTCGCCCATGAAAGGTGCTCGACCCGTAATCAAGTGATACAACACCGCACCCAGGGCGTAGGTATCGCTAGTGACGTTCACGTCCCGATTTCGGCCCGCCGCCTGTTCCGGAGCCATGTAACCCGGGGTGCCCAACACCTGACCCGTCAGTGTCAGTGCACTGTCCTGATTGGTCTGGCGGGCCAATCCAAAGTCGGTCACCTGCGCCGTGCCTTGGGCATCCACCAAGACGTTGGACGGCTTCAGATCGCGATGCAGGATGCCCCGTTCGTGGGCATGCTGAATGGCTTCGGCCACCTGCGACACCAAGGTCGCCGCCATCCGGGCCGGCAATGGACCCTCGCGGGTCAAATCGGCCAGATTCCGACCTTCAACGAGGTCCATCGAGAAGAACTGCTGACCCTCGTGTTCTCCAATCTCATGAACCGCCACAATGTGCGGGTGACGCAAGGCTGCCGCCGCCGTGGCTTCCACTCGGAATCGTTCCGCCTCGCCCGCCGACGCCAGGGCCCCATCTCGAAGGAGCTTTAGCGCGACCAAGCGGTTAAGACTGATCTGACGAGCCCGGTAGACCACACCCATGCCGCCCCGTGCGATTTCGCCCAAAAGCTCGTAGTCTCCAAACCGGTCCAGCGTCCCCAATGACACCGGCAAGGTCAGGGTCTCGGGCTCGTCGTCGCCAAACATTCGGCGGGCCAAACAGCGTGGGCACAATCCTTCCGTTGTGGCCCCGGAACGGGGCAACCCACAGCGGGAACAGTGAAGTTCGTTGGAGGGTACGCCACTCATCATCCAGCTCGTATCGTTCCCAGTCTGGGGCCCCTTCGCCCCGAACTCCAGCCTGCGCCTACTCGCCGTCAGGTGCTCCAAACCGTCAGCAGATGCCGCATTTCCTCCTCCAAGTCCCCCGCGCTTCCAACCGTTTGCGCTACTTCTGTTCGCACCAGTTCCCGCAGTCGGCCGCGCAAGCGGTGCACCGCCACGGCCACTGCGCCCTCCGATAAACCCAGATTCTTCCCCAACCCGGCGTAGCTCTCCTCCGGCTCTCCGGCGAGCGTAGGCTTCAGGGCCTCGTACCAAGTTAACTTGCCACGTTGTTCGTGTTCCTTCCGCAACTGTTCCAAGGCTCGTTCCAAAACCATTTGCGCCCACCGCCGGTCAAAGGCCGTCTCCGGCGTCACACCATCCGTCAACGCGGGCTCGCCCATCCACTCCGCCGCGCCTTCCAACGGAATGGCCGCTTCGCCTCCACCGCGCTTCTGCGCGCCCTGACGACGGGCCTCGCTCGCCAAGTAATGCCGAAGCCCGGCCAACAGATAGGAGCGAAACCGACCGCGAGCCGGCGCCACTGCGGCGAAATCGTCGCGTTCCAGCAACCGGGCCAGAAATCCCTGCACCACATCCTGCGCCACTTCCGGAGAATGCCCCTCGCGCCGCACATAGCTGTACAACGGCGGCCAGTAGGATCGGCAGAGCGCCTCCAAGGCCGAACGTGACTGATCGGACACCTGGCCCCCAGCCGCCAGCACCACGCTCCATTGCGTGGCGGGAAAATCACCGGGCGGGACCGAATCCATGGAAGGCTCCTAGCAAACCACTTGCCGTCTCGGGAGTGCGAGCCTTCAAGTCGCCGACTTACCCAACACCTTCTGCAAGGCCACGACACACCGATGGTTCTCCGCCGCCGTTCCCACCGAAATGCGCAGCCACTCGGGCAGTCCGTAACTCCCCATCGGCCGGGTGATCACCCCTAGACGCTGCAACTCCATAAAGACACGCCCGCCGTCGCCCACGTTCGCCAGCACGAAGTTCGCGTGGCTCGGCACATACTCGAGTCCCATCTGCGCGAAGGCATTCTGCAAGTACTGCACTCCCTGTCGGTTGTTCGCGCGCGTTTGCGACAAATGCTCCTGATCCTCCAACGCCGCCAACGCTCCCGCCTGGGCAATCAAATTGATGTTGAATGGCTGCCGCACCTTTTCCAGCGCGGACACGATTTCCGGCGCCGCCACGCCATAGCCCAGCCGCAGACCTGCTAGTCCAAAAATCTTCGAAAAGGTCCGCATCAGCAGCAGATTGGGCTGCGAACCTTCCCGGACCAACGTCAGACAATCCGCAGGATCCTCCAGAAACTCCACGTACGCCTCGTCCATCACGATCAACACCTCCGGCGGAACCTCCGCCAGCAACTGGGTAATTTCCCCGTGCGACGCCAACGTCCCTGTTGGGTTGTTCGGATTGGCCAGGAAGAGCACCCGCGTCTTCGGCGTGATCGCCCGAATCATTGCCGGAATGTCCGCCGCCATCCGCCGAGACGGCACGGTAATCAGGTTCGCCCCAAACAGCGCGGTCACGATCGGGTACACGGCAAAACAGTACTCCGACACCACGACGTCCACGTCCGGATTGAGAAAGGCGTGCCCAACGAACTCGATGATTTCATTGGAACCATTACCCAAAATCAGATGCGTCGGATCCAAGTACAGCGTCTCGGCCAGCTTCTGCTTCAGGTAAAAGGCATTCCCGTCCGGATACAAATGCAGTTGTTTCAAAGCCTGCTGCATGGCCGCCAGGGCCCGCGGCGACGGACCCAGAGGATTCTCATTCGACGCCAGCTTGATCACCTGTTCCACCGCCAAGCCGTGTTCCCGGGCGACGTGTTCAATCGGCTTGCCCGGCACGTACACCGGCAACTGGGAAATCTGGGGATTCAACTCCGGAATCTTCGGAACCTTCATGTGTCCGGTCAGTGTGCCCGCTTCCCCCAAAAACTCGAGCCTTCATCCGTTTCCAGCTCTCGCCTCGAGACCCGATGAGTTCCGGCGTGCGTCAGCCCAGCTTCGGCGCCACCGTCGGCGCGTGGCGTTGGTACGCTTACTAGTGGATGGTTACAGCCTGTTGCACCAGTGGACCGAACTGGCACCGGGCGCCTCGCGCTTTTCCGCCACGGCCCGCGAGGCGCTGATTCGCAAGCTCACCGAGTATCGCGACGCCACCCACACCCCCATTACGATCTTCTTCGACGGGGCCGGCGCTCCCCCGGGCACCCCAAAAATGCCCACCTCGCCCGATTTGGAGGTCCTGTTTTCCAAGGCCGGCCAAACCGCCGACGAAATGATCGAACGCGTCGCCTTCCGCATGCGCCCCTTTGGAGAAGTCCTGGTGGTGACCGATGACTACGCGGAACGCGATACCGTGATGAACTTTGGTGGCCTCGCCTGCAGCTGCGCCACCTTCATCAACCAAGTCGATGCCGCCGTCGGAGAAATGGCCGTGGACCTCAAGGCCCACAACCGTCGCGAACAGGAACGCTTTCGCCGCGGCAAAACCACCTGACGGTAAGGCGAGGTTCGTCCAAAGGACCCAGTCAGTTCGTTCTCTCACTCGCGTCGCCCACGCGAAGCGTCTTGGACTGCGGTCGCGCAGCGCAGCGGAGCTACCGCTTTTCGTCACGGCTGCTGACGCGTCGAGTCACTCCAACCCCCCTCCCGCCCTCCCCGCGCCCCAAAAGCGCCAGAGGACTAGAGGATTGGCGCACACCAATCGCTTCGCGCCCGTTAGACCGCGGGATGATCCCTAAACATTCAGTCCGGGTTACCCGAACGGCTCGGTGGAACCTCGCCCTACCAATCTTCCCTCTTCCAACCTCTCAGCCCTCAGCTCTCAGCTCTCAGCTTTGCCCTCAAGCCCCAATCTGCGCCTTGTACGCTTCCGGGGTGAGCAGGTTTTCTACTTCCGCCGCGTTACTCAGCTTGATCTGGAGGAACCAGCCGTCGCCAAACGGCGCCGTATTCACCAGGGCCGGATTCGCCGAGACCGCCGCGTTGACGCCCACAATTTCGCCCGAAACCGGGGCATAAATGTCGCTGGCCGTCTTGACCGACTCGACCACCGAACATCCTTCCCCAGCCTTCACCACCCGGCCCACCGCAGGCAGCTCCACAAAGACCACATCAGTCAACTCGTGCTGGGCGTGATCCGTGATACCCACCGTGGCCACATCACCATTCACCCGCACCCATTCGTGCGACTTGGCATATCGAAGATCAGACGGAACTTGAGAACTCATCGTGGAGAAAGGTTGGCGGGACGACAAATCGCGGGTCAATCAGGCTTTGCGATAAATCGGCTTCTTCACGATCTCGGCGGCGAAGCGGCGACCCCGAATCTCGATCTCCAGCTTCCCACCGGGCACCGCCAACGCCGGCGGCACATAGCCCAAGCCTATGCCCACATTCAGGGAAGGACTCTGGGTGCCGCTGACCACCGTTCCCACCGCTTGCCCATCCGCCCAAATCGGATAGCCCGGCCGGGGTGGCGGCGATTTATCGGTCATCCGGAACGCCACCGACCGCTTCTTCCAAGCCCCGTTTTTCTGGGCCAGCAAGGCCGCCCGTCCCAGAAACTCGCCCTTGTCGAAGGACACAAAGAATCCCAATCCGGCTTCAATCGGCGAAGTGGTCTCGTCGAGCTCGTGTCCGTACAACGGATAACACACCTCCGTGCGCAAGGTATCCCGCGCGCCCAGTCCGCAGGGCTGAAGGCATCCCACATGCCCCACCGCCAGCGCCCGGTTCCAGACGCCTTCAATCACCTCCGCCGGCGCCACCACTTCGAATCCGTCTTCGCCCGTATATCCCGTCCGAGCCACCCAGATCTTGGGTCCCGGCGCGGTTCCGTCGGTGTTGAAGGAAGTCCACAACCCGATTTCGTTCTTCTTCAACGCCAGCACTGACGCCGCCGGCGTACCCGCCTGACTCGGCCCGGGAAACAGGGATTCGATGAACTCCACCACCCGCGGTCCCTGAATGGCCACCGCTGCCAATCGATCCGACGCATTTTCGAAGATCACTCCGGAACGGTGCGCCGACGCGCACAGCCGCTCCTGCAACCAAGCCACATCTACGGCAATCCGGCTGGCATTGATGATCAGGAAAAATTCGAGCGGCGCGAGGCGATAGACATAGAGATCGTCGACCGTTCCCCCGTCCTCCCGGCACATCTGCGAGTACTGCCCCTGTCCCACCGCCAGCTTTCGAACGTCGTTGGTGAGCGTCTCGTTCAGATAGGCTTCGGCGCCGGGCCCCGTGACGAACACTTCGCCCATGTGACAGATGTCGAAGATGCCCGCCGCGCGCCGAACGCACAGGTGTTCATCGACAATCGACGAATATTGCACCGGCATTTCCCAGCCGCCGAATTCAATGAGCTTGCCACCCAACCGTTGGTGGGCGGAGTACAGTGGGGTTCGTAAAAGGGACATTGCGTTAAATCAGTTCAGCGCGACATCTGCCATCAGCCAGGCGAATTGGCCGGATCAGCCGTCTCACCACAGGGTTGTGGTTTCAGATGACCGCGCCACGTTCGCCGGGGCAACTCATCCGCCTTCTGGAAACGAATGCAACTCCTTCCCGTAATCACGATGAATTGCGGCCGACGGCCTGCCGCTTTTGGTAGCAGAGCGCGTGAAGTCCAGATCGAACCGGGCGACCTCCCGGCTCCCTGCATTTTCTCTCAACTCTCAACTCTCAACTTTCAACTCATTGCCCCACCCTCCCGCCCGTGATTCGGAACGTGATCTTCGATTGGTCTGGAACGTTGGTGGACGATCTGCCGGCGGTCTGGGAAGCCAGCAATCATGTCTTTCGCCAAGCCGGGATTCCGCCGCTCTCGCTGGAGGAGTTCCGCGCGGAATTCCAGCTGCCTTACCGCGGCTTCTACGAACGGTTTCTGCCCGAGTGGCCGCTGGAAAAGCTCGAACTGTGGTTTCATGCCCGCTTCGCCGAATGCCAGGACTCCGTCGTCCCCCTGCCTCATGCGCGGGAACTATTGGAATTCTGTTCGCAACAAAAGCTCCGGCTCTTCGTGCTCACGGCGGTTCATCCGAAACCCTTCGCCACCCAGGCGGAATCCCTGGGTTTCGGCGCCTACTTCGAACGCATCTACGCCGGCGTCGCCGACAAGCGGGCCCGCATCGCCGAGATCCTCACCGACAATCAGCTCGATCCCGCCACCACGATCTTCGTGGGCGACATGCAGCACGACATCGAGACGGCCCGCTTCGGCGGTATCCGCAGTGTGGCCGTGCTGACCGGTTACAATTCCCTCGGACAACTGCGCGAAGCCCAGCCCGACCTCATCGTGGAACATCTGGGGGAGTTCCGGATTCTTCTGGAGCGTCAGGGCTTCCAACTCCGACCCGCCCCCACCAACACGCCCCGATTTCCCATCGTTACGGTCGGCGGTCTGATTCGCAATGACACCGGTCAGGTTCTGCTCGTGCGAACCAACAAATGGTCCGGTCTCTGGGGCATTCCCGGCGGCAAGATCGAATGGGGTGAAGCCAGCGAGGATGCCCTGCGGCGGGAACTCCTCGAGGAAACGGGCCTGACGGTCAGCGACGTGCGCTTCGTGCTGGTACAGGACGCGATTCATCCGCCGGAGTTCTACAAAGACGCCCATTTCCTGCTCTTGAACTACACCTGCCTGGCCGCCGGCGAACAATCGGTCCGGCTCAATACCGAAGCCCAGGATTTCCGCTGGCTCGAACCGGCCAACGTCTGGCAGCTCCCGCTCAACACGCCCACTCGAATTCTGCTGGAAGCCGTCTTCGGGCCTGCACCCACCCCGGTCCCTTGAGTCCCAACCGTTTCTTGGGCAAAGCAACCACTCGAACTACGCTGCGGCATGGACACCATTACCCTGTGCGACCTGGAGGTTCATTATCACATTGGTGTTCCCGAGGACGAACGGGCCCGGGCGCAAAAACTTCTCCTGACCGTGGAGATGGATCTCGATGTCGCCCCCGCCGCCCAAACCGACGACCTCGAGAAGACCATCAACTACTACAGCGTGAGCCGGCGTCTGCTGGAACTGGGCAATGGACGCCAGTGGAAGCTGATCGAGACCCTGGCCGAAGAGATCGCCCAACTCATTCTGAAAGAGTACCAGCCGCAAGCCGTCCGGGTGGAGGTGAAGAAGTTCATCATCACCGAAGCCCGCTATGTCTCGGTCAAAATCAGCCGGGATCGCCGCCGCAAGCGACCCACTCCCTCCCAGGTCCTCATGCAAAAGATCGGCGGCGTCCCGGCCGGCTTCCGGTAACTGGCAGCCAGGGAGCATCGGGTCGGGAAAAACCTGTGGGGCGACGCTCTGCGGAGCCATACGTGTGTGGACTCCTAATAACGCGTCTTTTCGCCGGGACACGAACGGCTCGGCGGAACCTCGCCCTACCCCGCTTCGCTTTTCCGACCAACTCTCCATGAACCGCCGTAGCCGCGGACGGAAGGACGCGCCATCTGAATCAACCCGCAAACTCGGCATGGAGTCCTGGTGACCGGACAGCGCCTCCTTCTCGCATCGGGTCATGGTCTTAACTCGCGTCCGTTTTGGAGGTTTTCTCTACCCACAAACCGGTTGAGAGCTGAAAGTTGAGAATTGATTGATAGCAAACTACTGCGCATCAGAATTTTAGAAGTACTAACGGGTTTATGGTCCCAAGGCACATCCGTTTCCTCGGTGTTGGTTCCTCGCAATTCTCGACTGGTTTGTGCGCTGAAACTGAAACTGCGAATGGAACTTCTCGTTATTTCGTTTAGCAGCCCCGGTTTCGGGAGAGCGATCCACCGACCGGAGTGGGCTGGACTGATGATTACCGGAAAAACCCTTTGACGGTTCGGAAACCGGCTGGCTAGGTTCCGCGCCCGCAAGAGCGTTCCAGAGTAGCTCAATGGTAGAGCTATCGGCTGTTAACCGATCGGTTGTAGGTTCGAGTCCTACCTCTGGAGCCAACTTCCACAGGGTTCTCCCCGGTTTGGTTGACTTTTTCCGAAAGATTTCCGAAAAAGTTATCCGTGAGCGCCAGAACGAAACCACTCCTCGTTCGTGCGGGTTCGGTCTCGATAACGATCTACTCTCGGAGTCGTCGCATTCGCGGCCGTTCCTACTCCGAACACTCTATCCACTGGCGCGAACCAGACGGAAAGGCGAGGAAAAAGGCCTTCGGCTCACTGGAGAAGGCAAAGGAGTTTGCCGGAACCGTGGCGCGGGGGTTGAGCCAAGGAGAGGCGGAAGCCAAGCGGGCCACTCCAGAGGATCTGGCTGCCTACGGTGCTGCCGTCGAACTCCTGCGACCATTGGGTGTTTCACTGCTCCAAGCGGCTTCCGAATATGCCTCCGCTCGAAAAAAACTCCCGCCAGAGGTTAGCCTTACCGATATCGTGACTGCCTATCTTCGCCTTGCCCCCCCCCGGAATGGATCGAAAGAAGGTGCGGGATATTCTCAAGGAGTATGTCGCTGACCTCCAGCGCCGGGGAAAGTCGGATGTTTACGTCGGCCACGTCGAAAAGTACCTGTCCAAGTTCGCAACCGCATTTGACTGCCCCCTCGCAAGCGTCACAACGGCAGAGTTCTCGAAATGGCTTTGGTCGCTGAAAGCCAAGGATGGACGATCGCTCGCTTTGCGGAGCCTGTTCAATCACCAGCGCGCCGTGAACGGTCTGATCAACTTCGCGGCACGACGGAAGTATACTCCCCGGGAACTGAGTGTTGAATTTGCCGAACTTGAAACTCCTGAGCCAGAGGCACCCACGCGCGCGGTCTTTACGCCCAAGGCATTTAAAACCCTACTTCACGGGGCAGATTCGAAGAGCCTTGCGGCCTTGGTACTGGGTGGACTTTGTGGACTGCGGACTGCCGAGATTGGTCGCCTCCAATGGGATCAGGTCAAGCTGGACCAAGGTGTCGTGGTTGTGGACGAAAGCGTCGCCAAGACCCAAAGCCGACGCGTAGTTCCCCTTTGCGATTCAGCACTCGCGTGGCTCAATATCTGCCGTAAACGCAGAGGGGCAGTCTGTTTGGCACCGGAAAAGGTGACTGTGCGCGTCGCGGCAGAGGTCGGTGTTCCTTGGGTTAAGAACGGCCTCCGCCACGGATACGCGTCCTATCGACTCGCATTGGTTCAAGACGCGGCGAAAGTGGCCTTCGAGTGCGGCAACAGCCCTCAAATGATCCAAGCCCATTATCGGTCACTCGTCACCGAGGCTGAAGCTCGCGAATGGTTTTCCATCATGCCTCCGAAATCTGGAAGGAAGTTGGCCCCTGAAATCGAAACAGAAACCCTTAATTTATCTGGAACCGTTTCAGCGCGCTCCGAACGTCAGGCCACCGGAATAGCACACTGTGACCGATCTTGATGTATGGAAGATACTGACGGCGCATCCAATTCTCGATGCACCGAGGTGTTTTCTTCAATCGACCGCAAAGCTCCTGCTTTGTCAGGAATTCCGTTTCACTTGAGGAGCACTGATCTGTCGACGGCCGGGTAGCAATCATCTTGGAGAATAGTTTAGTCTTGTGCGGTGGCTTTCTGGTGTTCCTGGTACACAAACAAAGTCGTCCCCGAAATGACTTGAGGGTGTCACGCGAACCCATTGCCGACGGAATTCGGCGGCAACAGTTTAAGGCACGGCACTCGTGCCTACGTGAAAAAATGGCCGAGGCTGCGGAGGGATGAATGCGTGGCACTTCCGATGATGATGTGGTCGAGAACTTCGATCTTGAGCAGCTGGCCCGCTCGGATGAGGTCTCGGGTTGTGCGGATGTCTGCCTCACTGGGAGTGGGATCACCCGCCGGATGGTTGTGAGCCAAAATCACCGCATGGGCACTGGCCACAATGGCCACTCGGAAGACTTCCCGAGCATGGACGAGGACGGAGTCCAGAATTCCCATTCCCACGATGACGTGACCCTTGATCCGTCGACGGGTGTTGAGAATGAGGACTACGAAGAATTCGCGATCCGGATCGAAGTACGGATTGGTTTGCACATGCAACCGCCAGTAATCGGCCGCCTGTTGCGGTGTGGAACAGTCCTGCAGTTGATCGGGAGTAGGACATTCGCGCAGTGCGACCAGTTTCCATTCCCGGGGTTGGTTGGCGGACCGGATGGCCCGGGCACCCTGCTGGGTGGCGGCTTCGATGGCCTGGGTCAGGGGTGAAGTGCAACGGTGCGATTCGTTCGGCGAGGTGACTTCGGTGGTGCTCATGTGTTGTGGTTCGTGCCGAAGGAGCGGGAGTGCTCTCTTCACCGGGACCCCAGAGAGCACGACTGCTCCGCCGAACCACACCCGGACGCGGTCGCGCCGTCGGGACGCGAAGCCTCAGCAGCGCCGTGACAGGGCCGCGGCTGCGGGCCTGGCGCGAGCGGTGCGCGAAGCAACCAGAGGCGCGATCGCGGGAGGGCATGAGCACCCCTGATTACCGACGAAATGAAGGGGCGCCTGCCACTGATCTCAACGTCAGCGACGATTAATCTCGGAAAAGAATCAAGTTCGGTCACCGACTGGTGCGGGCCACCTCAGACTCGCACGGCCGGTTTCCGGCCGGGTTTCACTGTTTCGGCCGGGGTCTCCTGCTCTCCCATGGAAATTGCCTGTTCCGGTCCCGGTTCGGCGTCGAGTTGGGTGGCGGCTTGGTTCTTGGTGAGGTCGAGTTGATCGGCGATGGCGGACTGGCGTTTCCGTAATTCTTGGTAGTGCTCCTCGTGCTCGAAGGGATGGCCGATTCGCGCTTCGAGTTCGGCGGCACGTTTGAGGAGGCTGGCGCTCTCTTGTTCTAGTTTCTCACCCCGTTCCTCGAGACTCTGGAGGGTGGCTTCCAAGGATCGGATTGTGCCCAGGGCGGTGTCGGTCACTCGGGCGGGGTAACTATTGTGACCGCGGAGGATGATCTCCGGGCCGTCACCGAAGCCGGTCCGAAGAATGAGGTCGAACCCGCCGAATCGCCCCACTTGGACTTCATCCCGGGAGCGGCTTTTCAGCTTCTCGGCCTGGCGAAGGAGGAGTTCGCCGGCGATTCCCCGGTTGGTGATGGTCTGGCCGTTGATCTCGATGGTGAAGCGGTCGCCAGAAGCGTCTTCGCGGGACCCCAGGTCCAGGCCCAGGTTGGCCAGGCGGCGGGCACAGCTGCTCGCATCGTCTTCGGCGCGTCGGCGTTCACCTCGGATTCGGTACTGCTCCTCCGAATGTGAAGAGCGAAGGCGAGTCAGCCGCATCAATTCGGCGTCGACCTGCGCCTTCTCGATGACCAAGGGATTCCCGGACGCGATGGCTTTGACCTCGGCATAGGTCAAGGCAGCCGAATCCAGGTCCTCCAAGCGCCGGATGGTCATGTCACCGCTCATCACCTGGGCGATGAACTTCGCCTTGGTCTCCAAGGTTTGCCACATGTAGGCGTCGAAGGATCCACCAGTGACGTAGCGGTAGATCTGGACCACGGGATTCCGGTTCCCCTGACGGAGGATTCGGCCTTCGCGTTGCTCGACATCGGCGGGTCGCCACGGGGCATCCAGGTGATGCAGGGCAATCAGCCGTTCCTGGACGTTGGTGCCCGAACCCATCTTCTGGGTGCTCCCGAAGAGAATCCGGACCTTGCCGCTCCGAACGTCTCGGAAGAGGCCAAGCTTCGCTGCGTCCGTCTCAAAATCCTGAATGAATCCAATCTGGCTCGGCGGCACGCCCAGTTTTTCCAGTTTTGCCGCCATGTCGCGGTAGACGGAGAACCCTGAATCGCGCGGGGTGGAGAGGTCGCAGAAGACCAACTGCGTGGAACGTTCCGGCTCCGAAGCCTTCCAGATGCTGTGGATGTTCTCGATGGCGAGGTTGACCTTGCTCTGTAGGTCGTCCCGGGCCCCTGGTAAGACCAGCCGCAGATCAAGCGCCGCCTTCCGGCCCTCGGACGTGATCTTCAGCATGTTGTCCACTCGTGGGTCCACCCGATTGGTTTTCAGGGCACCTGCTCGGGCGGCGAGTTGCTCGACGAGCGCCTTCAATTCCGGGGTGGCGGGCGCATTCCGAATGCTCGGCTTGCCGTTCTCCAGTATTGGGCGCGGCAGATGGAGCATGTCGGCCGTCTGCACATCCGCCGTCTGACGGAACATCTGCATCAGTTCCGGGACGTTGATAAACCGGGCGAAACGGGTGTTGAGCCGATACCCAGCGCCTTCCGGCGAAAGCTCCAGGGCAGTGACCGGTTCTCCAAACGTGGCGGCCCACGAATCGAAATGATGGAGGTTATGGCGTTTCAACGCCTCTGGCTGGAGATACCGCTGCATGGTAAACATTTCGGCCATGCTGTTGGCGATCGGTGTGCCGGTTGCAAAGACCACCCCACCGCCCCCATTGAGCGACTGGACGTGACGGACCTTGAGATACATGTCGAAGGCCCGCTCGCTCGCCGTCTGCGGCAGGCCGGCAATCCGGGTCATCTTCGAGACGTAGAACAGATTCTTGAAGTAGTGGGCTTCATCGACAAACAACCGGTCTACCCCCAATTCCTCAAAAGTAAGAGTGTTGTCCTTCTTCCCTTCCGCCGCGAGTCCTTGGAGTCGGACTTCCAGCCGCTTCTTGGCCTTCTCAATCTCCTTCACCAGCCGTCGATCCCCAGAGCCGGCGTGTTGCCGTTTCACCATCTCCAGTTCATGCAGCTGTTCCTCGAAGAACCGTTCCTTGGTGTCTTTCGCCAAGGGAATGCGCTCGAACCCGGAATGCGTGACGATCACAGCATCCCAATTGCCCGTGGCGATGCGGCTGAAGAGTTTCTTCCGGTTCGCCGCCTCAAAATCCGCCTTTCCGGCCACCAGAATTTGGGCGCCCGGATACAAGGTGAGCAGCTCTGTGGAAAACTGACCGAGCATGTGGTTCGGAACCGCAAAGAGCGGCTTGTGGCACAATCCCAGCCGTCGCAGCTCCATCGCAGCGGCCACCATCGTGAAGGTCTTCCCTGCCCCTACGACATGCGCAAGCAAGGTGTTGGGAGTCTGCAGAATCCGCCAGATGCCGGCCTTTTGATGCCCCTGAAGGGTGATGTTCTGACTGGCCCCAGGCAGGGTGAGGTGATCGCCGCTGAAGGTGCGCACGCGGGTATGATTAAACGTGTCGTTGTACTGCCGACACAGCCGCTCCCGCCGGGAATCCTCACTCCAGATCCATTCCGCGAACCGCTCCTTGATCCGCTGCTGCTTCTCGCGCGCCGCCTCCGTAGCCTGGGCGTTGACGGTGGGTTTCTGGTCCGCGTCGTAATCGTGAACGGTCGGGGTCCGGAGGTTGAGCGCATCCTCGATGAGTTCGAGGGCCGAACGGCGATCCGTTCCCCAATCGGTGGTGTTCGCCGTCGCTCGTTTCACCTCCCAGTCTCCCTCCAGGAACCAGGTCCCTAACGCGGCCACGTGGCCGACCCGCACCCCGGTCGAGACTCCCAACAGTTCCTGGGTGAACTGTTCGACATCACTGGCCGGCAGCCAGGCGGCGCCGAGGCGTACATCGATTTCGGACGGGCCCAAGTCCGCCGGCAGGGCCGATTTCAGGGCCGTGGCATTCTCCTGAAATCTCGGATCGGTGAGCGCTGCGGCTTCGGCGATTTCCAACTTCTCGCGCACGTTTCCGGAGAGGTATTGGTCCTCCGTCTCCCACTGATTCGACTGGGGATTAAGGAAGATCAGGCCTTTGAGCTCGGGCACCAGTTCGTCCGTGGTTCGCCGGAGTAGACCCGACATATGGTCCAGATCCACCCTGCCCTTGTCGTTGAGCGTAACCAGGAGTGCCTCCTTCGCATCAGCCACCCTCAGCACCTCGTGGCGCCGGTGAATGGTCCGCTCTCGAAAAACGGCGGCTTTGGTGGCCAGTCCAGATTCACTGTCGAACTGCTCGAGGGACAGCAGTAATGGCAGGTCTGGATCGCCGTCGAAGGCCCGCTGATTGGCCCGGGCATGGATGGGACCATGGCGACCGGCAAACCGGTCGTAGGCCACATTGAGTACGTGCCTGGCAGCAAGAACTTGATCCTCAGGGCTGCCGTCGAGCTGAGTTCGAAGGCAGGTGCGGACCGCGTCCCGAACCTGAATGAGGCCCCGAATCCGCGTCCTCGTTTCCAAAGGCAGGTCATTGAGGGGGCGCAGGACATCTTCGTCCCGGAAGCAGACCAAGCCATTGTCCAGACAGTAGGCGTTCGGCTTGACGTCATCCGGGGCCGGCACGGTTTGATCGAAGGTCGGTTCCGCGATTCGCTGATCCCGCGAGCGGTAGACGCCTGACGGCAGCTGTGAGATCGCCGACTGCAAGGCCTCCGCCAGATCTCGTCCGTCGGACTCCAAGGTCGGTTCCCGGTCGCGGTACATCCGGCCGGCGAGTCGCATCCGTCCGAGCATCAGCTCCGGGCGTTGGGCGAAGTACTCGTTCAGCCTGAAGTTTTCTCCGGCCTCATTGGTGTACCCCACTGTCACCTTCCAGGACGGCCCAGCGGGCGCCTCGCCGGGGTGTAGCCGCCGCAGCATCACGAAGTCGGTGGTGACTTCCGTCCCGGCGTTCTTCTTGAAGGCGTCGTTGGGCAGACGGATGGCCCCCAGCAGCTCCGCCTGGGTGGAAAGGTGTTCCCGCAGGGTTGAATCCAGTTTGTCCAAGGTTCCCTTCGACGTGATGAACAGGATCAGGCCTCCCGGACGGACTTTCTCCACGCTGGCCGCGAAGAAGTAGTCGTGAATGGGGAACTTGTAGTCGTTCCACCGCGGATCATGGACCGGATAGTCCCCGAACGGCACGTTGGAGATCGCGACATCGTAGAATCCGGCGGCCAATTTTGCCTTCTCGAATGGCTGCGCCCGAATGTCAGCCTCCGGATACAGTGCCTGAGCAATTCGCGCCGTCAGTAGATCAATCTCAATGCCCGTAATCATCGAGCGTTGCAGCATCGCCGGCGGCATCAGCCCAATGAAGTGGCCGATTCCACAGGCGGGTTCCAGTACTCGCCCACCCTCAAACCCGAATCGTTCCAAGGCCGCATACAGGGCGGAAACGATGACTGGGGACGTATAATGAGCGTTGAGCGTGGTGGACCGAGCGAAGTCCCATTCCTCGCGAGACAAGGTCTTCCGAAGAACGTCGCGCTCCCGAGCCCAATCCTCATTGGAGTCGTCGAAGACTTGGGGAAGCGAACCCCAGCCGACGTACTGGACCAAGATCCCCTTCTCCGTCGTCGTAGCCGGGCGGCCTTCGGCCTCCAGAGTGCGAAGGGTCTGGATCGCGGTCAGGTTCTGCCAAAACTTCTGCTTCGGACCTCCCTCCCCTAACGCGTCGGCCGCCGTGATCCGATAGCTGTTGAGATTCTGGGCCGGCGGCTCCCGTTGGACGACGATGAACCGCTCACCCCCGGATTCCGAGCTCAAGTCTCCGGGGGCAGCAACAAGTACCGTTCCCGGACGGTTTCCCAAGCCTGGCGGTGGGCCTGATCCGCGGTCAGGCCCTCCGCCATCAAGCGGCTTCGGAGCGTGGCCATCTCGTCCTTGGTCTTCTCCTCCGCCTCCAGCAACCGTTGGTGCAGCTGGCCCTGGGCTTCCAGGTCGCGGACCAGCTTCGGCAGGAACTCCCGCCAGTGTCGCTCGGCCATCCGGCCGTATTGGGTCAAGGGAGGCATGTGTTGGACGTGATGAAGCAAACAGGTCGAGCTGCCGATCCGAATCCTGGGGTCGAACTGCCATAAGCTATTCGAGGGGCCGTCAATGGGAAGGTTTGAGCGTTTGAGCTCACTCCCGACGCCGCCGAGTCGCGGCCTGGGTGTTTATCCCCAACGGAGTGCCCTTGGAGCGAGTGGGGAGCGGTGGGAGAATCTTTGCGGCATCTACCCCAAAGACCTGGGCAAAATAGAGGATCTGTTTGTCGGTCGCCACCGAACGACGGGTCTCGATGTTAGCCAGGATGCTGCGGGTAATGCTGCATCCTAGGATTTGGAGTCGGGCCACCAGATCGTCCTGCGACCAGTGGCGTTCATAACGTAGACGGGACACAATTTGTCCAATGACGTTGGAATCGCGACGCATGGGTACCTCCAAGGCCCATGGATATGAGGGAGCACAGACAGCCAGGGGGCACTGTCTTCAAACCACGGAGTAAGAATTTAGGGAACTATCGCTACAGAGGATCGTCGAACGGGGAGTCGATGGGCGGCGGATCTCGTTTGGGAGGGGGTCCCCAAGGTAGGATCACAATCGTCACTGGACCAACGTCCGTCCGACGAGGTCGGCGAGGCCGAACCAGAATCCAAAGAATGACCGCGAGGCCCACGTAGACACAACCAATGTACAGGTAGTGGCCATGCTCCTCGATCAGGTAATCTAGGAAAGCTAGGAAATCGGTTATGGGACGCAGGGGGTGATCCAAATGTTTCATGTTGATCCGAGGCTGGGGAGTTTATCCCAAACCAGAGCCGAATGGCACTTGGCCAGCAAATCGCGGGCAAATCCGTTCCATTTCGCCCCTTTCTTGCAGCTTGTTATTCAAGGTCTGTAAACGGGTCAACCTATAGACCCGGTCACGCTCCCACCTGAGGGATTGGATAATCCGAGATTGCCAGTACGGCGGGCCTCGAAATCAGGTCGACAGGAAGGAAGACGCGACCGGGTCAGGAGGATCAGACTCCGACGGAATGACTTTGCTGTTGGCCCTGAGTGCGAGCCACGACGCGCTTGGCTTGCCGCGCCAGTTGGGCAATGACGCCTTCGCGCTGCTCTTCCGGAAGATCCTTCACGAGGGTCTCGTAGGCTTGTTTCAGGTCGGGATTCCGATTGATAGACTTCAGGACTCCCTCGCGCATGCGGTGCTGACGGTCGAGTTCCCGAACCTCGTTGAGCACCAAGGTTCGCTCAAGGCGCTCCCGTGGCATTCCCTGAATGTAGGCCCAATACTTGGGGTTTTCCTTGATGTGGGCGTCAATCTTGGCATCCACCTCCGGGTTTTGCCGGTAGGTAGGCTGATCAGTGAGGGCGGCAGCGCCGCCGGCGCCGCTGGGCGCGGGGGATTTTGGTTTGTTCATAACGCTTCATGGTTTGTTGTTTCACGGTAGCGACCGTGTTCGCCGGGATGAGCGGGATGGCGGGCGACCCAGAACCATCCCCAGTTCATCCAGGCAAAGTGTCCTCAGGGTTGCACTGGGTCGAAGAAGGGTGTCGGTGGAACTCCATTGGTGGCCCCTGGCACGGGCGACATCAGGCGCGCCAGTTCTTGTTCCATCTCGGCAAGCCGACGTTCGGTCTGACCCATGCGGGTGGTCGTCTGTGTGTGGCTCTGGGCGACCGCCATCATATCGCCGATTACCTTCTGAAGTTGGTCATAGGACTGCGCCAATCGGGTGGCTTCCTGCATGACCCGTTCGGTGGCGTCCTTCTGTCGGTTCAATTCGGCCACGATCGGATCATTGGACGGGGCCGGCGAATGCGCCGGATCCAAAGGTGGGGTCAGAGCGACGCCCGTGCCGGGGTGGTCCTGGCCCGGGAGGAAGTTCCATCGGGATTCCGCCTCGACCCGATAGATGGGATGTTGCTCGTGCATCACGCCGGGTTGGCTGGAATCCACGTAGCGGCCAAGGTGGTAGGCGCGGATGACTTCGCCATGGCGGACCGATTCCACGGGCGCGATCACCGAGGGCGGCTGCGGCTCCACCCCAACGGGCGCCGTTGAGCGCGAAGCGCACGAGATGACCAGCAGTGGGACAGGAAGGAAGACGACGATCAGGAGTTTCATGGTTTGACGGAGGGCATGGAATCGAAAGGAGGGGTACCAAATCACTGGGCTGGACGCCCGGGTTCGGCCGGGGTCGTTCCTAAAGCCGGAGACGGTTCGAACGGGGTCTGGGAGCCCCCAATTTCCGCGGCCGAGCGGTCTATGGTTTGGAGGACGTAGAGGTAGAACTGCTTGCCGCTGGGAACTCGGGTGTAGAACCCGTCGCGTTCGATCGCGTCAAGAATCCGCTTCGCGTAAATCTCCAGCACGTCCTGGGCACCTTGGAGCGGCGCATTGTTGAGGGATCGGCTGTCGAGATTGCCGAAGATGGTCGGTTGTTGCTCCGTCAAGGCGCTGGCGGCGCCGCTGAGCAGAGTGGCGGCGAAGAGTTTGATCTCGGCGAGGTCGTCCGACTTGATGATCCGGCCGCGAAGACCGGCGCTTCCATCGGTTATCCCCCAGCCCTCCTGATCTCCGGAGAACTCCCGATTCAGCACGATGCCCCTCAGCTGCAGTTCCTCACCCGTTTGCCAGACCAGGGTCCAGGAATTGCCACTGGCGATGCGCTCCCGGTGACGGTCCGTCTGAGCCGTCCCGTGGAGTTCGGTGCCGGCAGGAATGACCAATTTCCCGGCGTGGTAAACGTCCTCCGTAATCAGGCCGACGATGGGCGTTTGAATCGAAGCCGAATCCACCGTAATGACGGTCTCACAGGGAATCAGCCGGCCGTAGGGTGCGTAGACGCTGGGGGCCGCCTTCGGTTCTCGCAACCCAGCCGTCATGTCGGCAAACAGACCGATAGGGGCCATCGTAGGTTGGCTCTTGGGCTTGGCGGGCTTTTCAGTCGCACTCGCATTGGTCCGGGCCGCCACGACCACCGGTTCGGGTTTGGGCACGGGAGTCCGGAACACTTCCATTGGGCGTTCGACGGTCTGCACTCCCTGATCCACCCGGTTGGTCCGCACCGGGAGCGGCAGGTCGGCTTCGTCGCTATTGGATCGTTGGCGTACCACGCCGAACACCAGTAGCCCGCCGCCAAAGACCAGTCCGAACAGGAGCAGTCGGCCCGACTTGGTTTTCCAGAACTGAAGAAAGGAATTGGGAGTCATGGCTGAGGTGCCGAAGCCTCATTCGGCTGAGAGTTTTCCTGGGGCTCCGGGGACGTCCGAGTCACCAGCACGGAGAAGTCATTCTTGAGGGAAAGTTCCGCCCGAGCGCCGTCGGGAGTCCCAGTCAGCGCGAAATACACCGCCTTTTCGCCCTTCGGCGGCAGTACGCCGGACGCATCGCTGATGGACTGGTGATACAGCCGGTCGCCCACCCGGACGGCAAAAGAGTCGGGACGATACCGTAGTTCGCGCTCCGACTTGTTCCGCATCCGCACGTGGAACACGAGGGTGTCCTCCGGGTTGAAGCGAAAGATCTCCTGAATCTGAATCTCGTAGTCGTTGAAGTCCGTGACGGAAGGTGCGGCGGCGAAGGTCCTGGGTTCCACCTGCGCGACCGACTCGGGGTGTTGTTGCCGCAAGAGCGGATACGCCTTGGCTTTGTCCAACAGCGCCAACAGACGGGTCGGCGAGACAGCGGGAGCCGGCTGAACCTGGGCCGCAGTGACCCGTTCCTCCAGATTGAGCGCCAGCACCGGGACATTGCTTTCGACCAACCCGAAAACGTAGGTCCGCCGGTTCCATCGGACGTTCAGATTCGAGGCGGCTCCACGAGTGGTCGCGCGAAGGGAGAGGAAGGACGAACCCTTGGTGTGGGCGAGTTGGAAGACGCCAGGAATCTTGGGATCCGCTGACACCCCTGCCCCATCCAGGGCGGCGATGGAACTGGGGAAGCTGATGGTTGTGACCCGATTGGTCGCCACCGGAACGACCACCACAACACGGTCGTCGAGAATGGCCCGCTGAATCGCCTCAGAGGAAGCCGCTACCCCCGAGTTGGCCGCCAGACAGGCTAGGATCACCAGGTTACTTGGAGCTTTCATATTTGAATTCGGCGACGGCCATCGGGAAGCGCCCGTTGACCGCCAAATTGGGGTTTCGGATCAGGCGAAGGCTCAGCTTGAAGTTGAACACCTCCGCAAAGGCCTTCTCTTGAAAGACACCGTTGCGGATGACCTGGCCGCTGACGTTAGCCAGAACCTCGTTCTCGCGGGTGGTCAGGATGTCGATCTTGGCAATCTCCGGCTTTTGGTGGAGTTGCTTGGCGCGAAACTCCGCAGTCTCGCGGATGCGGAGATCCTGGGCTTTCTGGTGAGCCGCCTTCAGGAAGGTTTGCGCGAGCAGTTGCGGCTGATCGAAGTCGCGAGGATTGCGATTCAAAAAGGCCAAGGTCGCCAGCTCCGCCTGCTGGGCGTGGAGTTCCTTGGCCTCCTGAAACTCGAGGAGCGGACTGAGGTAGTAGGTTTGAGCAGGATCAATAATCACCACCCGCTCTCGATGCTTGAACTGCTGGACCAAGTGGTAGCGGTCGAAGGCAGCCAATCCGCTCACCGCCACGGCGACGAAGAACCAAAACCACGGCAGCCGATCGCGTTGGGCAAACAGTTGGGTGGGATCAAAACGCCGTTGGGGCGCACCCACTGAATCGACCGTGGGGTGGCTCTCTAGTAAGGGAATCGAGTTCATGGTGGTTTAGAAGTACTGCCGCCGATCTTTCGCGATGAGTTCGCGGACGGCCTTGTCACCGGTGATGTCGTCGCCGGGGCGACCCCGGGCGCTGCGGGGAGGAAGACCGCTGCCGGCGATGATGATGGCGCCGGCACTGCCGTGTCCGGCAGCGGTGGACAAGGTACTCATGACGGCCGCCATTCCCGCGGCACCTGCCGTCACCAACGGAATCCCAGTAGCCGCAGCCACCGCCCCTGCCCCAGCGGTGGTTGCCGCCGTCTGCAACGCCCCGCTGACGGCGCCACTGATCAACTGACTTCCAGCGAGCGCCCCGGAGGTAAAGACCGTCTGGATCACCAACGGTGCGGAAACCGTGCTGAATACGATCCAGAAGGAAAGAAATGCGAGCCCGACCAGGTTCTGCAGCCCGTAGCCGGTCGCGGTCGGATCAAGAAACTTCAAGGCCGGATCGGTCATGAAATCCAGGAACCCCTGCGTGATTAGGGCGGCCACCGCCCAGCCCAGCGGCCACAGCAGGACGCCCACCAGGTTCAACAGGTACCGGGTGCCCACCGACTTGAGCGGGTGAATCGCCATCAAGCCGATGAGGAGCGGCGAGAGCGCATAGCCCAGGTAAAGAATCACCTTTTGGAACACGTACGCCCAGAAGAGGAGAAACGCCGCAAACTGCCCCACTAACCAAAGGGCCCCCGTTATCAGGGCCTCAACCGTGAATCCATTGAGGTCACCCAGAATGTCCCACCACGAGCGCTCCAGCCCGGTGTCTCGCTTCACGACCAACAACGCGACGTACTGTTCACTCACAGCGGCCGGATCCACACCCAGCCCCGAGAGGACGGAGACCTGGAGCAGTTCTTGAATGCGATTCCCCCACTCCGGCAGGAACACCAGGAGTGCGGTCAACAGGAGCAATCGCCCCATATGCAGCATCAGTGTCTTCGGCGAGAAGCCGTGCAGAACGAAGGTGATCGTTCCCACGATGAACAGCATGAACGCCACCATCCGGAGAAGCGTGTGCAGCTCGGCGCATTTCTGCAGGAACGTCGGAAAGATCTGCTCAAAGGTGGCCATACGTTTTGTGCGTTAGCGAGTGGGAAACCGCGTGGCCTGATTCAGGAGTCGGAACGTTTGGCCGTACCGAACAACCGCTTCGTGGAACTCCGCGTGTTGCTGCTCCTTCTTGGCCTCCACCTGACGCTGTGCGTCCGCTCGATTCGCAATGTCCTGGACGAGGGCCGACGCACTGGCCTGCGCCACCTCGTGATCCGTGCTCTCCAGAGCCGATCCCAAGCCGACTAAGACACCGGTGAGTTTCTGAACCTCGGCATCCGTCTCGGCGGACTTCAGCGCCTCGGTCGTCTTTACGAGCTCGTTCTTGAGCGTGACCCGCCGCGCGGCGGCATCGTCAACGACTCCGAGAAAGTTGGCGGCGGTCTGCTGGACCGCACCGATAGCCCGGTAAGGTTCCGTGCGGCGATGAACAATCTCACCGCCGGGCGTCGAGAACGTCTCGCCCACGGCCCGGTACAATCCATGGGCGCTCTCGAGCATCGCGTCCTGCGCCTCGGCGGCGGCCTGTAGCTCACCCAACGTTTGACCGACTTCCGGTTTTCCTAGATCGGCCGTCAGAACACCAATGGACTCCGGTTCAATGCTGGCCGGATCGCCGAACAGGTCCACGTAGTGATGCAGGGTCTTCACCTGATCCTTCAGCTGCTCGATCTGGCTGACCTGATGGCCAATGATTTGAACGAACTTGGCGATCTGCTGGGCGGTTCCAACAATCTGTTGGGTGTGAACCGCGGGATCGTAAACGGTCCATTGAGCGTGGGCCGGGAAGGCCAATCCAGCGAACGCCAGAACGGCGACAAGTTGGGCTTGGTGAGTTTTCATGGGGGGATTCCTATTCTTCGATGCGCAGGAACTTCGTGGTGGGTTGGAAGGTGACGCCGTCCAGGCGCTGTTCGGGCAGTTGCACCGGGTACAGTCGAACGTTCCCGACGCGGTTTCGCTGACGCTGGAGGGAGACGTAGAGCCAGTACTGTTGTTTGACCGCGTCGCTCTTCCCCTTGTCGTAACCCGCCGCGTAGGCTTTTTGGGTCTCCTTCTTGGCCAGGTAGTGCAGACCCTCGCTGAGGAGCACCCCGCCGGCTGCGCCCGCTGTCGTGGCGATGGGGTTTCCGTCCGACAATTCGTAGCCGAGATAGGCGCCCCCTGCCCCCAGTGCGGCATCGCCGAGGGGACGGCTGGCAGCGCATCCGGTGAGGAGGCAAACGACGACGGCGAGCAAGACGAGCCGTTCTGGATGTTCAGTCTTGGAGTTCATGGAAGTTTCTTGGAGGTCTCGGAAGTGGGTGAAGTCGGCGGTTGGGCATGCGCGATAATGCCTTCCACCACGCTGGGACTTTGCCGCAACTCACGGGCGCGCTTGTCGAAGTGTTCCCCGCTCGAGCTGGAGCAGTAGAGCATCTCCGCCGAAGCGATGTTGTGGACCGTGCCGCAGAGGGCCCGGGTCGAATCGGTGTGGAGGTAAGTGAAGGGCGAGTACTTCTGCCCGGCTTGGTGATCGGGCAGCGGGTAGTTCATGATCGCGTGCTGCGTGACTTCCGGAATCGCGATGTCCCGGCCCATGTCCTCCAAGTCGGTTCGGTCGTTCTGACGGAGGATGAAAAACTGCCGGGAGTTCCCGAACACCGCCGACCGAATGCGGCTCTGCTTGAAGCGCGCGTACTGCTGCACGATGGAAATGTTCCAGCAGTTGAATTTCCGGAGTTGGGCGTAGCTCTCCTGCACAATTTCCTGGCCGCCGGGGATGTCGAGGAATCGAGCAACCTCCTCGTACACGTTCCGTTTCCGGACAGCCCGGGGCAGCGTCATGATGTGCTTCCGCGCATGGTTGGTGATCAGGAAGCCCGCCGCCGCTTTGAGTTCCTTGGCCGATTCCGGGATGTAGCCCAACTCGAAGTGGGCAATCCGACCGGTCAACGACAGGTTGCTCGTGCCGTCGAAGAGACAACCGTAGTTGCCATCCCGGCACCAAGGGAGCAGGAGCGTGGCGATCTCCATGATCTGATCCCGTTCGGCTCCCATCGGATCGAGCATCATCAGCTCCTGCAGCATCCGGTGGGTTGGGAACTCGTCGGCGCCAAAGTGCGCGAAGGCCAGATTGCGGACTTCCTTGCTGGTCTTGGGGTCTTTGAGAAACTTCAGCGCCGCGGCCTCAGGCACCTGTCGCTGATAGTTCTCCGCCTCGTCGGGGTGGCTCGCCTTCCAGTCTCGGAAGTCCGCAAAAGTTTCCAGGCTCGTCGCTCCGGGGGGCATGCGTTCCTCGCGGAATCGCTGCAACGTGAGGGCGTGACGGGCCAGTTCGAGGAGTCGGTCATGGCGCCGTTTGCACCAGTCCTGAAACGCATCCTCGTACAGCAGATTGAGGTACTTGGCGATCTGCGCCTGGCGGAGCATTTGTTTGTCTTCCTGCGCACTGACGCCGATCATGCGCGCCACCAAGGCGGTCGCGGCGGACAGGTGATCCGGCGTCAGGGGCAGCCCCTTGGTATCGAGGTAATTGATCGTCAGGTCGCCATCCGGATGGATGATGATGGGTCGGGCGCCCTCTTCCACCGTGGCGGTGTAGATGCCGTAGCTGAGGCCTTCTTCGATGATGACCGTGTAGCCGAAGTATCCCTCGGTTTGGGTCAACAGATCGCAAACCGTGACCGACTTTCCCGCCCCGGACATGCCCAAGAGCACCGCGTGCTGGGGCGACTTGTTGTCATCGGAGCCGGAGAAGGTCTCGATCCCAATGAGGTTGCTGGCTGGCCCGTCATAGATGGCCTCGGCGGTGGCCAGGTGGCCGGTAAACGTACTCGTGACCGGCAGCATGTCCGCCAGGTAACGGTGCTCGGCGTAGAGCTTGCGATGCTGGTAACGGCCCCAGGTCCAACCCGGCCAAGTTTGGAAAAAGAGGTTCTTGGAAGTACTCGGCAGGTTGCTCTCGAAGTACTGCGCCGCGTTCATCGAGTTGACCGCGTTCTTGATTGCCCCCGCCTTGGCGTTCAATCCGTCCCGGGTCTTGTCCCACACCCGAATCACGAAGATGGCATGGAACGGAATGGTCTGACCCTGCATCAGCGCGTGAATCTTCTTCGCCTTCTTTTCCATCACGGTCAGCAGGGAGATCTTCTTCTCGCTGGCGTAATCGCCCGCCACCCGGTCGTGCTCCTTCTCCTCTTTGGAGATCTCCCGCGTCACCGGCAGCGGGTCCACGTTCACCGTGATGGTGTAGTCCAGGAGCCGCAGATTGGTGATACGTTGGATGATTCCCGGATACGTCGTCCGCGGCCACCGGGTCAGGACGATCAACGAGTGATAGTGCCCATCGAGGAAGAATCCGAAGTCGCTCTGCCCATTGCCCTCGCTGTGCCAGCAATTTTCCTGAATGGAGAGCTCCGGCACAAAGCCGTCTGCGGGATCGAAGTCGAACCGCTCGTTGAGGGAGGGATTAAGGAACCGCGTGAAATGCCGGAAGTGATCCAGATCGCTCATCGGCAGCACTCGGGCCCCGGTACTTCCAAAAATCTCCAGCAAATGCCGGTGGACGTGCTCAAACTCGGTCTGGAGCTGATCCAACAAGGCGCGGTAGTAGTCGCGTCGGGCGGCGCCGGTTTGGAACGTCTTCGGAACGTTCTCCAGAGCCCGTGAGACGTAGAGAACCACCCGCTGACGACGCAGCTTTCGGTCGGCCATCGCCTTCCAGTAGCGGGTGAATCGCTCATTGCGCGCCCGTCGTGTCCAGACATTGCTGCACCGCTCGGTCTCCGCCTGATAGCGCAGCAAGTCCGTCCGGTAATCCGAATCGCAGTAGTACTGAACCTGGAGCCGTTGATTCTCGTGCAGGGAGGCCAGCAACAGGCAGAGCTGATCCTGGAACTCATTGAGATCACCGATCGGAGAGTTCGTCAGATCGGGTGCTTCGAAGACGAAGCCCTTGGTCACGTAACCTCCGCGGCGCAGGTGATTGAAGACCACCAGGTCTCGGACGAAATACCCATTGGGAGCGCGTTCAAACATACTCAAAGGGGAGTGTTGGAATTGTTGCGGTGAACCCGGGCCACCAGGGACTGCGTGAGCCGTTCGACCTTGGTGAGATCCTGATGGAGTTGGTCCACGGTTCGGGCCCGACTGGGTTCGTTGATCGCGAGGCTGCCTTCGTGGACGTGACTCAGGGCGCGTTCCAGGTGCGCCCGGGCTGCCGGGTCAAGACCGTGATGATGGAGGTTCCGCCGCAGGGCCTTCTCGGCGGTGTCCAAGGTGGCGAGCAACTCGCGTCGTTCTCGCTCGCGGAGGGTCAAGGTTCCCATGGTCATTCCTCGGCGAGGGGGTGGCGGAGTGAAGCGTCCGTCCGGATCTCCGGGCTGAATCCGGTACCCGTCAGCCAGAATTCCAGGCAGTCGCGGTCGTACCCGGGCGGCTTGCCCTGCCGGAGCCCAAAAATGTAGGCGAGGCAGACAAACACCGGGACGACCGCGACCCCGAAGGCGGTCATCAGGCCAGCTTTGGCGCCGACCAGGACCACAAAGAACAGGGTCAGACCCGCACCGACTCCCCCGACGAGCCACCAGAACAGGTTCCCATCGAGTCCCCAGGTGCGCCCGGCCGAATCGGAAGCCGCATTGGAATCGGTAAGCCGAAGATCCGTTTTCATGAGGAACGCTGAGTTGAAGGAGTGGTGCAGGCTGAACCCGAGAGACCGGACGCTAGGACCCTGGTCCAATCAGAACGCGCCGATGGCGACCGAGCTGTTGTCCTCGATGCCGAAGATCTGGAAGAAGGCGAAGATGACCGCCGGCGCTGCCGCGATGATCGCACCCCCGATGATGGACATCTTCCCCTGATCCACATCGCCGCGGCGGATCGCAAAGCCACCGGCAATGACGGCGGCAATGCCCAGGACAAACCCGAACATCATGATCACGGCCAGGCTATTGCTGATGCCGGTCTTGAGGTCGGTGGAATCGAACGCCTGCGCGAAGCCGCGAATCGAGCTGATCGCGACGGCGGCGGCTAGGAACCCAACCGTGCGAAGACGGCTGGTGGTCTGAGGACTAAAACGGTGGGTGAGCTTCATGGAGATGGTGAATTCGTTTTTGTTTTTCGGACCTGCGGCTCATTCCGCTGATCACGGATAAAGAGCTACCACCGAGCCCACCGGCGTAGATGTATGTGGTACACAAAACGCACTCCCGTCCGTGGTAAGGACACGGACATGTCCCCTTCCCTGTCCTCTTCGAAGCTGACCCAACTCCAGACTCTGGACGCTGTCCTGGCGCGCGAGATCCGCGGTCAGTCCCAGGTCTTGCCTCGGATTTCCTCGGTGATCCGCCGCGGCGAACTCGGACTTAGCCATCCCCTGCGTCCCCGCGGCTCCTTTGCTCTTCTTGGCCCCACCGGCGTGGGCAAAACCGAGGTCGTCCTAGTCACCACTCAGCACATTTTTGGCGCCGACCGCCTCTTCCGCTTCGACATGTCCGAATACCAAACGCAGGAATCCTTGGGCCTCTTGCTCGGCGCAAAGCTGGGGGATGTGGGATTTCTGGGTGCCATCCGCGAACGAGCCGCCGAAGGCTCGCTCCTCTTCGACGAAGCCGAAAAGGCACACCCCCGCGTGCTCGATCTGCTGCTCCAACTCCTCGATGCCGCCCGCCTGACCACCGCCACCGGCCAAACCCTCGATTTTAGCGGCTTCTACATCTGGCTGACTTCCAATATCGGTTCCGCCGAACTGATGAGCCTCCAGCACTCCAATGAAGCGACCCTGGAACGCCATGTCCTGACCCGCGCCCAGCAATCACTCCGGCCAGAAATCTTCGCCCGAATCAACGAGAAGCTCGTCTTCCATCGACTCGCCTACGATCACCAATTGGAGATCGCCGGGAAGTTCCTGGACCGCCAGATCGCGTTCCTGGGCGAGCGCGGACACCGGCTCGAACTGCATCGCGACACCCTGCCCTTCCTGGTGCGAAAGGGATTCCACCCGAAGCTGGGTGCCCGACCCATGCGAGATGCCGTCGAAAAACTGGTGGGCGATGCCGTCGCCGAATGCCTGCTCGAGAGTCGCCCCGCCTGCGGTGTCCTCAGCGTGGACGAAGCCAGGGACTGCTTGGTAGTGCGCTGACGCTCTACTAGCCCTATTCCAGGGCTAGAACGAGATGGGTTTCGCCCAGGTCCGTTTCGGGCAACAGAGTCCCCAGCTCCTTCTGCTTCAGGATTCGACAGGCCTTCCGAATCCGTCCGCGAATGGCTTTGAGTCGAGGCATTCGGACTAGCAGCCAATCGGCGTACTCGTTGCCCTTTTGGTCGCGGTAAATCCCGGGAACGGTGACTTCAAGAGCGCCCGCCTCATAAAGAGCGGTCACCAACTCGAGTGCGGCCTTCCCGGAACGAAACCGCCCGAGCGACCGACTCGGCCTGGACTTGGCCACTCCGCTGAGCCAACTCCGCGCCTCCACCGCACCGGGTTTCTCCAGCAATCCAGCGACAAACACTTGGTGAACTCGACGTTCAGTCGCCCGTGAGGAAGGTCGGGGCTTGGTGGCGGAGGCTCCGGGTGGCGGTAACGTGGGATCCTTCGCCACCGCCCGGCTGTACTGAGCCCGCGAAACGGGTCGGCCTTGGAGGATGAAACGTTCGGAAAGCAGCGTCCCATCCCGCAGCCAAATGCGGCTGGGTCCACAGAACCTCCCCGCCACCAGGGAAACCTCCACCTTGATACGTCCGTTGTCGTGCCACTCCCGCTGGACGCCAGTCCCCTGATCTAGGGTGCACTCTCCCAACAACTTTCCCGTCTCGTCCCACTGCCGGCCAATCCCATGCAGCCGGCCGTTGACGTAGAACTCCTCCGACGCCGCCACACCATTGCGATGCCACGACTGAACCCGCCCATGCCGTGCACCGTCCTGGAGCGGAATCCGCTCCCGCACCTGTCCGTTGCGGTACCGCGAGATCTGGATGGTCTTTTTCATAGAACCTTGCCTTCTCAAGACCATCGCGATTTCACGATGGCGTTTTAGAACTCCTGTGATTGCGGTCAATGCAGCAAACGGCCCGGGTGTAATGTCGTCAAAAAGGCAAAGGCGCGGACCCAACGCACCCCCACGAGAGGCACCGCGAAGCGCCTTTGAAAGAAGCACGCCGAGCCGCGCCCGATGGGGGCGTGCTCCGGCGGTTCTTTCGTCCACTGGCAAAATTCGCGGTTTTCTCGTGGGACCGAACCGTTGCAGGCAAAAATTGTTGATCGAATCGCTACGTCATTCGTTGAGGGCGACCCTCGTCGCCGTGATTTCCTATACCCGATTCGGCTCCGGCCGGCAACGCCGCGCACAGAACATGTGATTCCGCCGCGCCAGCTATCGGAGATCACCCTGGTCTCCCCAGCATCCTCCTCTTCGCACCGCGACACTTCCCCGCGTGAAATCCTAAAAGCCCGCCCCGGGCGGGCGCGGAACGCTCAAGCGAGGAACGGAAGCGGCGAGCATCTGTCGAGCCGACCCGTAGATCCTTGAACGTGCCGCCCTCGCCACACCATCCCCAACCGGATTCACGCGCCTCAATCTCGAAACTCAATCGGCAGATTCGGCCGGTGGCTTCTCCACCATCCGGCCATAGTTGATCAAGTCGACTCCTCTAATTGAACTACGTCACGCACCCTACCTCCCACCGTCCAGAGGATCATCTCCTGGTCCTCCCGAATGAAACGGATCATGCATGATCTCCCGGATCCAGTCCGGGCATGATCGGAGAGGTTCAGCGTTCAAGATGTCCTACGTTTTTTCAACGAAGCCGTGGTTCATCAGTCCCCTAAAGGGACTCGTTGTTGAGTCCTCACTGCCACGTCTGAAGCGGCTCCCGGGTAGGGCCAAGGATTCGAACGAAGTCCGGACGATAAACACAGCTCTGATAAATGACCACGTTCGCGCCGTTCCTGCCTTGCGCCCGCGACGCATCGGACGGAAAGCGAATGGCCGAAATGCGCTTCTGTCGGCTCATGGTGTCGCCGAGTATCTGGGTCACTGTCGGCACGCTTGCTCCGATCCACGGCGCCCGTAGATCGGCTGGTGTCAGGCCAAGCGCCTCCATCGTATCTGCAACGCACAGATCCAGAACCGCACAGAGTTGAACTTCGGCAAAATAGGTAACGAACGGCTCCCGAATGGAGGCAAATTGCCGGCCGAATTCTGCGGCGGCAGTCGCCTCGTCTTCCGCAAAGTAAACACAGGGGGGTTCCAGCCGGGTTGAAACGGTTGGGTTTGCCAGAGGTGTAAAGAAAGTTCCCCGGAGCCGGCTGGATCGCTAGCAGTTGTACGCGGCGCACGAACGTCGTGCGGGTCGCCGAATACGTGCAAGCATCTCTCGATCAATTGGATTAGCTAAGTTCACTGAACCTCTATTGTCAGAAAAGGTCGCATAGGAGATCACTGGCCACCTCCCGCCCCGAGGGCGCGGCGGAGGATGTCCCCGACCGAAGCCGCTTCGCCGAGGCGCTGGGACGACGGCGAGGAATCGCTCAGGCTGAGGACTTGGTAGAGCGGCCGGCGGTAGGCCACCAGATCGGCGGCCACCAACTGAGCCCGGGCGGCGCAGAGCGCGACGGGCTCCAGGCGAAGATACCGGCCGATACTGGCCTCGGAGTAGTAACTCAGACCACGGGAGTCACTGACCGTGAGGAGGAACACAGCGCCAAGGCGTCGGAACCGCAGGCGGCGGTGAAACCGTGTCGGAAGAGGCGTTGATCGCACCAACTGAAGCGGGGTGGAACCTCGCGGAGACGTTCGGGTCGCAGGAGGACTTTGGGATCATTCATGCAGAGAAGGGAAGACCCGCGGCACCATTCCGCAGAATCTCCCGTCCCTTAGTGGAAGTCCTCCACGCCTCCGCAAGGATCTCCTGCCTCGGTGAACTCTCCTACCTGCCATCGCAACAGGGCTCTCGACTCCGGCGGCTCCTCAATCAAGACGCCTTGCTTTCCCTCTGGAGAGACAAGTTGCTTTCCGCCACCAATTATTCGGAAGTTCGCGTGAACAGTTGAGCAGGCTGGAAGAATCTTCCCCGAGAGTATGCGAACGTCTTCTCCATCACCAAGACTGGCGGGACAATCAGTGAGCGGTATTTGCGAAGCGCGTTCAGTTCATCCTTCGCGAGAGACTGCAGTGTTGATTTGTCGCAAATCAGGCCAAGGCTCACGCCGGAGCCTAATCGACGAAATCCGGAGAGGAACTCGAATGTCATTGCCCGCGTGAAGACCGGGTAAAACTACCAGCTTGAGAACCGGCGACTTGATGGGGCGGACTAGCCCCCCGGGGATTTTGGCTTTGCCAAAAGCGGCTTGCCAGCGTGCGTTTCAAGGAGTGGCCGGGCGGCGTGGATCCGCTCCGTGTCAGACGCTCACCGCCCAACGCTGGCCTTGCTCTAGAATGGCGATCCCGGCCATGCCGACAACGCTCCGGCAAAATGCCGACGCCGTCGTCGCCAACCCGGAGAGATGGATGCGCTGGAACTGCCCCCAGCCGTGGACCTCCCGTCCCGCCCGCCCCCCTCCGCTCTGCCCCCT
>JAFLEF010000051.1 GCA_017309115.1 Verrucomicrobiota bacterium | reverse complement strand
TTTCTCGAGGTAAACGGGAACGAAAACCGACCCATTGCGGGCGGTGTAGACTTTGCCCAGTTTCTGCCCAGTCATCTGATTTGAGCGAATTCCTTAGGAAATCGTGGTGCACGGGGCGGGGGTCGAAGCAACTTGCGCCCCCCCCTCAGTAGTCGAGGAAAGCCAGCGGCGGGCAAAGAGCATGTACAGAATGCCGCACGCAAGAATCGGAACCCCAAACGGCGTGAAGCTAAAAAAGCGAAAGCCTTCCGTTCCTCCACGCACGAGCTCGCTATTGACGACCAGATTGGGCGCAGTCCCCACCAGTGTCATCATGCCGCTGATCAACGCCGCGACACTCATCGGCATCATCAGACGACTGGCCGACGTGCCCGTACCTTGAGCGATGCGCAGGGCGACCGGAATGAAGATGGCGATGACTCCCGTCGAACTCATCACTGAGCCCAGGGTGCCCACCGCCAACATCAGCAAAACGAGCAGGCGAGCCTCGCTGCTACCGGCCTTGACCGCGAGCCAGTCACCCAACCGCTGGGCCACCCCTGTGCGCACCAATCCCTCGCCGATGACGAACAGGGCGGCAATCAGCACGATGTTGGAATCGCTGAATCCCTGCAACGTCTCGCCCATGGTAACCACCCCCGTGAATGGAAGCGCCGTCAGCATGATCAAGGCGACCGCGTCCATCCTCGGCTTGTTGATCACGAACATCGTGACCGCGGAGATCAACAGGCCGAGGACGACGGCAAGTTCAGTATTCATGGTGAAAGGCGAGAGAACTCAAGAATTCGGGAAGCACCGGATAGCGGCAACAGGATGGCATCTTCAGGCCACCGCCATCTGGGAAGATCACCATGGTCGGAGATCAGGCGCCACCGAGATTCCTTTCCCGGAGGCAAATCGAAATCGAAAGGCCTCCTTGGATCGGATCGTTAAGCCACCGCCGCCAATTCCGGCCACAGCTGCGCTCCCATCCGCATGCCAGCCATGTAGGCATCGAGGGAGAACTTCTCATCGGGCGAATGCGCGTTGTCGTCTGGCAGCGCCAAACCCAACATCAGGGAATCAGCCTTCAGGTGTTGTTTGAACGCGGCAATGATGGGAATGCTCCCGCCCCCGCGAGCCAGCAGACATTCGTGGCCGAAGCCCGCTTTGGCCGCCCGCATGCAGGCCTGGGCCAGCGGTCCGGTGGGATCCACCAGGTAGGGCCCTCCACCCTGGCCTTCGGTGATGGTGAGCTTCACGGTGGGCGGACAAATGGCCTTCAAGTGCTTCTTCACCAGGGCAATGATCTTTTTCGGATCCTGGTTCGGAACGAGGCGCATGGTGAGCTTGGCGCTGGCCCAGGAAGGAATGATCGTTTTGCCACCTTCCCCCTGGTAGCCGCTGGTGAGGCCATTGATTTCGAAGGTGGGCCGCGCCGCGCGCTGCTCATCCGGCGTGTAACCCGCCTCGCCAAACAGCGCCGGCACACCCACCGACTTACGAAACTTCGCCTCGTTAAACGGCACCTTGGCCATCTGCTTCCGCTCGTAGGCCGAAAGCTTCACCACGTCGTCATAGTATCCAGGAATCGTGAACCGACCGCGCTTGTCCCGAAGTTGCCCGAGCAACTGACACAAGACCATCGCCGGATTGTCCACTGCCCCACCGTACAGACCCGAGTGCAGATCACGATCGGGCCCATCCAGGCGAATCTCCAACGGCGCCATGCCCCGCAGCGAGTAGCAAAGCGCCGGATGCTTCATGCTGGGGATCTCGGTATCCGAAACCACCAATGCTTTGCACGCCAGCTCCTTGGCATTCTGAGGCAGGAACTCGTAAAGCGCCTTGGAACCCACTTCCTCTTCGCCTTCGATCAGAAAATTCACGTTGCACGGCAACTCGTTGCCCGTCTTGAGCCAGGCCTCGACGGCGTTGATGTGGGCCAGATGCTGCCCCTTGTTGTCGCTGATCCCGCGGGCGTAGACATTGCGGCCGACCCGGCGCGGCTCAAACGGCGGCGAGGTCCAGAGTTCCAGGGGATCCGGCGGCTGCACGTCGTAGTGCCCGTACACCATGAAGGTCGGCTTTTTGGGATTCGGGTTCGGCGTTTTGGCGAGTACCACGGGACAACCGGAGGTCTTTCGCACCTCGGCCGTTAGGCCCGCCTTGACGCACCGACCGACTAACCACTTGGCGCATTTTTCCATGTCCTCCGCGTGGTCTGATTGAGCACTGATGCTCGGAATGCGAGTATACTCAAAGAGCTCTTCGATAAAGCGCTCTTCGTGAGTGGTCAGGTACTGGAGGATGGCGTCCGGTGTCATGGCATCAATGTTTGTATTAGGCCTGTTTTCACAGCAACTCATATTTCGGTGGCCGGAAATATGTCGTTGCTCCTCGTTCAACAGTCCCGATAGACTGCTGCCTAATGCGGCAAGTAATCAATGTACTTTTCTCGGTGATCGGCGCGGCCGGGCCGCGATCGGTCTCGCCGGGAGGGCATTCGCCTTGCTTCCAGCTGTCACCCCCACGGAACGAGGCCTGCACCCCAAAAAACTTTGCAAAACTGCTCAATTCCCAGACTGTCAAGGTGACATTTCCGCGCTTCTCCCACCGCTTCGACAGGGGCCAGCTTCAACTGGGTGTCGCGCGCGGCAAACACCCAGCACAAATTCAGGCCGTTCCCGGAAAGATTACCATTGATCGCCACCCATAAAAACGTAGCGAGCGCCGCCCGCAGCAGGTTATCAGGCAGGGCAACTCATTGTTCTAATTAGTAGTAAAATCAGATCGGTATCGCAGGGCAATTTAACCGGACACGGCAGTTATTTTAAGATGAACACATCAATCGTTCGTAGACGACGGAATCGGGTCGGGCTGGGCCCGATGGCACCTTTTCTCCTGTCGACTTTGTTTCTGGCCGGAGGATGTTCGCGGGAGGAACCGGTGCGACCGGATGTTGTTCGCCCGGTCAAAACGATGGTCGTGGCCGCCGGAGAGGAAGCCCGCACACGGCTGTTCTCCGGTCGCGTCGAGTCCTCCAGAAACGCGGATCTGACGTTCTCCGTGTCGGGGGTGTTAGTCAGTTTCCCGGTCACCGAGGGACAAAAGGTGGCCAAAGGCGAGGTCATCGCCCAACTCCGGGACGACGAGTTTAGAGCTCGATTGCAGACCCTGCAGGGGCAATTGGACCAAGCCCGAGCGGCGCTTCGGTCTCTACAGTCGGGCGAACGACCGGAGGAGCGATTAAGGCGGGAAACCCAAGTGCGCGCCGCCGAGGCTCGCCTCGCCAACGCTCGCCTCGAATCCGAACGCAATGCACGAATGCTGCAAACCCAGGCAATTTCGCGCCAAGAATTTGACCGAGGTGAGACGGCGTACCGAGTCGCCCAGGAAGAGTATAAAGCTGCCCTCCAGTCGCTGGAGATGGGGATTATTGGACGCGAAGAGGACATCGAAGCCCGTGAGGCCGAGGTTCGGGCGCTTGAAGGCCGCGTGGTGGAGGCCAACATTCAAGTTAACGATACGACTCTCCGCGCTCCCTACGACGGTGTCATTGCCCGCCGATTCGTCGAAGTGAAGCAGAACATCCGCGCCAACGAGCCGATCGTTCGGTTCCAGGACGCGAACGAGATCGACATCGCCGTGGATGTTCCCGAGTCGGTCATGATCTCCGACATTCGCACCGCGGATATCGTGGAGATGTTCGCGGAGTTGAGCGGAGCCCCCGGGTTGCGGATTCCTGTGCGGGTTCGCGAGATCGCCCAGGTCGCGGATCCAACCACCCAGACGTTCAACGTCCGCGTCGCCATGAAGGCCACTCCCGGGGTTACCGTACTCCCAGGAATGACGGCCACCGTCACTGCGACCTATCGCCGCGCCGAGATTTTGGGTAACCGCGTTTTGGTCCCCATTTCGGCAGTCGCCAACCTCAGTTCCGGAGAACAGGTGACATGGGTCCTCGGGGCCGACCAAACGGTCGCGCGTCGGCCGGTCAAGACCGGCGAGGTCACGGGCGGACGGATCGAGATTCTGAACGGATTGCAGCCCGGGGACCGCATTGCGGTGGCCGGGATGAACTCCCTCCGCGAGGGCATGAAAGTCCGTGATCTCGGCAACGCACTCGGGGGTAGCCAGCCATGAACCCCGGCGAGTTCTCGGTCAAAAACGACCGAATCATCCTGGTGGCCATGGCCCTGGCCATGATCGGTGGAATCATTGCCTACCTGAATATTGGGCGTCTTGAAGACCCTGAATTCACCATCAAGCAGGCCCTCATTATTACCCCCTACCCGGGTGCCAACGCCGAAGAGGTCGCTCAGGAAGTTAGTAATCCTATCGAAATCGCCTGCCAGCAGTTGGCCCAGTTGGATCGCGTCGAGTCGGAGTCCTCGCGGGGCCGCTCCGTGGTGACCGTCACCATCAAGGATCGGTACGACAAAACTCGCATGCCGCAGGTCTGGGACGAACTACGGCGCAAAGTTTCGGACGTTCAATCCCAACTCCCGCCCGCAGTGCGCGGGCAGTCGATGGTGATCGACGACTTCGGCGATGTTTTCGGCATCTTCTTCGCTGTTACCGGCGATGGCTTTACCTTTCCGGAACTCCGTCGCTACGTGGAGTTCCTGCGCCGGGAACTTCTCCAGGTCCCAGGCGTCAAGAGTGTGGCGCTTTTCGGCGAACAACGGGAGGTGGTCTTTCTGGAAATCTCCCGGCAACGCCTGGCGCAGCTGCGGCTCAACGAAGAGGTCATCTACAGCAAGCTTCAGGAGCGAAACATTGCCGCTGACGGTGGCCGGATTCGCGTCGGCGATCAGCATATTCCCCTAGATCCAACCGGAGCCTTTGCGTCGGTGGAGGAGATGCTGGATTTAGTGATCGGCTCGGATCAAACGGGCCGTCAACTCCGCCTCCGCGACATCGCGACTGTGGAACGAGGCGACCAAGACCCTCCGCGTCGCTTGCTTCGATATGACGGCAAACTCGCCATCGGACTGGGTGTCTCCACCGTTCCCGGCGGCAACGTTGTGAAGATGGGCAAGGCCCTGCGGGAAAAACTCGCGGAGCTAGAGAGCAATCAGCCCGTCGGCATTGAGATCGGCGAGATCAATTTCCAACCTGAGGCGGTCTCCTCGGCGGTCGGCGAGTTCATGTTCAATCTGGGCAAGGCCGTCACGATCGTCTTCGTCGTGCTGATCTTCGCGATGGGCCGCAAGACCGGGTTCATCATCGGAATGGTCTTGTTCCTCACGATCATGGCGACGTTCCTCGTCATGTACATGAAGGGCGACCTCCTCATGGAGCGCATTTCACTCGGCGCTCTCATCATCGCGCTCTGCATGCTGACGGACAATGCCATCATTGTCATCGAAGGCATCAAAGTCGGGATTGAATCCGGCCGGGACAAACTTGAGGTCGTTCGGGAAGTCGTCGCGGAAAACATGTGGCCCCTCTTCGGCGCGACGGCCATCGGCGTGATTGCCTTCGCCGCGATTGGCCTCTCGGAAGACTCCACCGGCGAGTACACCAACTCGCTCTTTTGGGTCATCCTGATTGCTCTGAGCCTCAGTTGGGTCTCTTCAGTGACGGCCACCCCGCTTCTGAGCTACCTGATGTTCAAGCCCCTGGCCGGCGGCGCGAAGACCGAAAATAGCGATCCGTACAAGGCGCTGCCGTTTCAGCTGTACCGGAAGTTCCTCAAAATCGCGCTGCGGTTTCGCTGGGCCATGGTGATCCTGTGTGTCGTGGCCTTCGTGGCCTCGATTTATGGCTTCCGCAAGGTCGACCAAAGTTTCTTTCCGCCGGCAACCCGGCCCCAGTTCATGGTGGACGCCTTCCTGCCCGCCGGCACCCATATCCGCGAAACTGAGTCGTTCGCTGGCGAAGTTCAGCGCTTCATCAAGGAACTGCCGGGAGTCACCCACGTCACTTCATTCATCGGCAGCGGCGGCTTGCGCTTCCTGCTCGTTTATTCCCCCGAGAACGAGAATCGAGCTTACGTGCAGTTCCTGGTCGATGTGGATGATCCCCAGAAAATCCAGGGGATGATCAACGTGATTCAAACCCATCTCGACGCGAATTATCCGAACGCCAACACCATCGCGAAGAAGTTCCTTTTGGGACCAGGCGCGGGGGGCCGCATCCAAGCGCGCTTCAGTGGTCCCGACGCAGCCATCCTGCGCCAATTGGGCGACCAAGCGATGAAGGTCCTGAGGGACGACGGCGGTGCCCTGTGCGTACGTAGCGATTGGCAGGATCGGGTGCAGGTGATCAGACCGCAGATTCTAGACCTCCAAGCTCGTCGCAATGGCATCACTCGCGTGGAAGTATCGCGGGCCTTGGAAAGCAGTTTCGAGGGACGCGCCGTCGGATTCTACCGCGAACCCGGTGACGCTCGCGCCGGCGTTTTTCCCCAGGAAACCCGCCTGCTCCCCATCGTCGCTCGTCCCCCTCGCTCCGAGCGTGAAGATGCGGGAATGATCAATAGCCTTCAGATCTGGAGCCCGGTCGCGGGCCGAATGATCCCTATGGATCAAGTCACGGCGCGATCGGAAGTGGTCTGGGAAGACCCCCTGATCGCTCGTCGCAATCGTTTCCCGACCCTTACGGTCCATGCGGATCCCCGATCTGGCTTGCCCAGTCAGTTGCTCGAACGGGTTAAGAGCAAGATCGAACAGATTGAACTCCCACCCGGCTACCAACTCAATTGGGGTGGCGAATTTGAAGATTCCACCCGCGCCCGGGCTGCGCTCGCCGAACCGCTGCCCTACGTCCTGGCCTTGATGGTCTTTATCGTCGTGTGCCTGTTCAATTCCATCCGCACCACGGTCTTGATCTGGCTGATCATCCCGCTCTTCATCATCGCAGTGACCGTGGGACTGCTGCTGACGCGCATGCCGTTCGGCTTCATGGCGACGCTGGGTGTCCTCGCCTTGGGCGGTGAACTGATCAAGAATCAGATTGTCGTCCTGAGCAAGATCCTCACGTTGATCGAGAAGGGAACACCGCCCTACCAGGCCTTGATTGACGGGGGTACGGCCAAGATGCGGCCGGTGTGCATGGTTGTTTTGACCACAGTCCTTGGAATGATCCCGATGCTCACCGATCCCTTCTTCGGGTCGATGGCGGTCTGCATCATGTTCGGGTTGTCCTTCGCGGCCGTCCTATCCTTGATTGTAACTCCCGTGCTTTACGCCATTTTCTTTAACATTAAGGAACCTGCCGGGACGAACGCACCGTGAGCCGGTTTCCGGTGGAAACCAGCGGAAACGAGCCCCTCTAGCCAAAACATTGCTTGTCACCACAGCCGAGCCTCAATAGAAGACAAACTTGCGGGACGAACTGAGCTCGACCGACGCTCCTGAGGCAGGCTTCGTCCCGAAGGCAGTGTCTCGGAGCGCTGGGCGCGGAATGACCGCCTCAAAGTTCACTTTTGCACCAACTAGGACCTAAAATGGCCAATATCACTGTCTGGAAATTCGAAACATCGTCGGGGGCGAAGGATGCTCTCACCACTCTGGCTGAGTTGCAGCGCCAGCATCAGATCATCCTCATCGACGCTGCCACGGTGACGTGGCCCAAAGGCAAGAAGCAGCCCCGCACTCGGCAGGCCGTTGACCTCGTCGGCCGCGGCGCCTTGGATGGTGCGTTCTGGGGAATGTTGTTTGGGTTTCTCTTTTTCGTGCCAATGGTGGGGATGGCGGTCGGCGCCGCTGTGGGAGGGATTTCCGGCCGATTCAAGGATTACGGAATCAACGACGATTTCATCAAAGACGTGCAGTCGAAGGTCACCGAGGGCACTTCCGCACTGTTTCTCCTGACCGGAGCGGCCAACCGCGAGAAAATTCAGGAAGCCTTCCAAAACGTGAAGATGGAACTGATCACCTCGAATCTTTCCGAGGCCCAGGAAGCCGAACTGCGCGAGGCCTTTGGCAGCGAACAGGAATAACCGGGCCGCCGCCGGCCGCGAGACTTCATGAAACAAATCTGGTCGCTTCTCCTCCTGGTGGTGTTTCTCGCTGGTTGCTCGTCGCCTCGGGTCACCACCGACTTTGCTCAGGGAACCACGTTCTCAAGATTTCGAACGTTCGAGTATCGGGATTCCGCAGACTCCCTAGCTGCAAGTTCGCCTCTCCTGCATCAACGGATCGTGGCTGCTATCACCGCTGGAATGATCTCCTCCGGACTTAAGGAGGTGAAGGAGAACCCGGATGTTTTTGTGACCTACTACGGTTCGACCGATCAGCAAGTACACTTCCACACGACCTATACCGGGGTCAGTTCCTGGAACAGTCCGCGCCGAGGTGTGGATAGTCTGGGGTTTGGTGTAGCCTCCTCAACTACCCGACCCACCACGGTCACCCAGGGCACGTTGGTCATCGATATTTGGGATGCCTCGAGCAACTCGCTGGTCTGGCGCAGCGTGGCGACGAGCGCGCTCAGCTCCAATCCGCAACGGAATACGGCGATCGTTAATCAAGCCATTGAAAGGGCGTTTCGAAACTTCCCGCCCAACTAGACCGACGACGGTCCCAAAATCACAACCCCAGCCGGAATCATTCGGCTTCCCGGTACTTTCCCTTTCTTGACCCACCCCACTTCATCGTCGCCGTTGCCCGGCGATCAGACGCCTCCTGAGCGACCGGCAAAAAACGCCATCGGCTGGATTCCCCGGCTCCTGCGAGGCATTTTGCGAGTCCTCAAGTATTTTGGTCAGTTCCTCCTGATTGCCTGGGGATCTTTGGCGATTTTCTTTTCGAATCTCCCCTGGCCCGCCGGTCGGCTCATTCTCGCTCTCGCCTTCGGAGCGTTCGCCGTCTTCGCCCTGTGGATCGCGCCCCGCCCGAAATGGCGCTGGACGCTGGTCGGCGCGTTCACGGTGGTGGTCATCTGGTATACCCTGATTCCGCCGTCCAATGACCGTCCGTGGAGGGCTGAAGTTGCGCGGCCACCGCGCGTGGTGGTGAATGGTGATCGGGTACGCTTCATGGACTATCGGCACTTTACCTACCGCAGCCGCGATGATTTTGACATCCGCTACGAGGAGCGCGAAGTGGACATCTCCCGGCTATCCTCAGTGGATCTGCTCGTCTCCTATTGGAAGGTTGGACCGGTGGCGCACACCTTCCTGAGCTTCAATTTCGACGACGGGACGCTTCCCGTTTGCATCTCAATCGAAACTCGCCCGGAAGTTGGCGAGGGATTCGACCCGCTGGCCTCGCTGTTCAAACAGTTTGAACTGGTCTACGTGGTAGGCGATGAGCGCGATCTCATTCGGTTGCGGACCGATCACCGCGACGAAGAGGTGTTCATGTACCGCCTCCGTATCCCGCCCGAATCCGCACGCGCCTTGTTCCGGGTTTACCTGGACCGCATTAACAGCCTATCGGAGAAGCCGGAATGGTATCACCTGCTCAAGAGCAGCTGCACGATCAACGTAATCCGCTACTCGCGGGCGGTCGGCGGACCGCACCGGCGGTTTGAGGTTAAGCATTTCTTGAATGGCCTGATTGATGCCTACCTTTTCGGCTTGGGCATTCTCGACACTTCGTTGCCCTTTTCCGAATTGCGGCAACGCTCGCACATCAACGAGGCCGCCCGGGCTGCCGGAGACGCCGACGATTTCTCGGCCCGGATCCGGAAATTGCTGCCCGGTATTCCGGCCAACGAATAGGTCGGATTCCCGGGGAAACCTTCCCCTTCCCCTCCCGCAGCCCACGATCTACGGAAACGCTGGGCACCTACCGACCGCGATCGGGGTGCAAAAAAGCTTTGGGTGATTCCCGCCTGACAGTCAGTCTCCCACCCGAAGATGAGAATCGTGGGATGGATGGGGTTTCTCAGCGCTTGGCTGATGCTGGGGTCGCTCCGAATTGAAGGCGAGACACCGAGACTGGTCGTAGCCATCGCGGTGGATCAGATGCGCTACGACTATTTGGAACGGTTTGGCCATCAATTCTCCACCAATGGATTTCGCCTGCTGACGGAACGCGGCGCCTTCATGACCTTCGGGCGGTACAACTACTACCCCACCGTCACCGGTCCGGGTCATGCCAGCTACCTCAGCGGTTGCGGACCTGCCGTTCATGGCATTCTCGGCAACAGTTGGTTCGACAAGAAGACCCGAAAGGACATTGGCTGCGTCGCCGATGCATCCGTTCAAGGCGTCGGCACCACCAACTCCGCCGGACAGGCTTCTCCACGAAACCTCATCGGTGCCACCCTGGCCGATCAGATGCGCCTACAGTTCGACTCCAAGGTCATCAGCCTCGCCCTCAAGGATCGCGGCGCGATCTTACCAGCCGGCAAGAAGCCGGCCGCTGCCTACTGGTACGACGCCTCGACGGCCGGATTTGTCTCCAGCACCTACTACCTGACCAACCTCCCAGCCTGGGTGGATCAGTTCAATCAACGACAACTCCCCCAATCCTACGCCAATCGAACTTGGGAACGCCTGCTGCCACCGGAAGAGTATCAATTCACTGATGTCGGCGTCGGCGAAGGACATCTGGAAGGCGAAACCAACAGTGTCTTCAACCACACGGTGACGGTCACCACCAACGGAGTCGTCCAATTCTTCTCCACGCCGTTCGGAGACGAATATACCGCCGAGTTTGCCCTGGCCGCCATTGACGCCGAAGAGTTGGGGCGACAAGGGCGTACCGACCTGCTCTGCCTGTCATTTTCCTCCTTGGACGGAGTCGGGCACACGTTCGGTCCCTTTTCGCACGAAGTTCAGGATCAGGTTATCCGACTAGATCGGCAGTTGGAACGTATCTTCAACCACCTCCACCAACGACTGGGAATGGAGAACGTCATGGTCGTTTTGACGGCTGATCATGGGGTGGCGCCCACCGTCGAATATGCGAAATCCAAAGGTCTCGACGGCTCGACGGAAGGCGGGTCCTTCATGACCGAACTCATGACCCGAATGGATCAGCAGTACGGATCCGGCAAATACTTCCTCTCGCCCGGGCTGCACTACGGAAACATCTACCTCAACCATGACACGCTTCGGGAGAAGCAGCTTTCGGTCGCCGCGGTTTCGTCCTTCATTCGCGATTACGCCTTGGGCACCGGACTGATCCAAGCCTGCTTCACCCGCGAGCAACTGCTCAATGGCCAAGCTCCCGGCTGGATCGGCCAATGCGTGCTGAATGGATACAATCCGGAACGAAGCGGCGATCTGGTTCTGGTCTTCAAGCCCTTTGCCTTACCCGGGGGCTCCAAGACTGGCACCACGCACGGCAGCCTATATTCTTACGACACCCGAGTTCCCATTCTGTTTTACGGCACAGCCTTCAGACCTGGGCGCTACGCTGACGCGTTCTACATCACCGACATTGCTGCCACGCTCGCCTCGGCCCTGCGCTGTGAGGAACCTCCCGGGTCGTTCGGCCTGCCGTGTGTCCGCATTCTCGTCCCGTGAAGGTAACCTAGACTAGGCAGTGGGTAACTTCATCACTTGTCGAATGGGATCGGCCGCGGAGTGCTGTCGGCGGAGGGTGGCAGGATCGGGAGCAGGAACTTGGGTTGGTCCCCAGTGAGGGAGCGGAGGAAGGCCACAATCCGCACATTCTCCTCCGGTGTAAATTGCCGGCCCAGTTGCAACCGCCCCATCACATCAACTGCCTGAGTGAGGGTGGCGGCACCGCCATCGTGGAAATAGGGATAGGTCAGCTCCACATTGCGGAGGGTAGGCACCTTGAACATGAACCGATCGGCATCCTCCCCCGTAACGGCAGCCCGACCCACTGCTGCATTAGTTGTCTGGTACGGTTCGATCAGGCCCATCTTCTGGAAGGATTTTCCGCCCACCGCCGGCCCATTGTGGCAGGCCACACATCCACTCTCCTTGAAGAGTTTATAGCCGGCGAGTTCCTCGGAGGTCAGAGCCTTGGGATTTCCCTTCAACCACAGGTCGAACCGGGAATTGGGCGTCACCAAGGTCTCCTCAAATGCCGCGATCGCGGTTGTGATGGAATCCATCAATCGGGCTGACTACTCAGCGATTGTCGGGAGTCGACCGGACGTTGCCACCCCGAAAATGGGGTAGCCCAGGAAGAACACCAGACCGGCGTGCAAAAACCCTAGAGCCGTCCGATCAACCCGGAGAAGCGATCTGAAAATTCCCGCCTATTTCAGAACGGTAACCGCGGGAGAACGGCCCATCGGTCGCATCGCTCGTTGGACGCATGCGGGCCGGATGGTGGGCCAAAGGCCGAACTAAACTTCGAAGATCGTAATGGGCCGAGCGGCGTCCTGGGACTTGGCGTGGGCCTCCTGGAAGATGACTTCCTTCTTGGCGTTTTTGTCACCTTGCCATCTTCGGTTCATTTTGCGCGCCTTCCACATCTCGAACAACGTCTCCTTCTCCGAAGCCTGCCACTGGGCGAACTTGGCTGCCGCCTCGACGGCTGACGGGGGCGGAGGTTGGAAGAACTGGAAATGGAGGCCAGTGACCTCGTCCCGGAATGGTTTGATCGGTTCGCTCATGGTTCGAAGGCCGGAGTCTACCTTGTAATCGTCAGGATGACGAAAAGGAATCCATCCGACTCGCCCGTGAACCCCGTGAGGCACCAGAGCCTCCGTCCGCGAACCGATGGCTTTTTCCTAGTACCAACGAGGACGAAAACCCTTCACGGCGCGAAATACATTTGTTCACGCACACTGCTCCTGGCGCCCGCCAATAAAAAAGCACCGACCGTCAAAGACGACAGTCGGTGCTTTGAAGCCCTCCTGAAGGCAAGATCGGATGGGTCTCTGAGCCCTTATCCGATCTCTGCGCAAGGGGCTGACAGCTTGTTTTGTCCGCTCTCAACCGGTTCAACTCAGGCGAGATCGAAGCGGTCCAGGTTCATCACCTTGTTCCACGCGGCCACGAAGTCGTGGAGGAACTTCTTCGAGGAATCCTGGCAGGCATACACCTCCGCCAGGGCCCGCAACACCGAGTGCGAACCAAAAATCAGATCCACCCGGGTGGCCGTCCACTTCAGTTCCCCGCTCTTCCGACAGCGACCTTCGAAAAGATCCGCCTCAGGCGTCACCGGCTTCCACTCCGTGTTCATGTTGAGCAGGTTCACGAAGAAGTCGTTGGTCAACGTCTCGGGACGATCCGTGAAGACGCCGTGCGAGGTGCCCCCAAAGTTGGTCTTGAGAACGCGCAGTCCGCCGACCAGGACCGTCAGTTCCGGCGCGGTCAGAGTTAGCAACTGAGCCTTGTCGATCAGGAGGGTTTCCGCCGACACGACATACTTCCGCTTCAGATAATTGCGGAAGCCATCCGCCATCGGCTCGAGCACGGCGAAGGAAGCGACGTCCGTCTGCTCCTGCGAGGCGTCCATGCGGCCCGGGGTAAACGGAACGGTCAAGGTGTGTCCGGCGTTCTTGGCCGCCTGCTCGATACCCGCGCATCCGCCCAGCACAATGAGGTCGGCCAGGGAGACCTTCTTACCACCCGTCTGAGAGCCATTGAAGGCGGCCTGAATTCCCTCCAGGGCACTGAGCACCTTGGACAACTGCCCCGGTTGATTGACCTCCCAGAACTTCTGGGGCGCCAGACGAATTCGGGCGCCATTCGCGCCACCCCGCATGTCGGAGCCCCGGAACGTGGAGGCGGAAGCCCACGCCGTGGACACGAGCTCCGAGACGGACAAGCCAGCCGCCAAAATCTTGGCCTTCAGCCCGGCAATATCTTGCGCGTCGACCAACGGATGATCCACCGCCGGAATCGGATCCTGCCAGATCAGCACTTCCTTTGGCACTTCGGACCCGAGGTAACGCGCCCGCGGCCCCATGTCGCGGTGGGTCAGTTTGAACCAGGCGCGGGCAAACGCGTCGGCAAACTCATCGGGATTCGCCAGGAACCGTCGGGAGATCTTCTCGTAGGCCGGATCGAACCGCAGCGCCAAGTCAGTCGTGAGCATGGACGGTGCGATGCGTTTGGAAGCGTCGTGCGCGTGCGGAACTGTTCCCGCTCCGCCGCCATTCTTCGGCTGCCATTGATGAGCCCCCGCTGGACTCTTGGTGAGTTCCCAGTCGTAGCCGAACAGGTTCTCAAAGTAGTTGTTGCTCCACTTCGTGGGGGTCGTGGTCCAGGTGACTTCCAGTCCACTGGTGATCGTGTCTCCGCCCTTACCCGTCCCGAAGCTATTCTTCCAGCCCAAGCCCTGTTGCTCCAAGCCGGCCGCTTCCGGCTCCGGCCCAACATTTGAAGCGGGGCCAGCGCCGTGGGTCTTGCCAAAGGTGTGACCACCGGCAATCAACGCCACGGTTTCTTCGTCGTTCATCGCCATCCGGGCGAAGGTTTCCCGAATGTCCCGGGCTGACGCGATCGGATCCGGATTGCCATTCGGACCTTCCGGATTGACGTAAATCAGACCCATCTGAACGGCAGCCAAGGGGTTTTCGAGATCCCGGTCGCCGGTGTAGCGCTGATCGCCCAGCCACGTCGTTTCCTTGCCCCAATAGACGTCCTGATCCGGTTCCCAAACATCCTTGCGTCCGCCAGCGAATCCGAAGGTTTTGAAGCCCATGGATTCCAAGGCCACGTTTCCGGCCAGAATCATCAGATCCGCCCAGGAAATCCGTCGGCCGTACTTCTGCTTGATCGGCCACAGCAGGCGACGGGCCTTGTCCAAGCTGACGTTATCCGGCCAGCTGTTGAGCGGGGCGAAGCGTTGCTGACCGCGGCCACCGCCACCACGACCGTCACCCGTCCGATAGGTGCCGGCGCTGTGCCAAGCCATGCGGATGAACAAGGGCCCGTAATGCCCGAAATCCGCCGGCCACCAGTCCTGCGAGTCGGTCATCAGAGCGGTCAGATCCTTCTTCACTGCTGCGAGATCCAACGATTGAAACTCCTGGGCGTAATTGAAGGATTCGCCCATCGGATCGGACTTGGTGGAGTGCTGATGAAGCAAATCCACCTTCAATTGGTGGGGCCACCAGTCGCGATTGGTAGTGCCGCCCGGGGCACCGTGATGGAACGGACATTTCGATTCGGTAGACATATGGTTCGATGGAACTCGGACGAATTGAGTGTTGGTTAACGGAAGAGTGTTCGGGGCGAATTGGCCATCAGTCCACCCCGAATTCGAGAGTCGTCAGCGTCACGCCGTCCGACGACCGCACGACGTCACAACCCTGTTTTGACGGCGGACCACGCCGTACTCTTCGGGATGGCAGGTGAGCCAAATGCGCCCTGCCGGATTGGTATCAGGATTAGCTCAATTCCCGGATTCCGCAGAAATACTTGGTTCCTTTGACCGCAATAGGCGTTTCCTATGGAGAGCCTCTTTTCCCTACGGAACCGACTGTAATCGATAAAGCCGACCCTCAGGCAGCCCCGGCAAATCCAAGACTATGTCAGTGCCATCCACGGCAGGAACCCCGGTTTCCGGAACCCAAGGAACAGCAGGATTCAAAAGAGGGACTGATTCCACGGTCACCTGCACTTCGGTAACAGGCCAACGCAGCCGGATGGTACCCGTCGGCAGGACTTCGAAACGGAGCACGGGCTTCGCGTCGGTGTTGAGGGTAATTTGTGCGCGGAAGGCTTGGTGGCGATCCGGCACCTCCCCACTGCCGCGACGAATGCCAGACCCAACAATCCATCGCCCGTTCGGGGACATAGCGGCCAAATTGGTGACGGATTTCCAGGGACCGAGGTCTGCTCCCTGAGCTTGCAAAACTCCGTCGAAAGGCAGCAGTCCGTACGCTGGGATCAGCCAACCTTGGCCGGTGACACCAGGCGCGCTGGAACCTGCCATTAGGGTTCCCGGTCCATTCATGATCAGTCCCGAGAAGGAACGTGCGTCCGCCACTCGTACGGGCAGGGGGAAACCATCGGTGAGTCCGGTCCAGCGGAAGATTCGTCCCGGCGCCGCACCCATCGCCTCCCAGGCAGTACCGGTGAGAATCTCTCCATTTGAGCTGAGCGCGAGGCTACGGATTGCTGGCGTGCTGTCGGGATAGGCCGGACTGAGCCGCAGTGGCACTACTCCGACCGCGGAACTCCACCGCATGATCCAACCCCCACTTCCAAAGACTGCCGTTGATCCATCGGCCGACAACTGCGGAGCCACCCCATCTTCCACCAAAGGGAGCGGGTACAATTTGACAGGAGCCTGACCATCAATCCAGAGCAGGGCGTACCCGGCGTAGCCGTCGCCGTCTTTGGCGCGCACCCCCTTTCCTAGGATCACCCGTCCGTCCGCCGAAATGTCGTAAGCGGTCCCGTTTCCGTCCGCCCCATCAATTAATGGCAAAAGTCGTGGGCCCTGAGGCGACCACCAGACGGGCCGCCGTTCGAAATTCGAGTTTCGCAGATAGCCAACCGCTTGGCTGCCGTCTGCGGTGGTCGCATAGACCACCGACTCATCCCGGTTTCCCTCAAGCGTCCTCATCCAGGTTAGGCCGGTGGAGGGCTGCCAGCGAAAGGCTCGAGTGAACGAAGGCGACCGGGCATTACCATAAACTACCTGTCCGTCGTCCGACACCGCCGTGGCAAAACTGTTGGTTAAGCTCGTGGCGGGCCCTACGGGCTCGAGCGTAGCCATTGCCGTTTGCCCGGCGGAGGTCGCGCTCAATCCGATGGCGACCAGGAGGATCTGACTAAAGCGAAGGATTCGAGATTTCATAGAATTCAGTTGGAAGTGGAACTTCGTAAAGCATTCGCAATGCCATGGGTAAACTTCCCCAACCTCCGTGTGCGTTTTCTGGTTCAGTGGCGATGTAAACGGTATGAAGACCTCAGTCATGCCCGATTCAGATTCGGAACTCCTGCGACGCCATCTCCAGGGCAGCGACCCCACCGCGTTCGAACACCTGGTCCGACGCCACCTACCTTTGGTTTTGGGGGTCGCGCACCGTCATTTGGATGAAGACTCGTCCGAAGCCGAAGACGTTGCCCAGGAAGTGTTCCTGCGCTTGGCCCGCCAAGCGAAGGAGTTGGCTCAGCATCCCAGCTTGGCCGGCTGGTGTTTTCAGACGGCCCGACACGTCGTCCTCAACCACCGGCGAGCTCGAGTTCGGCAGCGTCAACGGGAGCTGGCCAGTGCTAGTGGACCGCTCGCCCCAGAAACGGAGCCAGCATGGGAGGAATTCCGCCCCGAATTGGACCGCGCCTTGGAATCCCTTCCCTCGCCAGACCGCGAACTGGTGTTGTGGCGATTCTTCGAAAAGGCGCGCCATGCCGAAATCGGCCATCGGTTGGGCATTCAGGAGAATGCCGCCCGAATGCGCGTGGAACGGGCGTTGGAGAAACTCCGCGAAAACCTGCAACAACGGGGCATTCCCTCAACTGCGGCCGCCCTGGGACTCGTTCTCGGACAACACGCCGTCGCTTCCCCTCCTGCGGGCTGGGTCGAACGAATCGCTCTCCGCGCCACCGCCCCCGCGGCCGTGGCCACCGTCGGCGGCGGTCTGCTCGCCTGGCTTCTCCATCCCACCCGGGTGGCGGTGGGCTTGGCGCTCGTCTCGGGTCTGACGTGGTGGAACCTGAGCGACCGGAACCCCAAGGCAACCCGTTCAGAGGACTCGCCCCGGGCGGCGATCAACCTTGTCGGCCAGAATGAATCTGAAGGCCTGGCACCTTCCAACCAGGGGACCGCGACCGTCGCAAGCGCTCCCGACGCGGATACCACCGGACTTCGGCTGACCATCCGGAATCCCCAACAAAGCCCGGTGACCAACACCCTGTTGCGGGTGGTGCGGATGGGATCCCGGAGCGGCCAGAACGAGGTCCTCACCAACGACACCCGCGGATTCGTCTGGATTCCCTACGCCACCAACCTGTCGGTGCTGGAGATTCAGACCGAACGAGAAGGCTACGCCGACGTCCGACTGTCTTGGAAGCTGAGCGAAGGCGAACTGCCTCCCGCCGAATACGTGTTGGAGCTGCAACCAGGCATTCTTCTCGGAGGACGCGTTCTCGACACGGAGGAGTCGCCGATCGCCGGAGCTCAAATCCAAATCATCCAATACAACGAGCGGGGAACGGATCGCCAAGGGCCTCGCAGCTTCTTGCCCCGCGTGAAGGTGGAGACCGATGCCTCGGGCCACTGGCAAACCCGGCGGGTCGCCGAGTCGGCTCTCAACGGGCTTCATTTCCAGGCGTCCCATGCGGAGTTCGGCAATTACGGAAACAAGCTTCCCCTTAGAAATCCCGAAGAGAATGCGCAGCTCCGGGAAGCCCGCTGGGAAGTGCGTCTAACTCCGTCGATGACGGCCGGAGGAATCGTCGTCGATCCCGAAGGTCAGCCCGTGGCGGATGCCATGGTGTCCACCACGAGCGAGCCATCGACTTGTTCAAACTGTCCGGAAACACGCACCGACGAAGACGGCCGGTTCCTCCTCAATGGAATTCAGCCGGGTCATTCGGGACTCTTTGTTCTGGGAAACGGCTACCCCCTCACCCCGTTCGCCCTCAATGCGACCAATTTGATGGACCATCGGATCGTTCTGATGCCCGGACGAACCGTGAAGCTCCGAGTAGTCGGCCCCGAGCAAACGCCAGTCACAGGTGCGTTCGTTTACTTGCAGACCGGCGAACCGCCGGACTATGTCCCGGGCGGAATTCGGAAATCCGATACCAACGGATGGGTCGTCTGGACCAACGCACCCACCTCCGCCTTGTCCGTGAACGGATACGCTACCGGTTATGAGCGATTTTCCATGACCATCGACACTTCGAAAGCGGAACAGACTCTCGAGCTCAACCCGGCACGAACGTTTCACGGCACCGTCACGGACGCCGCGACAGGCAACAACATTTCCAGCTTTTCAGTCGAAGCCGGTCTCTACCGGGATCTGTCTCCGATGGGCACTTGGCACATCCTGTGGCCTCCGCAACAACCCAAACAGTTTCGCAACGGACACTATCAGTTGGTACTGGAGGAATTCCGCCAAGCAGGGGAATCCTACGAACACGTCCTCCGCTGCCTGGCTCCCGGTTATGCCCCTTCGTTTAGCGCCCGGATCCCCAGTAACGCCCCCGGCGCTGAGATTCATTTTCAACTTCATCGGCTCGAACCGCTGGAGCGTTGGGTCGTGGACACCGACGGGAACCCAGTTCCCGGCGCTACCGTGGCTCCGCTCACCGCCCGCAGCCAAGTAGCCTTCGCCAATGGTCAGTTCCACGTTAGAAACTCGGATGACGAGCTGTTGAAGACGGACGTCGCCGGGCGGGTCACCCTTCCATTCCACCCCGGAATCGAACGAGTCGCGATCGCAGCGCCGCAGGGATTCGCCCTCCTTTCCGCTCGAGATCTTCGGGCGCAGTCCACGCTTACCCTGGAGCGTTGGGGCCGGATCGAAGGTCACTTGAGCGCCGTTAGTGAAACTCCCGTGTCCTTCATCGCCCTGAGTGATGGTCAATCGCTCGGACTTGTCCCCAACCACGGGCAAATGGATTCCGAGGCGTCGGTGGACTCCCAAGGCAACTTCTCCTTCACTCAAGTGCCGCCGGGCCAACACGCCTTGTTCCTGGGTTACCGCCAGGGAAATTCGCAACGGACCAGCTTCTTCCAGAGGGTTGTGTCCACATCCAGCGAGACCAACCGCCTCCAGGTCACGTCTCCACGCCGCACGGTGCTGGCGCGAGTGGTCTGGCCTGACTCAATGCCGGAAGCCCAGCGCCTTCGCTCGTTTGCCCGGCTGACCGAAGCCCCCTTTGTGGATGCACCCACGGGTCGATTCCGAAGCCATCACCGTATAATTGGCGCAAAGATTGAATCCGACGGCTCAGCTCGGTTTCTGGAGGTCCCGGCTGGTGAGTATCGGCTTTCAGTTCATCTGTATGGCACCAACTCGCTTCCCCCGTTTGCTCGACTCGCTCTTAGCCCGGCTCTGGTCGTCGTGCCACCGGAACCCTCCGAAACTCCGCTCGACGCCGGCACTCTGGAAGTGACGCCGTAGAGGCTTCGCAGCCGCTGACCTCCCTCCGTCCCAAAGATCCGATTCACACCGGACGGCGGTTCGCCTACATCTGCCGGGCGATGCTTCGTCCCCGAAAGAAATACACCGTCTACGATCTCCGGCAGCTCAAGGGCAAACGCTGCCTGACCCATATCCACGTCAAGTCACCCGAAGAAGCCGCGGCCGCCGCCGAGGCCGGGGTCGATCTGATGAGTTGCAGCTTCGACAGCCCGGAGGCCCAGGCCCGCCTGCCCCTGCTGGTCGCCGCCGCACCGAACAGCTTTCTCTCCGCCGCCACACCGCACGGACTCGCCTCACCCGAGGAAGGCATTCGCGTCGCCTTTCGCGCGCTCGAACTCGGCGCCAGTTCGGTCTATTGCTCGGCCAGTCCCTTCATCATCGAAGCCATGGCCCGGGAAGGCATTCCGGTGGTCGGCCATCTCGGACTGGTGCCGCGTCATGTGACCTGGACCGGCTATCGCGCTCTCGGCCGAACCGCGGAGGAAGCCCGGAAGCTGTACCAGCAGATGAAGGAACTCGAACGTGCCGGGGCCTACGCCGCCGAACTCGAAGTGGTGCCGCACAACCTTGCCCGATTTCTCTGTTCCCAGACCACGATGCTCCTGATGTCGCTGGGCTCCGGCAGCGGTTGCGACACGCAATTCCTGTTCTCCGACGACATTCTCGGCGACTACGAGGAACGCCCGCCGCGCCACGCCAAGGCCTACCGAAACTTCGCGGCGGAGTATCAGCGGTTGCAGCAAGAGCGCATCGCCGCCTTCCGGGAATACATTGCCGACGTCCAGAACGGACAGTTCCCGGAACGCCGCCACTTGGTCGAAATGGAAGCGCCACTTCTGGAGGACGTCATTCGTTCGCACACGAATAAGTCCTAAGGGTCCTGACCCAGACAACAAAACAGCCGGACCCTTTCGGATCCGGCTGTGTGGAGGACGGTGACGTTTGTCCCGACTACGGCGTGACCACGCGGTAGTATGCGCCCGTTCCCATTGTCGTGGTGTAGGAGCTCTGTCCGTTGACCACGGTGATGCCGGTAGTAATCGCAGTCCACTGGGCGTTCGAGAGGCTCGGCGAGCTCTGGAGCACATTGGTCTCGCCAGCCCAGGTCAGCGTCACGCTATTGCCGGAGGTGCTAATGGCGAGGCTCGGCGTGGGATCCGGAATCTTGACCAGGAAGTTGTCCCACGTGGCATCCGCACCCACTTCGCAATCGCCGTTGCTGGCGACAATCAGACCCACCTGACCGCTGGTGTAGGTGTTGTCGGGATCCGTGCCCGGTAGGACGATCAGGGGATTGAACGTATCCGGCAGTTCGTACACCCGGGCTTCAAAGTTGTTGCCCGTGCCCATGAAGACGAACCGGTAGTTCTTACCCTTGGAGAGGTGCAATCCGCTGGGGGCCGTCTCGATCTGTCCGACGGCGGCTTCGTCGACCAGGATGGAGATATCGAGGTCGCCGTTGTTTTCACCCGGCAGCACGCCGCCACCCGGTTCCCAGCTGAAGAAATAGCCACCGGTCGTTCCCAGACCTGGGTTCACAATGCGCGCCCCGATACCGAACGCCTGTCGCACCGTGTCGTCGAAATCAATGACATCCACGGAGACGTGGAAATCATCATAGGTGGCCCCGCGAATAAAGCTGCCCGCCCGAGCCGGTCCGGCGTCGCAGTTTGGAGCCTGCTGGGCCGGGGCAATGATGCGATAGTGCCCGTCCGGAAAGGTAAACTGAGCAGGAGGCGCCGTGAGACCGCCAATGGGATCATAATGTTCCCATGCCGGGTTGGCCGTGTCGGTTCCATCATTGAAGTCGTCGAAGATGGTGGTCGTGTCCTCAGCCGCCGCGGGCACGAGCAACAGATAGTCCAGCGACACCAAGCGGGCGTCCTTGGTCGGATTCCCGCCCAAGGTCAGGCGCAAGGTTTGCGTTCCGGAAAGGTCCACCACGGCCGGAGCACCGGCGTCCGTGACCAGCGGAACGTATTGATAATTGAGCCGCATGAACTGATTGGGAATGTTGAAATTCCCCAGCCGGGTGGTGGTCTGATTCAGGGCTGTGGGATCACTCGTCACCCGATCCAAATGCACGACGGTGGAGTCAAAGCTGCCGACTCGTACGTAAACCTGGTATTTCCCGGCGGCGAAGGTGCGCGTGTAATTCATCCAGTCACCCGGGGTGGTCAACCGGACTTGATACTCATAAACCTTGGCCGTCGTGTACTGGGAACGTTGGGTGTCGTGGATGCGATAGGTCTCATTGGCCATGGTGTTCATGTCCAAAATGTCGGCTGCTTCATCCCGACTGAGGGTCTGATACGCCCCCTGGGTAATTTGCACGCGGTCCTCCGGGCGATACTCGGCGTAGTCGAGATTGTAGAAGCCACCAGGTTTGAAGTAGTCCACTTCCGCGGTACCCACGGCGCCGTAGTAGCCCGAGCCATTTCCGCCGACCAAGTTCCCGTTCAAGTCCAGACCCGACACCGGGATGGCACCCAGCTGAGCCTGGCCGCCACCGTAGTTGTAATCTTCGGCTTCGATGGTTCGAACTGGGGCCGCAGCGAGGTAGGCGTCCGTGAAAGTGTCGAACCAGAAGGTGTTCGTGGACCGCAGGGCGCCGGTGGTGTCCTGAACTTCAATCCGGGCCGAATAGACCATGTTGGACTTCAGGGTTCCCGCCGCAGTGGTAAAGCTCACCGTGGAACCATTGGCCGGAAGCGGCGCCAGCGACGCGGAGACATCGGTGCCATTCAGGAACAGTTTGGTCGCCGCCGCGTTGATCTGACCAGAGGTCAGGGTCTGCGCTTGGAAGCTGATTCCCGAAGCCACTGGGTGAAAATTGGTGAAGCGCTTGGCGGGAGTCCGGGTCACCACGAACGGCGTTCCCGCAACCGGATGCGGCAAGGCAGGAGCAAGTGCTGTATGGGGATCAGTCACGCCCGCGACGTAGTTGTCGATGGTGACGTCCGTGACACCGACCGTGCCATTGCGGCTAAACGAGAGGAAACCGGACTGACCCGTACTGTAGGTCGAATCATCCACCTGAATGGTCACCAGGGGCTTCGTCAGGTCATGAAGATCGTAGACCCTGCCGGTATAGATTGTTCCCACGCCCTGGAACACCATCCGATACGAACGCCCAGGTTCGAGCGTGATATCGGCCGCCGCCTTGGTGGAAGCGGCAAATCCGGGCGCAATCGAATTAATCTGGAGTTGCCCGCCTTTGCGGTCGCCGTCGCCTTCTCCGTCTTGAGCCACATCATAGTTCAGGATCATTCCCGTGCCTTCGGCCAAGCCAGCAGCGCCTCCCGGGGTCCACTGGGCGAGCAACACTAGGGCCTGATCCTTGATCGCCCAATCCACCACATCCAGGGCGACGTAAAAGTCGGTGTAGATATTGGTCTGAGTAATGGCCGCCGCTGCTGGCGCCGCTTCCGGAACCGGGTTCGCGCGGATCCGCAACGCCTTGCCGGCCCCCGAGTCCACAAACGTATAGTTCTGCGGAAAAAACTCCGCCTTGGACCAAGCCGGCCCAAGGGCTCCAGAATCGAAATTGTCGGACTGGGCCTGGACACTTCCCACCGCACCGAACACGGCTGCAGTGGCTAACAAGGCAGAACAGGTCCCGCGTAACTGAGTGAAGGGCATCCGCACCGGCGGATGAATCCCGCGAACAAGTGGTATTGATTTCATAGATCTCCGTCTTTGAGGCAGTGAGAAAGGTTGTTCCTACTCGCCCCGAGAAGGCAAGTTGCTTGCGGCCTCTCGATGGCAAATTATCGGTAACTAAACGGCCCCCGGGCGCCATTCGGACCCAGCCCAACCCTTGCCGGAAGATTTCCCACTGGTCACCGTTTGCCCATGAAACGCGGTCGTCCCACGTGGTCGGAAAAACTCCTCCAAGCCCCGGCCCCACACACAGTCCTCCTGGAACGATCCTTCGCGGATGTCCCGTCCGGAAGCCATCTGTTGATCCCCTCGCCTGCCGTCGTCGACCAGTTCGTACGCACCCTGCCGTCCGGAACCACCTTGACCGTGAAAGAGCTCCGGCAACAACTGGCCCGTTTGGCTCAAGCGGACCACACATGTCCCCTGACCACGGGGATTTTTCTCCGGATCGTAGCGGAGGCGGCCTGGGAGCAATTCCAAGCGCATCAGGACCTCACGCAAATCACCCCATTTTGGCGAGTGGTGGATCCCCAAAGCCCACTGGCCCGGAAACTCGCCTGCGGAAAGGAGTTCATTCAGAAACAACGCGACCGAGAACACGTGGCAGCAACCCCTCCTTCCCTGCTCCACTCTCCAACGGTTCGGTCCCGCAAAGCGAAATCGACAGTTCCGCAGATCCGTCAATAGTTCGGGGCATGCTTCCCTTTCGGTTCCATCTGTTCCTGGCGGTCTGGCTCTCCGTGGGGAATAGCTGGGCAGGAGGAACTCTGGGATGGACCAATAATTTGCTCACCTGGCGTGATGCCCGGCTGCCTGGAGGACAGCTGGAGATTTGGTATTTGGAGGCCTTCCTGCGTCCGGGCGCACACGACCGGGATTGGGGCCAGACCACCCTGCGTCATCGAACCGAACTCCTCACGGCAACACCCGATGGCAGCGAACTGCGATTTCGTACCCGCCTGGATCCGGCGGTTGAAGTCCTGCACGAAGTGGTGGTCACTGGGGATGGTCTGGATCTCCGGTTTCTCCTGACCAACGCCGGCACCAATGCGGTGCCGATCCAATGGTTCCAACCGGCCTGTATCCGTTTGGCCGCTTTCACCGGGGCCGGCCAATCCAACTACATCGGCCGGAGTTTTGTGTTTACGGCTCGGGGCCAAACCCGCTTGGACCAAATCCTTCGGACCGAGGAGGCCCGCTACCGCGGCGGTCAGGTTTACTTGCCGCCCTGGACCGAACTGGCTGATGCCAACCCTCGACCCGTATCCCCAGATCGTTTGACCAACGGACTCATCGGCTGCGTCTCGGCCGATAACCGCTGGCTCCTCGCCACTGCCAGTGACCGGACTCATGAACTCTTCGAAGGGGTTTATGTCTGCCTCCACAGTGACCCGTTGATCGGCGGTCTGAATCCCGGAGAAACCAAACGAATTCGCCAGAAAATCTATCTCCTCCCCAACGATCCCGACGCGCTAATCCGCCGCTATCAGCTCGATTTCCGGGAAAGCACCGGTACGCAATTCTAGAGATCACAACGCGCAAGCCGCAGTCTCCGTGCAAATAACTGCCTGAGATTCCACTTGTTGCTCTAGGATCGGTTCATAGCCTGCGTCTCCCATGGAGACCATCGCCTTCCTACTTGTCGCCGGTGCGGTGTTGATGCTGCTCGAGCCCATCTTCCCTCAACTCATCGCCGGCACCGTCGGACTGGTCTGCTGGGTGATTGCCGTGTTGCTCATTTATTCCCGCTACGGCGTTTCGACGGGCAATTGGAGTTCGGTGGCGGTGCTCACCGTGTTCCTGTCGGGCGCCTGGTGGTACTTCAAAAAGCTTCCCCAGACCCGCGTCGGTCGGAGTGTGCAGTCCGACCACGTAGTCCCCAACGAGACCGCGGCGAAGTCCTACCTCCTGGACACGGACGGCATCGCTCTCACTCCCCTCCGCCCGGGCGGCATGGCTCAATTCGGGCCCGAACGGGTGGACGTTGTCACGTCGGGCGAACCCCTGGAAAAAGGCCAGCGGGTACGAGTGACGAACGTCGAGGGATCCCGAATCCTGGTTCGCGCCGTTTGACCTTCTCTACTTTCAACCCCATCTCCTGACTCTTATATCCTCATGAAACCCCTCTTCGCTCAAATGGATGTCGGTACCGTAGCCATCATCGCCGTCCTGGGCGTCTGCGGCCTCGCCCTGCTCTCCATAATCGCCAGTTTCGGCTCCATCTGGTTGCGCTCACTCGCATCAGGCGCGCCGGTCGGCCTCGTGGAACTTATCGCCCTGAGACTTCGCGGCATTCCGGTCGGCCACATTGTGGACAACCGTATCACCGCCGTGAAATCAGGACTCCCGCTGACCATTGATGACCTTTCCACGCACTTCCTGGCTGGCGGCAACGTCGACATGATCGTTCAGGCGCTGATCGCCGCCCAACGCGCCGGCATCCACCTCGACTTCAACCGCGCCTGCGCCATTGATCTCGCCACGAAGGGCACCGGCAAAAATGTCGTCGACGCAGTTAAAACCTCGGTGAATCCGCGCGTCATCGATTGTCCGAATCCGATAGCCGGCAAGAACACCATCGATGCGGTGGCGAAAGACGGCATCGTGATCAAAGCCCGGGCCCGAGTGACGGTCCGAACCAACCTCGACCGGTTCGTCGGTGGCGCCACCGAGGAAACGATCGTCGCTCGGGTGGGCGAAGGCATCGTCTCGACCATCGGCTCGGTGGAGACTTACAAGTTGGTTCTTGAGAATCCCGACCGCATTTCGAAGACAGTTTTGGACAAGGGCCTGGATGCGAACACCGCGTTTGAAATCTTGTCGATCGATATCGCGGACGTCGACATCGGAGAGAACGTCGGCGCGAAACTCCAAGCCGAGCAGGCCGAAGCCAACAAGCTAAAGGCTCAAGCGGAGGCGGAAGTCCGGCGCGCCAATGCCGTCGCCCTGGAACAGGAAATGATCGCCAAAGTGGCCGAGATGCGAGCCCGGGTAGTGGAAGCCGAGGCCCAGGTGCCCTTGGCGCTCTCCGAAGCGTTCCGCGGCGGCAACTTCGGCGTCATGGACTATTACCGGATGAAGAACATCCAGGCCGACACCTCCATGCGAGAGAACATTGCCGGCGTCTCTCCCTCCAAGTAGCCCTCTGCCCGCGCCATGTACTCCCTGTTCGCCGCCGGTTGGGGACCCCTGATCCCCTTTATCGTCTTCTTCTTCTTTCTCACGCTTTCGCTCCTCCACACTCTTTACAAGCGGAGCCAGCGAGGAGACCGGTCCGAGCATGGCGACTGGCCATCCGAGCCGTTGAACGAAGGGGACGAAGTAACCGGCGGGCGCGTCGTGGGCCGCTACGAACGTCCGAACACTCCAGTGCCGTCACCCTACTCCCCCACGGAGACTCGTCCGCTCAGTCCCTGGGAAGCAGAACTGGAGCGAGTCCTTCGAAGGGAAACTCCCGTTCCTGCCCCGCCCCCGCCGGTGTTGCCGCTGCCGACGTCCGCACCGTGGATTCCTCCGTCTCCCATGACTTCAGCCCAAACCACCGTGGAGGAACTGACGGCGGCTGACCTTGAAGCCGCCACCTTGGCCACGGAGTCACAGGAACTCGTCGCAGCCACCGCCACTTCTCCCCACAACGGGTTCAGTCTGCAGGACCGGGTTCAGGGCTACCTGCACGGGGTCGAGGCCCAAGTCCGGAATCCGGCCCTCAGACCGGCGCCGGTCCGCGTGACGCAAACTCCCGAGTTGGCCGCCTTCGTGGCCAGCTTGCGCAACCCCGCCTCAGCTCGACAGGCGATCCTGGCGTCCCTCGTGCTGGAACCTCCCAAGGCGCTTCAGTCCTGACCTGCGGCAACGCCGCGGGTTCCAGGGCTGGTCGGGAACAGCCCAGTCTCGAATCACATTCCGATTCGAACCAGTTCCTGCTCCAGCGCGATCTGGAACTCCTGGCTATCCGCCGGGCTGGGGCGATAGCCCTTGGTCTCCGGCATAAATCCGAGTCGACCCGACGTATCCAGAAGCCACGTCGCCTTTTGCCCATCGCTAAAGGTGACCTTGCCGCTCACCATGGCGCCCGGCCGAGTCACGGTATCCAAAACAACCTTCACTCCCGCCGGACCCGGTTCCGTCGGCGAAGGCGGAACCAAATCTGACGATGGCGCCCCGGGAGCAGGGGCAACCGGCTGCGGCGGCTCGGGATCCTTAGGCATCACCTGCAAGTCCGCCACCAGGATCCGGACGTCCATGTAGGTCATCCGAATCCCAAACTCGGACTCCAGTCGCTTTTGGAAATCGGCCAACTTCATCCCATCGGCAACCCATTGGCGGGCCTGTTGTTGCTGTTCGGCGGTCAACTGCATGGCGCCACAGTAGGAATCTCCCGCGAAACGAGCAAGAAGGCGGACGAAGCGATTCGCGACGCCGCGCGACACCGTCAGGGAACGGAAGCCGGCAACTCCTTCACCCGCAAATTGCGAAACCGGTACACCTTACCCTTCTCGCCATGGTGCTGGAGGGCGATTACTCCCGAGGGATCTTGCGAGTCTTCCACGTCCGTTGTCACCACCCCGTTGACCTCGATCCGGATTCGGCTGCCCTGGCAAGTAATCCGATACGAGTTCCAGTCATGACGTTTGAAGGCCTCGCCAGCCCGCTCCCGAAATGCCGCTACGCTCGCCGAATCCCCCCGAATCGGGCTGATAAACCACATGCGCCGGCCCTCGTCATACAACCCACCCGACCATCGGCGCGTCTCGTCCCCATCCACTTCAGCTTGGTATCCCCAGACCCGCTTCGGCGCCACTTGGGCGCGAAACATGAATCCACTATTGGCATCGCCCGGGGGCAGCAAGACCTCCCCCTCAAACACAAAGTTGGTGTAAACCCGATCGGTCACGAGAAAGAACTTCCGGTCGGCCGTCAGGTGGATTTCGTTGCTGGAAACGACCGCGATCCCCCAGGGAAAGGGATTCGTCCAACCCCGCAAATCCTGCCCAGACATCAGCGGCACCCACCCCGACTCCAGAGTCTCGGCCTGGGCCCGTGCCGCCCACCACAGCAGAAGGACACTCAGAATTACCCCCAACTGTCGGAGCCCGGAGTTTCCCCGTCGCCCCACCGCTTGCATCTCCGTACCCGCAGTATCTTGGTTCATAACATGACCCAAGGAGATACCCTGGGACCGAGCCCAAAGATACGGCCGTCTTCCCGGACAGGTCGAGCCACAGCTAACTCCGGATCCGCGGTTCCCAATTGGGGATAGTCCGGAACGGCGGGATACCTGAACGCTTGCCCCCTACCTCTTATCTTCCCGCCGGCGGGGAACTCGATTCGCCAAACCGTTCCTTCAAGCCCCAAAGGCGGGGGGAAGCCAGTTCCAGGCTGTTCCCAGCCGGATCCCGAAAATAGAGCGAACGCGCTCCGTTGGGCCAAGGATGATCCCGCTCAATCTCCACCCGGTGGTCGCGGAGCCAGCTCACCCACTGATCCAAACTCGCCGCCGGCACCGCGAAGGCCATATGGGTCGGACCACGAGATCCGTGCTGAGGCAGATGCGAATCGGCTCGCAAGGTCTCCTCCGCCCGGAACAACAACACCATCCCGCGACCCGATCGCAAAAAAACGTGCCGCCCTTCTTCGCGCAGCACAAACCTCAGGCCGAGCACTTCCCGATAGAACTTCTCTGCGACCTCCAAATCATCGGCGTACAAACAGGTCTCCAGAACTTCGTTCACGTGCATGACATGATCCTAAACAAAGCCGAAAGGTCAGGCCAATGACGGCTCCCAACGAAATTCCCAAGGACCGAGCCTAAGTTCACCACCACCACACTGAATCGTCACCACATGGGCGGAGACATTGTGCCAGCAGTTGACCCGACTCGAGCCATCCGGACTGGTCCGTTCCACCGCGAAGATCCGTTCGTCTTCCAGCAGAACTCGCTGAAGTCCCCGTGGAGAAAAAGCCGAATGGCGTCGCCGGAACGACAACAGATCCTTCAAGCCAGCCCACACCCGTGCGCGCTCGGATCCAGCCTCAGCCAACTCCTCCTCCAACCTCTCTCGGAGCAGTTTCTCGCGATTGATCCGACGTGGAATTCCACTTCGCAGTGCGCCCTCGCGATCTCCTCGCGAACCCATCGCCGAATGAAAGTACAGTCCCGGAACTCCCTGTAGGGCCAACTGGATGGCGAACGAGCACAGCAGGCGCCGAACCCGAACCTCCACGCTGTCGGACACTTCGCTCAAGGCATCACCCCAATTGATGTTGAGCTCATAGGGCACTCGAGATCCGTCAGGCAGATGCTTGTCAGAAACGAATCCGCCGTGGGCGCGACTTCGGGTCACCAACGCCTCAATCTCGGCCTCCGTCAAAATACCCCGAACCGGGTTGATCCCAATGCCATCGTGGGAGGCGAGAAAGTTGAAGAAGGTCACTTCGTTGGACGGCAGCCGGAGCTGCTGGGCCCAGTGGGTCAGCGCCGTGGCCCGACCCGTGGTCAGGCTGTGCAGAACCAAGGGCGGCAGGGCGAAATTATAGACCAACTGCGCCTCGTTGGTGCCATCGCCAAAATAGGAAACGTTGTCCGCATGGGGAACGTTGGTCTCCGTGATCAAACAGACGTGCGGGGCAACCCGGCGCAGCACGGCCCGGAACAACTGAATCACCGCGTGAGTCTGCGGCCGGTGAAGGCAAGTGGTGCCGATCTCCTTCCACAAAAAGGCGATGGCATCCAATCGGATAAAGCGTGCGTCCTGACGAACGTAAAACAGCAACACCTCCAACACCGCGAACAAGACCTCGGGATTGTGAAAATTCAGATCGACCTGGTCGGCGCTAAACGTGGTCCAGACACGGCGATTCCCAGAGGACGTAACGAAGTCCGTTAGAAGCGGAAGAGCGCGCGGACGGATGACTTGGGACAGATCAGGATGTCCTTCGACCGTCACAAAGAAATCCTGGTAACCCGGATCGCCCTCGCAGAACCGTTTGAACCAGTCGCTTTTTGCCGACAGGTGATTGAAAACGGCATCGAACATCAGATCAAAGTTCCGGCCCAACCGGCGAACATCAGTCCAAGTACCCAGCGCCGGATCGACCGCGAGATAATCCTGAACCGAGAATCCATCGTCGGAAGTCGAGGGATAGAACGGTAAAATATGCACGCCACTGAACACGCCCTTCCAGTGCCGTTCCGCAAAGTCAGCCAGCGTTTGTAGCGGGGCCCGACCCGGCTCCTGAATTTGGTCGGCGTACGTGATCAGGAGCGCGTCGCGCTCTGAGAGACCGAATTCGGAACGGACCGTGGTCGGACCACTCAGAAGCGACTCCAAGCGCATCCGATGGTTTCGGGCCGTAGCCTCACCGTAAATCTGCGTGAGCAGCTCCTCCGGGGAAGGATGGGGTTCCATGATGGGTCAGGCGTTGTCGAGTCGCACCGCCTCCTGCAGCTCTTCGAGCAAATTCGGCAGGGCCGATTGGACCCGGTTCCAGTTCGGGATGAGCGGCGTTCCCAAGGGATCATCAGAGAAAGCCCGGGCCGCAACCCGGATGCTCTTGGCAAAGGTCGCCACCGCCTGCTCTTCCTCGTGCCGATCGTAATGCAGACCGTTGACGGCGGCATCGGCGTTGTAATGACGAAGCGTATCCTCGGCCTTGCGCACAAAGGCGCTTAGCAACGTGTCGAACAATCCGCTGTCGAGCTTGATCCCCTCGGCGGCCATGACGCGAAAAATGGTCTTGGTAACGTCGACCGCCATCTTGTTCAGCCCCTTCTCGTTGTCGCGGATGGAAAGTTCCTGATGTTTATGGTCGTACCGTTCGGCCAGTTCGCTCTGGCAAATTGCCCGAGCCGCGGAGTTCCGATACACCTCGGCCAGCATCCCTACTTCCAGGCCCCAATCGGAAGGAACCCGCACCCGGCGAACCAAGTCCAGATCGAGACACATTTCGCCTGAGAGCGGGTAGCGAAACGTGTCGAGATACACCAGGAGCGGTTGCAGTCCGAGAATGGCCTCCAATGAACGCATCAGAGGCGTGAACAGCAACCGCATGACGCGCCCATGCAGCTTGGTGCTGTAGCGGGCGGTGTATCCCTTGCAGAAATCGAATCCGAGGTGCGGATGGGCTACCGGATAACACAACCGGGCGAGCAGTTCCCGACTGTAGGTCGTGATATCACAGTCATGAGATGCCACCATGACCGACTTTTCGCTCGCGAGCACATAGCCGAAGCAGGTCCAAACGTTGCGACCCTTGCCCTGCGGACCAATATCGAGATCCGCCTCTTGGAGTTGCGCATAGATCCGTTGCATGCGCGGTCCATTATTCCACAGCAGCACCGGGCGATCAGGCAGGCTCGCGAAGATCTTGCGGGCCCGGCGCCAATCGCGCGGATTCGCTCCATCAATGCCCACCACAATCTCCTTCAGATACCGGGCCCCGCGGAGTTCCTTTAGAATCAATCGGAGCGCTGGTGTTCCCAGCTCGCGCACATGACATGGAAGGACCAAGGCGATGGGGGTGTTCTGGGCAAACTCACATAATTCGGACTCCAACCGGCTCAAATTGGTCGATCCAAGACGATGAAGGGTGGCGATAGCGCCGGTCTGAAAAAAATCTGCCATGAAACAAACGGCAATCCGGTTCAGCGAAGTGCTCACCGGGTTCCAACGGAATGGCGGCCCGACCATTCCAACTTTCCTCCGGCAACACTCGCTACCGGACCCTCACCGCAACTACTGTGGATTACGCACGCATTGTCAGGGCCACCTTCAAAGCGTCAAGGGAACCTCCTGATTTCGAACAGAAAACTTTTTGAAACAGACAAGATCAGGAGACCTTCGCCGACCAAAACTGTTCGCTCAATCGCCTCCTCGCAGCGAGGCTTTCAATCGTTGAACCTGGTCGTCGTCCACAATCATTTTCGCCCCGGAGGCGTTCGTCGCGTCATCGAACTCGCACTGCCAAGCATCGTCACTTGGATCCGACCTCGAATCACCCGCATTCTCCTCCTGTCGGGTGAGGCTCCCGAGGACGCCTGGTGGAGAAGTTTGCGACCACAACTGCCCGGCGTGCCCCTCGTCCGCGCAACTCATTCGTCCCTGGGTTATCTCTCGGAACAGTCCACCGCCTCGCGAGTGCTTCGACAGGAGATCCCAGCGCAACTTGCCGCCCAGCTTGATCCTCTCGCCGCCGCCGGAGCCGTCGTGTGGGCGCACAATCAAGGTTTGGGCCGCAATCTTCTGCTGACCCGGGCATTGACGGAAACCTGTGATCGACTTCGCTTTCCCCTGCTCTTCCATCACCACGATTGGTGGTTCGACAATCGCTGGCCGCGTTGGCCGGAGATGCGCGCCTCTGGATTCCGTACGTTGGCCGCCGTGGCGCAAACGATCTTTCCAGCCAGTCCCTGGGTGCGTCATGCCGCCATCAACCAGGCCGAAGCCGCCCTCCTTAAGCGCAACCTCGGCCCCGCTACTGCCTGGTTGCCGAATCCCAGTGGACACCGAGAACAGCCGAGTCCAGAGGAGACGGATACCGCTCGGAATTGGTTGAAGCGACATTTGAAATCCTCGGATCCAGTTTGGCTGGTTCCCTGCCGTCTGCTGCGTCGCAAAAATCTGGCGGAGGCCCTGCTATTGGCACGCTGGCTTCGCCCCGAGGCTTGGCTGGTCACAACCGGTGGCGTCAGTTCCGCCGCGGAATTGCCCTATGCCCATGAATTGCACCGCGCCGCACAAAAGGCCGGCTGGAAACTGCGCCTTGGACTCCTTCAAAACGCGCGCTCGCATCCTCCAATTTCCCATTTGCTCGCTGCCTCGGAGGTTGTGTTGCTGACGTCGGCGCAGGAAGGGTTCGGATTACCTTACCTGGAGGCTGCGGCCGCGGGACGACCGCTGATTGCCCGCTCCTTGAGCCACATTGCTCCAGATTTGGCCAAGTTCGGCTTCCGGTTCCCACAATGTTATCTGGACCTCGCCGTAGATCTCTCCCTCTTTGACCATCAGGCGGAACAACGAAGACAACGGGATTTGTTTCTCCGTTGGTGCGCAGCCCTCCCAACCCCGGTTCGTCGCCAAGTTCCCGAGCCGGCTTGGTGGACTCCTACCAATGGTTCGGTTCCGTTCAGCCGACTGACACTCACCGCTCAACTCGAAGTCCTCCGTCAACCGGTCGCGGCCTCGTGGTCCCGTTGTGCGCCGCTGAATCCGCAGTTGATCGCCTGGCGTGAAGCAGCATCCCAAGGTCGCTTAAGGCCCTCCCCTTGGCCTCGCAGATCCGAGGCGTGGTTGGGGAACGATGCCTACGGTGAACGAATGCAACGCCTCTTTGCACAGATCGCAGTCCCGCCCACTCCCGCCCAAAGCCAGCGCTGTCAGGAGGACTTGTTGAACGCCAAACTCCAATCGGAGTACCTCTATCCTCTGCTATGGAATCCCGAAACCTGAACCCGCGAGCCGTTGTTTTCGACGTGTATTCCACGCTTCTCCTGGTTGGTCCGCCGCCCAGCGACGCCGAAGCCCGATGGGAACAGCTTTGGTCGACTTTCTTGCCTCGACCGATCCGCTGGAGTCGCCTCGAGTTCTCTGCCGCTTGCAGTCAAGTCATCGCCCGCCGACACGCCGAAGCCCGGGCCCGGGGAATCTCGTGGCCAGAGATCCAGTGGCCTTCCATCGTCGGTGACCTGATCCCGGAGTTGCGGCACTTGCCCGAGGCGGACCAGGAGGAGTTCATCTACGCCCACATTCAAACCGGACGCACCATCCAACTCGATCCTGCTGCGGCCGCGACCCTTCAAAAGTTGGCACGTCGCGGAACTACGCTCGGAATCGCCTCCAACTCCCAAGCCTATACCCTGCGGGAGCTGGATTCGGAATTGGCCCGCCATGCCCTCAGCCTGGAAATATTCCAACCTGAGCTTTGCTTCTGGTCCTTTCAACACGGGTTCAGCAAACCCGATCCCCACGTTTTTCAACTTCTGACCGCCCGTCTCGAGGCCCGGGGAATCGCGCCTTCGGAGGCCTTGATGGTGGGTGACCGTTCCGACAACGACATTCAACCCGCCAGCCGTTTTGGCTGGCAGACTTGGCAAGTGACCACGGCGGATGCTCCGAACGGCGGGCCCTGGACCTCCTTGCTGTCTCAGTTTCAAACCGGTGCTCCAGAGCGCAGCCCGTCGTCAGCCCCCGCCACTTCTCCTGCAACCAAGCTTTCAACTCCATGAATCCTCCCCTTCCCTCCGGTTCTAACCCCAAACGAATCGGATTCATCTCCACCCGGTTTCACGGAACCGACGGCGTGACCTTGGAAGCCCGTAAATGGGCACAGATTCTCGAGGGGATGGGCCACTCCTGCTATTGGATGGCCGGACTCCTGGACGCTCCGCCCGAGCGGAGCTACGCCGCCCCGCTCGCCTTCTTCAATCATCCTGAGATCGCCGCCGTGCAAAGTCAGTTGTTCGGCGTGGCCTTTCGCTCCCGCGCGGTGACCAACGAAATCCAAGCTCTCAAGGAGCGGCTGAAGGACGAACTCTACCACTTCATTCGGAAGTTCAATCTGGAGGTGCTGATCCCCGAGAACATCCTGGCCATTCCCATGCATGTGCCATTGGGGTTGGCCATGACGGAGGTCATTGCCGAGACCACCATTCCCGTGATCGCCCATCACCACGACTTCGCCTGGGAACGGGAGCGGTTCACGTTGAACGGAGTGAATGACTATTTGGCCGCGGCATTCCCACCGGCGTTCTTTGGGATGGATCACGTGGTCATCAATTCCATGGCCCAAAAGGAACTCGCCCGACGCCTGGGAATTCCCTCCCACATCATTCCCAACATCGTGGAGTTCGAAGTAAAACCTCCTGGAATTGACACCTACAATGCCGACCTACGAACGGAGATTGGGCTCCGCGAGGATGACTGGTTCATCCTGCAACCCACTCGAGTGGTCGCGCGCAAAGGCATCGAACACGCTATTGATCTCGTCCGCCGACTCAATGATCCCCGGGCCAAACTGGTTATCTCCCATCCCGCCGGCGACGAAGGCAGTGCCTACCTCGCCATGCTCCAGGACCGCATCGCCGACGCCCGCATCGACGTCCGCTTTATCGCCGATCGCGTCGGAGAAACCCGCGGAGTCACCCCGGACGGACGCAAGATCTACACTCTATTTGACGTCTACCCACACGCCGACCTTGTGACCTACCCCAGCCTCTACGAGGGCTTTGGCAATGCCTTCCTCGAGGCGATTTACTTTGGAAAGCCCGTGGTCGTGAACACCTATGCCGTTTACGCCCGGGACATCGATCCCCTTGGTTTCAAGATCATCGAGATGAATCAGCTGCTCACCCGCGAGGTGGTCGAGCAAACCCGGGAAGTGCTCCAAGATCCCGCGCTCCGTTCCGACTGGGCCGGCACGAACTACGCGCTCGGACTGAAGTATTTCTCCTACACGGTGGCGCGCCGGAAATTGTCCAGCCGTCTCGCCAATCTCTTCGGCGAAGGCGCCTGACAACCGCCACGCGTTCCTGCGGGATCAGGACCGGGCTACCCGGAAGGGAGTCGTCAACGCCTCCGGCAACTCGGGCAAGGCCCCAGCGTGGGTACAGACGAAGGCGGCGACCTGGGTGGCGTGATACAGCCGATCGGTGGGGGAAAAATTCCGCAACCGACCCAACAAATAGGCCGCCGCAAAAGCATCTCCCGCTCCGACGGTGTCCACCACCGTCACAGTGACCTGCGGTCCACGAATAAACCGTCCGTGACTCCACAAGCCGCTGCCAGCCGCGCCTAGGGTCAGCACGACTTCCTCCAGATTGAACTGTTCCGCCAAGGCCTGAACCTGGCCTTCCAGCGAGTCCGGGAACCCAAACCAGTCCGCGAGGACGGTCAATTCCTGGTCGTTGAGTTTAGCCACCGTGGCCCGTTGGAGGCTGTCCTCGACAAGCGTGCGGTCATAGAAGGGTGCCCGAAGATTCAGATCACAGAGAATCAGGGCCGAGTCCGGTACCCGATCGAGCAGCGCTCGGAGGGTGGTTCGGGACGGAAGGCTCCGCTGAGCCAAAGTGCCAAAGCAAACCGCCCGGGCATCCTTCACGAGGGAAACGGCCGCCTCAGTGACCTCCAATTCATCCCACGCCGCGCCTTCGTGAATGGTGTAGCGGGGTTGACCCGCGGCATCGACTGTCACGCCCACCGTACCGGTTGGAGCGTGAGGGCTTTGTTGGAGGCCGCTGAGTTCCACTCCAAGCCGAACCAATCGTTCCCGAGCCCGCTCACCGAGTGGGTCCGAACCTATCCGGGAGACAAGCGCAGCCGCGCCGCCCAATGAACCCACCTGACCGGCAAAATTGGCCGGAGCGCCGCCTAACTGGGGACCGGACGGCAGGAGATCCCAGAGGACTTCTCCCAGACTGACCACGAGGGGACTCGACACAGCCTAGTCTACCGCCGGGCGCGGTTTAGCGGATCCCAGTACTCCGAATTCTCCAGTCCTCGAGCGCTCCCGGATGACGGATTGATCGGTGGATTGATCTGCTTGTCCTTGCGAGCCTCGGCGTGTCCGTCGTTAAAAACGGATATGCCAGTACCTCGGTGCCGATTGTTGTCGACCCCTTCCAGACCTTGCCCCTTCACCATGCTACTGAAGGGCCACCAAAGACTGCTGCTCCAGAATCCATCAGCCTTGGGAATCGAATCGCCAATGAGCAGGTTCATCGCCGGGCTCACAATGGCCGTCCGCTTGAACCAGGGCGCCACGTCGAACTTTATTCCTCCGACGGTCATCGACTCCGGTCCGTACGGATGTCGTCCGAGGAAATATCCGTTGTATCCGTAGCCCACCTTGTGGGCGTCGAACTTCCACTCCCATTTGACCCCAGTGTCGGTGCGCTTGCCCTTGATGCTCGGACAACGGAACAGATTCGACGCGTTGTTGGCGAAGCTAACGATGGAAGTTCCCCACCAATTCGTGACCGCTCGGGCCGGATCATCACCCTGGCCCAGATTCCGGTGCGCCGGGAACGTATCCCGGTATTCGTCGGTGTAGAACTGCATGAACAGGGACACCTGACGCAGGTTGTTCAGACAGGAAGTCCGGTTCGCCTTCTCCTTCGCGTTCGCCAAGGCGGGCAACAGCATTCCCGCGAGAATGGCAATGATCGCGATCACCACGAGCAGTTCGATCAAGGTAAAGCCAGCGCGGCGCGCCGGTTGGCCGGGATCATGGCAGGGGTTCATGGTACGGAAGTTTTGTTCGAGGGCGGAGCAGCACGCAATGCCCAAAGCGAGGCGGAACGAATTTGTAGCGCGCGGGCAGCACCCTCAGCCGACAAGCCGACTCTCAGATCCGACGTCGGCGGCAGAATCAGGTCGGTCATCACCGTCTCGCCATTCTGAGCGAAGACTTCGACCGAGGACACATCCACCAGGACATGGAGCCGCAATCGACCCCGGTCCACCCGCAGCGGCGCCGTGTGCACTCCCGCGAACGCCGGATGGAAATCACTCCGTCCCGACTGGGTCCGATCCACTTGAAGGGTTCCCGCAGCCAGATCGGCCCGGATTACCGTGATGCCAGTGGTGCCGTGCTGCAGCGTCAGGGCGACCGATCCGGAGTCCGGAACCTTCTCCAGATCCAACTCCACTTCCGCCAAGCCCGTCGGGAAGTTCAGCGTCTCCAGCCACGCCGCGGCGGTGTCCAGTTTCACCCGCTTCAACTGATGTCGCGTTTCCCGGAGTTCCGCCAACTCCTCCACCGGAGTCTGCACCAACCGCAACCCGGCCGGCGTCGACCGCAGCGTGAGGGCGCGGGGAACGGTCATGGCACTCCGCCACGGATAAGTCGGAACGTCGTTGGCGTAACTCCAGTTGCTCATCCAGCCCAACCACAGTCGCCGGCCGTCCCGCGGGGGAACATCCGACCACGTTACGGCCGCGTAGAAGTCCCGCCCAAAGTCTGCCCACAACGCCGCCTCGGTGGCATTTCGCGCCGGAGCCGACGCCAGGATGAAGTGGTCGGCATTCAAGTGCCCCCAGCCGCCGGTAGCCCGATCCACCAATTCCAGGCGAGCCTGCTGACCCCGAAACTCCCGGACGTCCCACGATTGCCACGCCAACCGTTCGGCATTCGCCCCTGTCGCACTGCGGACGATGCGGTCGTTGATCCACAAGTTAACTCCAACCTGATCCGGCAAACGCCCACCGCCAATGCGGAAACTCAAGTAGTCCTGGTCCACCTGGAACAGAGGTGAAGTCAGCGTTCCCTGGGCGCCATCTCCGCCGCGAAACGTGTTCACCAATCCCTGGCCTTGGAAACCATCCACCGCCTGTTGACCGTCCCAGGTTCCCGTGGCGGGTCCGGATCCGAACGCTTCCCCCGTGGTCTGCCAGTCGCCATATCCCTTCTCGAAATCGGCCAACACCGTGCCCGTAGGAACCCATTCCGGCTGGGGCTTCGGTGTGGAAATGGGATCGGGAATGAAGCGCGTCCCATCAAAGTCACCGACGAAATACTGAGTTCCCGATCCACCCGCCGGCGCACCCGAACCCACGTTGACCACCAATACCCAACGGGGATCCCGCTGACCTTCGACTCGAATTGGAAAAAGATCCGGACACTCCCAGATGCCCGAAGTCGATCCGGCCGGACCAAAGTCACTGAGATGCGTCCACGACTTGAGATCGGGTGAGGCGTAGAATCGAACCTGACGCTTGTGCGGCCAGGACACCGCCATCACCCAGCGTCCCGTCGGCTGATGCCAGATCACTTTGGGATCCCGGAAGTCCGCTTCGCCGATATCCAGCACTGGGTTGCCCGAGTACTTGGTCCAAGTTCGCCCCCGATCGGTGCTGTAGGCGATCTGCTGATTCTGGAGCGGCTTGCCGGTGTAATGTCCGGTGTAAATAGCGACCATCGCCGGTTGTCCGGGACGACCAAAACCGCTGGTGTTGTTCCAATCCACCACGGCACTGCCGGAGAAGATCATGACTCCGTTCTCCTCCGCGAGCGCCAGCGGCAGATTCTCCCAGTGAACCAGATCCTTGCTGACGGCATGTCCCCAACTCATGTGGCCCCAGCGATTGCCGAAGGGGTTGTTCTGGTAGAACAGGTGATACTCGCCGTCGTAGTACACCATGCCGTTGGGATCGTTCATCCAAGTGTCGGGCGGCGTGAAATGGTACTGCGGCCGCCACCGTTCGGTGTACGTGGGAGGCGGATCGGCCTGGAGTTCGGCACCGCTCAGGATCGCCAGGAAACACGCCGACAACACCAAGCAGGAACGGGAAGTGAGGTTGGAGAACAGCGACATAGGAATCCAGGGAACCCCGCGAATAAAGCGACTCCGTTCCCGCGAGGCCAGCTTCAACCCCAGGAAGCGGGTCGAATGTTCTGCCCAGCAAAAAACGGTTGAGGATGCGAAGCGGGGTAGGGCGAGGTTACACCGAGCCGTTCGCATCTCGGCGAATAACGCGTCAGGAGTCCACATGGGAACGGCTCCGCGGAGCGTCGCCCCACCCGGGCGGGGTGGCCTTTTTCTCTCAGCTCTCAGCTCCCAGCTCTCAACTGGTATGTGGGGCGCCGCGCCCACCCAGGGTAATCGGCGCAGTCACTCCATTGGTGCTGCCGCGCCGGTAGCCGGCGGCATCGACCGTAACGAAGAGATATCCCACGGCCGTCAATCGCTCCGCCACCGCCTTGAGTAATTCGGGTTCGAGCAACCGAGGCAGCTCAGCCGGACCCACTTCAATGCGGGCCAAGGCACCCTGCTTCAATTCGTGGTGCCGAACCCGGACATCCTGAAACCCCCGGTCGCGCAGCTCGTATTCCGCGGCTTCAATCCAGGCGAGTTTTTCCGGGGTGACCGCCTCACCGGTGGGAATCCGGGAACTCAGACACGCCATCTGCGGTTTGTCCGCAGTGGGCAATCCCAGACGTCCGCTCAGCTCCCGAATCTCCGCTTTGGTGAGTCCGGCGTCCTTCAAGGGAGCTCGCACGGCGAACTCCGTCGCCGCCTGGGCACCCGGTCGATGATCCCCGACGTCACTGGCATTTTCCCCGTAAACAATCGCGGCCACACCCTCCCGCTGGGCCAAAGGCACCAACTCGGAAAACAAGGCGTGTTTGCAGAAATAGCAGCGATTGGTGGGGTTCGCGAGATACTGGGGATCCGAGAACTCCGCGGTCCGCAGAACCCGCAGCGGGATTCCGTATTGTCGGGCAATTGCCTCCGCTTCGGCCAACTCCCGTCGCGGCAGGCTGGGCGAATCGGCAATCACCGCCTGCGCCCGTTCGCCCAAGACATCATGGGCCACCCGGGCCAGGAAAACCGAATCCACGCCCCCGGAATAGGCGACCAAACAGGAGCCATAGCCCCGCAGGATCTCCTGCAGGCGGATGAATTTTTCGTCCAGGGTCACGCGACCACCTTCGTCCCGGATTTCACTCCGTCGAGGTCGGCCTCGACCCTCACTCGGTCGGGGCCGGCACGGTTTCCGCGGCCACCGGGGCCGGAACCGCACCCAAGGCTTCAACGAGATCCACCTTGGCAATGCTCTCCACGCGCACCCGACGCTTACCCATTTCCCCGGGAAGTTCCGCTTCGGTGCCCACCGGCTTGTTAAGAATCGCCTGGGCCATGGGAGTCAGGTAACTCACGACATTGCGGGCCGCGTCGCCATCCCAGGCTCCCAGGATGTGCACCGTCTCCGGCTTGCCGGACTCGACATCGACGAGGACCACTGAAGTTCCCGGGCTGACCACCTCCGTGCGGGCCGTCGAAAAATCCGTACCGCGCGCGCGGGCCAACTGGGCTTCCAGCTCGTGTTTGCGGCGGTTCAGGACCTTTTGTTGCTCCTTGGCAAACTTGTACTCGGCGTTCTCGCGCAGGTCGCCGTAACTCCGAGCCAGGGCGATATCCTTTACGTTGGCCGGAATCTGCTTTTGTACGAGGTCTTCGTACTCCGACTTGCGACGTTCCAGGCTTCTCCAGCTCACCAGGAAGGTCTTGTCTTCCTTCGCGTGCTCGCCGGTGATCATGTCCTGGATGGCCGGATACATCTTTACGATGCGCGCCAACAAGGAGCGCTTGTCCATGTCGTCGAAGCTGGGACTCAGCTGCAAGGTCCGGGTCAGATCGCGAATAATCTCGATATCCGCCGATTCAATCAGGTCCGGCAACAACGTCTGATCTTCGAGGACGTAGTCGCGCAGGCGGTTGGCTTTCTTCTCCAGGAACTGATCGCGTTCGATGGCCGACAGCATGGCCCGGAACACTTCCGGCGTGAGCAGGTCGGCGAAGAAATCACTCCGTTCCTTGCCAAACCACAGCAGCATTTCGCTACTGGCCCCGTGCTGCGAAATCAACCTCGCCAAGGTGTCCTTGAGCAGCTGTTCCCGGCTTTCCTGAAGTAGAATCCGGGCGCATTCGCCGACCAGTTTGGCCGGAACGTCGTTAATCAGGAGCACGACCTGGGCCGCCCAGTCCGGAATGCTGTCGCGGAACGACTCCAAAGCCCGCCGATGCTTGGCCGCCGGCAGTTCGTCGAACAGTTCCTTGAGGCGAATGCGCTGGGTCCAAACATCCTTGGCCGACACTTCGCCTTCCGGCGTTGGCAATCCCACCGCCGTCCGCAGTTCGTCCCGGACAAAAATTGCTTCCAACGCCTCGGCCTGCCGCGTGGACAGATGGCTGACAATTTCCGAGTTTAGCTGAGTCAGCACCTCGCTCACGAGGGACTTGTCCGCCATATCGGGCAGGTTTTTGAGAATCTCGTGCGCGACGACCACCCGGGCTTTGAGACCTCTGGCCGCGCGGAATTCAGTTCCCAGCCGTTGAGCCAATCCCTGTTCCTGCGCCTGGTACACGACCGGTTCCGCCTTTTTCAGCGGCACCAGAAAATGGCCATCCTTCTTCAATTCGGAGCGGGCGGCCTCCCACCACTTCTTCCAGTCACTCTGGATGACGTCCGGGACCAACACCGCCTGGATCTGATCCGGCGTCGCGCGACCGCCGAAGCTATCGAGCACCAGTTTGACCACCTGCAAATGATGGAGGGCCGCCATCTGTTGCAGTCCCTTCAGGTCGGAGTGCTTGCGGGCGAGAATGTGGTCTTTCGGAATGGGCTTGAGGGAATCGGCCGCGAACGCCAAGTCCAGCGTGTGCCCCGCCTTACCGGGAAAGTCGATCACGAGCCGTCCGGCAATGCCGTCCAACGTACGCACCTTCCCAAAGCCCCAGCTACGGTGTTGACCGAACCCGGCCTCGAGCAGCGCGGTGAGCGGTGCCACGTGTTTGGACTGAATCTTTCCGGCGGCGACCAATTGGTCCATTTCCTCTTTCATAGCCTAAAATCTGGCTCCTCTTCGGAGGCCGGTCAGTATGCCTGCCCGATGGTTTCCGCACCAAGACAATTTGCCGCCCGGTTCCTGCACGATCAGGCCCGCCCCGGGGACTTCGCCGAACACCGCCTCGAACGGGATCCGGGCTTCACCGCCCTACTGCCCGTCGATCGCCGTCTGGCGCAGGAGCTGATTTTGGGAATCCTCCGGTGGCGCGCGACCCTGGATTGGCTCATTGCGCAACGCACGGACGGACGACCTCAAAAGCCCACCCTCCAGAACCTCCTGCGCCTGGGTCTGTACCAGTTGTTCTGGCTGGACCGAATACCGGATCATGCCGCGGTCAATGACACCGTCACTCTCGCCCGGGAACTGGGATTCGGCCCCCAAAGCGGCTTCATTAACGCCCTGTTGCGCGGATTTGCTCGGGATCGGGACGCGACCCGGCGACGCCTGTTGGAACTTCGGCAGACCGATCCCGCCGCTGGCTGGTCCTTCCCGAGGTGGTTGGTGGACCGCTGGGCGGATCGCATGGATTCCGAGGAACTGGCCGCCTTTTGCCAATGGAACAACACCCCGCCCAAGACCTTCGCCCGGGTCAACACCCTGAAGTTAACCGCCCGGGATCTGGCCGAAACTTGGCTGCATGAGGGGGTGGACTTCGCCGAAGGACGGTTTGACTGGGTCGAAGCCGGTTCCGTATTTGAACTGGAGTCCTTCCCTTCTCTGGCATCGTTGGAGAGTTTCCAGAGCGGTGGCTTCTATCTTCAGGACCCCAGCACGCTGCTCGCTGTGCGGATGCTCGATCCCCAGCCCGGCGAAGCCATTCTGGACTTGTGCGCCGCACCGGGAGGCAAGACCACCTACATGGCGCAACTGATGAACAATACCGGCCGAATCACCGCCCACGATCCAGCGCCCGGACGGCTCGCGTTGGTCGCAGAAAACTGCGCCCGCCTCGGAATCACCTGCGTGACTCCCTGTGGCGATTTGGGTGGCGCCCAACCGGAGTACGATCGGATCCTGGTGGATGCTCCGTGTTCCAATACCGGAGTCCTGCGCCGACGAGTAGAACTCCGCTGGCGCCTGGAACCCACGGAATTCGCCCGTTTAGCTGCGGTTCAACTCGAATTGCTGGAATCCGCCGCGCACCGACTCAAGCCCGGCGGCGTGATGGTCTATTCCACGTGCAGTCTGGAAGCCGACGAGAACGCCCAGGTCGTCGCTCAATTTCTCCGCCGGCACCCAGAGTTCAGTCAGGACGCCGAAAAGGCCCTTCATCCGCTGCGCGACGGCGTGGACGGAGCTTATGTGGCCCGCTTGCGCGGCCCAAGCTCGTCAGCGCGGCCCGGCTCGGCTACTTCCCGTCCCGTCTGATGGCCCGGTTTTCCGACAACTTCCGCGAACGGGTTCGGGCGGCGAATGACATCGTGGATGTCATCGGAGCCGCCCTGCCGCTCAAGCGCAATGGCGCCAATTTCGTCTGCCTGTGCCCCTTCCATAAGGAAAAATCGCCAAGCTTTAACGTTAATTCGAGCAAGCAGATCTTCCATTGCTTCGGCTGCCACGCGGGTGGGGACGTGTTCAAGTTCGTGCAGATGTACGAAAACATCTCGTTCCCCGAGGCCATCGAACGGCTGGCGGAACGAGCCCGAATTCCGCTGGAATACGAGGGGAGCGGGGGAAATCAGGAATCCCGGGGCACCAAGGATGCCCTGCTCAAACTCCACGAAGCCATTTGTCTGCGCTGGCAGCACTGCCTGACCAACGAACCCACCGGACAGATCGCCCGGGATTACCTCGCCAAACGCGGAGTAGCGGCCGAGGCCATCAAGGAGTTCCGGATTGGCGCGGCTCCGGAAGCGTGGGACGACACCGTAAATTGGGCCAAATCGCGCGGATTTGAAGCCGCAGTGTGCGAGCAGGCTGGCTTGATCATTCGCAAGGCCGAAACCGGGCGGCTCTACGACCGTTTCCGGGGGCGCCTGATGTTCCCGATCTGTGACGAGCAGGGCCGGGTCATCGCCTTCAGCGGACGCGTGCTGCAAGGCGACGAAAAGACCGCCAAATACGTCAACTCCCCTGAAACTCCGATCTTCACCAAGGGCCGGGTCCTTTTCGCCCTCGACAAAGCCAAGCGAGCAATTCTGGACGCCGGCCATGCCGTGGTGTGTGAAGGGCAACTCGATACGATTGCCTGTCATAGCGCCGGGATCCGTCATGTCGTGGCCCCCCAGGGGACTGCCCTCACCCCGGAACATGCCCGTATTCTGAAACGTTACGTCGACGAGGTGGTCCTCTGCTTCGACGGTGATAAAGCTGGACGCGACGCCAGCATTCGGTCCTTCGACGGCCTGCTGGGTTCGGGGCTGGCTGTCCGGGTGGCCAGTATCCCCCCACCGGATGATCCCGACAGTTTTCTGAAGAACCACGGGACGGAATCGTTCCGGGGGGTGCTCAGCCGCGCCGAGGGATACTTCGAGTTTTACCTGCGACACCTTTTGAGTGAACACAATGTGACCACCGACCGTGGAAGAATCCTGGTGGTCCGAGCCATGGCGGAAGCCGTTCAAAAGACGGGCAACGCGGTTCTGATCGATACTTACGCCCAGAAAGTGTCGCAACGACTCGGGGTCGACGTCAGTGCGGTCCGGGCGGAGTTCCGCAAAGCTCGGGCGGCCAACCCGGTCGCCGAACCGGTGGAACCACCCCTCGAGGAGGCCGCCGCCGTCCCAAGCCGACCTCCTGAACTCGAACTATGGCTGCTGAAGTACCTGGTGATCAGTCCTGCGTTGGGACAATTCGCCGCCCATCACCTCGATCCCCACTGGCTCACCCATGCCACTGTGCGAAAAATCGTCGGGCTCCACTTTTCCACAGGAGGTGATGTCGCCGGTCTCTTGAGTCACTTGGAACAGGATGACTTTGCCCGGTCGTTGGTCACCGAAGCGGCCAGTGAACGTCGTGCGCTCCCTAATCCTGAAGCCAGTCTGGCGGACACCCTCTTGCGGCTTCGCAACAATTGGTTGGACCAGCAAATGGCCGAAGCGACCCGACACTTGGCCGATCCCGCCCTCAACGACTCGGATCGGTTAGCGGTTCTCGTTGAATTACAACGTCTTCGCGCCGCCAAAAAACGCCCACTAGAGCCCTTGGACCCGATCGAGTCTTCTTCCTCTGAGCCAGAAGACTCGCCACCGGTGGACTAAGGAAAGGAAAAACCCGGCAACAGACGAACTGCCGCCGGGTTCAGGAGGAACCGAGGCAAAAGCCTCAATTAGCAACCACAAAGTGGCGCACCTTCACCAGAAGGTCAAACCGCGATTTGTTGGGAGCCCATCTTCTCATCTTCGGTTAACGTTAACGGTTCCTCAAATAGGTATAAGCCAAGCCCCAAAGGATGAGGAGTAAAATGACGGATAAGGCGATGAATCGGTTCCGAGCCACCCGGCGTTCGTAACGCAGGGTGCGGAGACCTTGAATGCTTCCTGCGGCCAACATTTTGGCCATTCGGGGATTGCTCGAGGTTGGACCGCGGACATGGGAGAGCCACCGACGAAGCACGGCGGACAGATCGAATTTCGCGACGCCAAACTCATTGTAGTGACCCTTGGGTTTCTCCACGTCCGGCGCCAGTGTTGGCCGGACCGGTTCCGCAAAGTTCCGGGGACGCGTCTCCGGGGAATTCACCGGCGCCGGGGGTAGGGCGGCCGGTTGGGGGGCTTCGTGAGCCAACCGCCCCACTTCACGGCGCAACCGTTCGATCTCCGCCTCCAACTCCTGTTCGCGGAGCGTGAGGGGATCGGCCGATTTTTTCCGGCGAAACCAGGCCATGGCAGATCTCTGCTAACCGGCCTTTCACCGTTTCATCAACAAAAGGCCCAACGCCAGTATGCCCACCAGGACAGCCACGGCCACCGGCCAGGTCAGGGCCAATCCCAATTTGCACAACGTTCCTAACGGCAGGGAAACCAAAGACGGCTCCGACTTGGCCGCCGGCACCACTAAACCCGCTTCACCCTTTCCCTCCAAGACCGGCCACGAACGGCAGGCCTGCACGTACTCGCGCCGGGCGTTCTCGATGGTGGTCAGCGCTCGGGTCAGTTCCTGCTCCCAATTCTCGGCCGACCACGCCTGCTCGTTCAGTTTCTCCACCGCGCCCAAAGCCTCGCGCAATCCCACGAGCGATTTGCCCATTTGCTCCGCCGTCTGCAGGGCTTCGTGTTCGGATTTTTGCAGAATCTGAGTACCCCGGGTCAGCGATTGGAGCATTTCCGTCCGACCTACCGAAAACTCGGAACGGCGCCGCCGCATTTCCTCCACCGCGGCCCGGGCTCGCTCCAGTTGCTCCTGTGCCTCCCGCAACTTCGCCAACTGCTGCTGGGTGCCGGTCAACTGGGCGTCCAGTTCTTCGCGCGTGGGCGCCCGGCCCGCCGGAGTCGATGACTTCGGGGCCGAGTAATCCGCATCCACAAAATCTGTACCGTCGAAAGCCATTTCCCGGACGTTGTCGCCAGGGTCGACGCACGCCAAGCGAGGAATGTTCACCAACAAGAAAAACCGGTTGGTGCTGGCGCTCCGCTCAGGGCGTCAACTCCCGTACCTTGACGTTCTGAAACCAAACTTCGTCACTGTGATCTTGGAGCAGAAGGGGCGTTGAAAACTTCGTGCCCCAGCGTTTCTCCTCCTTGAATTTGCTGGCCGCTTTGGCCTGCGCGAGCTCCGGAGAACCCAGGGTGTACTCGACCACCAGAACGCCATTCAACCAGTGCTCCACCCGATTTCCTCGGACCACTAGGCGGGAGGTATTGATTTCACCCGCCTTCTTCGAAGCGGCCTGGACCGGAGGCAAGGCATCGTACAAGGCCGCCGTCTGCCGCTTCGGCCCGTGCGCCGCATCGGGATGCGCCGCATCGTCGATCAACTGATACTCATGCCCCACCGGTGCTCCCCGCTTTTCGTCGATCAGATACTTCACCCCGCTGTTGCCACCCGGAGCAATCCTCCAGTCGAAGACCAACTCGAAGTCCGAGAAAGTCTGGAGGGTAATAATGTCCCCTCCACCCCCCTTGGGCTGATGATGCAGCCACCCGTCCACCACGTTCCAACCCGACGCTGGAAATCCAGGTTTGCCAAACCCCCTCCAGCCCGCGGTCCCCTGGCCGTCAAACAGGAGAATCCAGCCCTGCTTTCGCTCGTCCGGGGTTAGTTGATTCGGTTCGGCAGCCGCCCAGGAGAGCGCGGCTGCCGTGAAAACAGCCGTGGCCAGGAGTCGGTGCCAGTTCGGAAGTTGGATCATGGTTGATCAAGTTTTCGAATTCGAATGTCTCGAAACCACACATCGTCGCCGTGGTCTTGGAAGCAAATGTAGCCGGAGGCCTCCTGCGCGAAGCGGGGCAGGGACTTGAACTTGGACTGGGCCATAAGCTCCTTCGCCGCGGGTGAGGCAAGATCCAGGGCAACCACCTTCTGCCCATTCAACCAGTGCTCCAATTGCGAGCCACGGAGGACGATGCGGGCCGAATTCCAGTCACCGACTGGCCTTAAAGATTTGGCGGAATTGGCCGCCACCAACGCATAGAGGGCACCGGCACTGGTCTTGGGATTCTTGCCGTCAGCATGACGCGAGTCATCCAGCACCTGATACTCCGGTCCAGTATTCCAAGGAGCGTCATAGGCCTCCGAAACCCGGTACATCACGCCGCTGTTGGCTCCGGGCGCGACCTTCCACTGAAACTCCAACTCGAAATCCCGGAACTGCTCTCGCGTCACCAGGTCGCCCGCACCGCCGCCCGCTTTGACGTGCAAGGCACCATCCACCACTTCCCATCCTTTGGCGGGAAATCCAGGCTGCTTATAACCCCGGAACGCGGCGGTCGAACTGCCATCAAACAACACAATCCAAGGAGCCTCCGCTGCCAGAGCGGAGATACTGCCCACCATCGCCACCAGCAATTGGGCGCCAAGAAGTCGAATCTGTTTCATCGGGGAACCTGACGCAGTGAACGAATCCGGATTCATCACGTCAAGCCGCGCCCGGACGAAACTCACTGGAGGCGACTCCCCCGCACCTCCGACTTGCCAAGTCCGCTCGGTCTCCCAGGGTGACGCCATGGCGCAACTATCCCACCTCACCGACTCCGGTGAGGCCCGTATGGTGGATGTCTCCGGTAAACCGGCGCTCGCTCGCGAAGCCATCGCTGCGGGCGAGATCCGGCTGGCCGAAACCACCCTGCAACTCATCGAGTCCAACACCGTAGCCAAGGGCAACGTTCTCGCGACGGCGCGACTGGCCGGAATCATGGCTGCCAAACGCACGGGCGATCTCATTCCACTCTGCCATCCGCTCGCACTGACCCACTGTGAAGTAGAATTCAACATTCCCCCGAGCCGGGATCGTATCCAGATCCAGGCCACCACCAGAATTGTCGCCGGAACGGGAGTGGAGATGGAGGCGCTGACCGCCGTAACCTTGGCAGCGCTGACCATTTACGACATGTGCAAGGCGGTGGATAAAACCATGTGCCTTGGCGAGGTTCGCCTTCTGTCGAAAACCAAGAAACCGATTCCGGCACCATGACGTTGATTCTTCTGCTGGGCCTGGGAGGAATTCTGGCGTGTGTGGGTTTTGCGGTCTGGAGGATCTACGGACCGCAGACGTCCAACCAACCGGACTCCGCATCCGAACACAATGGCCGGAACTGGGTCGCCACCGATTTCAACCCTGGCTCAGCCCCATCAGCGTCCCCGGATTCTTCCCCCGGCACGACTGATTCCACTGATTCGGGAGCGTGACAGTGGGGACTACGGTGGTGAATCTTCCCGAAGATTCCATGGCCGTTCGAGACACCTATCGAGACTACGTGGTGGACCAACTGAGCCGCGTCCAGCCTGTTAACTGGAAACGCATGTTCGGGGGAATCGGGCTGTATTCTAGCGGCCGTTTCTTCGCCCTGATCGACAACGACACACTCTATTTCAAAACCGGCGACGGCAATCGAAAGGACTTCGAGCAACGAAACGCCCCCGCATTCCAACCGTTCGGGCCAGATTCCAAACCCATGGGGTACCACCAAGTGCCGGCCGATATCCTCGAGGACCTTGCCCAACTGCCGCTCTGGATGGCCAAAGCCTTGAACGAAGCCACGAACCAAACCTCGGTCCGCCACTCTAAATCCCCACTCAAATCAGACTCCCGCTAACACCTGATTGATCCGTTTCCGAAGTTCCTCGTTGATCGAGGTCGGCGACCGTTCGCCGCTGATGATCGGGAAATTGTAAACTGTCTGGAGTCGCCGAAAGGTGTCCCGCATCGCCGCCTGATACTTCAGAAAGCTATCGAACATATCCCGGGACAACCCGAGATCCATGCCGCTTTCCCAAAAGTCCAGTGCCTGATTCTTGGCAAACACCCGCTGGACCAGCTGTTCCGGCGACACTTCCAGGTAGAAAACCGCATCGGGAATCAGCGCAATTCCATACAAATTACGGAGCCAGCCTTCATCCATGCCGCGCACCAGATCGCGGGCCATAAGCGTGTAAATGTATCGATCGGCCAAAACCACGACCCCCGCCCGGAGCGCTGGCAGAATTGAGTGCTCCAACTGGTCGGCAAAATCCGTGGCGTAAAACAGGGACAGCGTGGTCCGGGACAAAATATTGCCCTGTTGGGCTTCCTCAAGTTGCTCGCTGACCAATGTGGACCGCTTCAGTCCAACCTGAAGTGTGGCGTGCCCCGTGCCCTCCAGCCACTCGACCAACTGCGAAATCTGGGTCGACCGGCCTGATCCGTCCGCGCCCTCAATGACGATGAGTTTGCCATTCAGCTTTTCCAGGTCCACTCCCGGCAGACCACGCCCGAAAAACTTCTTCGGCGTGATCTCGGGCACCAGAACCCGGGTACTGGTCCGGGCAGGTGAAGTGGTGCGGGGCGTCCGGGTAGGCATGGTCAGGTCGCGGTAGGAGCAAGAAAATCGTTCAACTTGATCTTGGACGACAGGAGCCGACGAACGACGTCCTGCTGCGCCTCAATGCGTTCGTTGGCATCAATGATCACGAACTTAAACTCCGTGCTCATCGCCAAGTACTGCTCGAAAATACGTCCCTGAAACAGCCGGAAACTCTCGTACGGATCCGGCGAAAGGTTCAGATCCATCCCCGCCTCGTGGAACTTCAGCACCGGTCGGTTGTCGAGAATGCGGGTCAGCGACACCTCCAAACGAGCTTTGAAGAAAAAGGTCAGGTCCGGCAGAGCCGCGTAGCTGTACACACCGCGAACCCAGTCGGGAGGCACACCCCGGACCACGTCCCGGGCAAAGGCGGTAAAGATGTAGCGATCGCACAACACCAAATAACCCGCCCGCAGCAACGGTACGAGTTGACGCTCGTAACGGTCCGCAAAGTCGGTCGCGTGAATGAGGCTGAACGTCGTCGGGGTGAGCAGATTCTCCTTCTTGCCCCGGCTCGTGGCACTCTTCACCAAAGCCGACGAGTTCCACTCCGAGAAGAACACTTTGCACCCCTGCTGCTCGAGCCACTTCATCAGCAGGTGCACCTGCGTGGACTTGCCGGAGCCGTCGAGACCCTCGACGGCAATCAGCCGTCCGGGAAATCCCAGTTCGGCGAAGGTGCGATTCATGGCCGCGACAAACTAGGAACGGAACGTCGGAATACAAAGGGGAATCTACGGATCCCCCAGTCAGGGCATCCCCGGGACACCGCCCTCCAACAGCCGTCCCGACGAGGGGCAATCAGCCCGGTTTTGCCGTGGATTGTCCCCGGTCTCGACGGCAAGGTTCACCGCATGGCGCTGCCTTCACCGCTCATGCGAACTGCCGGCGTTTGCCTGCTGCTGGTTCGCGTTTCCGCGCAAACTCACCCCCTAACCGTCACCGACCTGTGGGCCGTTCAGCGGGTCAGTGGACCGTCCCTGTCGCCCGATGGTCGCCAGGCCGTGATCAGTCTGACGTCATATAATCTGGACGAAAACTCCAGCGCCGGAGACCTGTGGGTTCTCGACTCGCAAGGGGCCGCCCCCCGGCAACTCACTCAACATTCCTCCCGCGAGGGGGACGCCACGTGGTCGCCCGATGGCCAATGGATCGCCTTCACAGCCCAACGCGACGGCGACGAAGCCACTCAAGTCTATTTGATTTCGCCCACGGGAGGGGAAGCCCGGCGACTCACCCAACTGGCTACCGGCGCCTCCGGCCTGCGCTGGTTTCCGAAAAGCCAGCGTCTCGCCTTCATTTCCTGGGTGTGGCCAGACCTCAAGACTCCGGAGGAAAATGCCCAACGCCTCAAGGAACGAGCCGCCGCCAAATCCAAAGGTGTCATCATTGATGACCTCGGATACCGCTACTGGGATCACTGGCTGACCGATGGCCGGGTCGCCCATGTACATGCTGTCGATCTGATCTCAGGAACGGTGACCGATCTCATGTCGGGATCTCCCTGGTCACTCTGGCGCTTCGATACTTCCCCGGGACTATCGGCCGACTTCTACGACCTGGCTCCGGACGAACAGGAATTGGCCTTCGTGGCCGACAGCGCCGCCGTATCCGGACTGAACTCCAACGCGGACATTCTCACCTGGAACCTCCGGGACCAAACCGCTCGCAATCTCACCACCAACAATCCCGCCGACGATACCGATCCCCGCTACTCGCCCGATGGACGGACCCTGGCCTGGCTGCGCACGGAGAAGCCCGGATTCTATGCCGACCGCAAACGCATCACGTTGCGGGATCGAACCAGCGGAACGGTCCAAACCCTCGCCGGCAACTGGGACTTTTCTCCGGCCGATCTGACCTGGGCTCCCGACAGCCGACGCTTGTGGTTCACTGCCGAAGATCGGGCGCGAAATCCGCTCTGGTCACTAGGAGTGGACGAACTGGCACCGAAGTTAATGGTGGAAGGCGGCACCGTGGGCGGGTTCGCGCTCAGTGAGCGAGGCCAGACTCTCGCCTTCGTCCGCTCGACCTTGACGGAGGTTCCCCGAGTCTTCGCTGCGACCACCGCCGGTACCGAGATTCGCCCAATCGAGGCCTTTAATGCCAAACTGACCGCCGACTGGAATCTGGGATTGGCGATCACGACCAACTTCCCGGGCTGGAACAGCCGTCCCGTGCAATCCTGGGTCGTTTATCCGCCCAACTTCAATCCCGCCCTGAAATGGCCGCTTTTGCAGATGGTCCATGGTGGGCCGCATGGTGCCTGGCGGGATGAGTTTCATTTCCGATGGAACCCGCAGGTATTCGCCGCCCAGGGATACGTGGTCGTCGGCGTGAATTTTCACGGCTCCACCGGATTTGGTCAGGACTTCGTGGAAGCCAGTCTGAAACGCTATGGCGAAAAGGAATTGGCCGACGTGGAAGGCGCCACCGACGCCCTGTTGAAATCCGGCTATATCGACCCCCAGCGACTGACCGCGGCGGGCGGGAGCTTTGGCGGATACATGATGGCCTGGCTCAATGGCCATACCGACCGCTATCGGGCCCATGTCTGCCACGCCTTGGTCTACGACTGGCCGGCCATGATGGCCTCCGACTTCCCGGACACCCTCAACGTCGTCTTGGGGGCTTTTCCTTGGGAGGATCCACAACTGCTCGATCAGCAGTCGCCCCTCACCTATGCCAAGAACTTCAAGACCCCCACCCTGGTGATTCATGGGGAGTTGGACTATCGGGTCCCGGTCACGCAGGGCTTCCAGTACTACAACACACTCAAGGTTCTCGGCGTCCCCGCCCGACTGCTCTACTTCCCGAACCAAAACCATTGGATCCTCAAGCCGCAGGATTCCAAGCTGTGGTTCGAAGAGTTCTTCGCCTGGCTCGCCCGCTACGCGCCGGGTGGCGGGCGCTGATCTCCCGCACGACTTACTCCACAGTCACGGCCCGCATGGAGGGGTGGAGGGTTCCGTTGACGTCCCGCGCTTGAATGCAGACATAGTGAGTTCCTACCGGAAGGTTCGCCGGCAGGAAGCCCTTCCAGAGATGCTGACTCTTGACGGGATTGGGCAAATTCCGGAAAGGCGCCACCGCATTGGTACCTTCCCGCAGCCGGGTTTTCTGGAAGCCCGGATCCTCCTCGATCACCCGCTCCAAAGTCACCCAGGGACCGCGATTGTTCATCCGCATCTCCACCCGGGAGTTCTCGGCGCCATTGAACACGTTCACGTAAATCGGCGTGGTCCCCGTTTGGGCGAAAGCCACTGCGTCCGGCATCTCCACATTCATCTGGTAACTGGCCGGTCGTCGCGCCGCCTTGAAATCTACGGTCACGCCCCGATCACGAAACGTCAGAACAGAGTAACCGTTGGGTGCTCCGCAGGCCATGGTGGCATGCGGGATTCCGGACTCATCCGGCTGACCCGTCCACCAACTGCCACAAGCGGTCACATTCACGATGTGATGATGCGGTTCCGGCCCCATCCAACCATCTTCCCGCCGCAGGAAGCGGTGCGCCGTCCAATGGGTGTGCCCCGCGATGCTCAGGCAATAGGGGCGATCTTCAATCAGGCGGTAAACCGCCTCCCGGTTGTGCATGCTGTAGATCGGCACATGCATCATCAGGAGGACGAGCTGTTTTCGGGGAACGAGGGCGAGATCGTTTCTGAGCCAAGCCAATTGCTGAGCGTCGATTCCCGAGCGCCAGGTGGACGAATTGGTGCCGCGCTCGGCCGGGGGTACAAACTCGATGTTGTTGAGCGAAATGAAATGAACCGGGCCGTAGTCGAAAGAGAAGTAACTCGGCCCGTACACCCGATTGTAAGTGTCTTCGAAATCCGTGGCCGTGGGCGCATCGGCATTGACGTCGTGATTGCCAATCACGTTCCACCAGGGAATGCCAATCAACGCCACCGCGGCATTATGCGGTTCCATCACCCCGAGATTGTCGAAGACGATGTCGCCCAGGGTGACGCCGAACTGGGCGTTGGTTTGCCCGATCAACTCCTCCACAATGTCGCGCTTGAAGTAGTTCACTTCCCGAACATCCCGGGGCTGGGTATCGCCAAAGAAGATGGCTTGAAACGCGTCGGGTTCGCGCTGACGGCGCAAAGGAAAATCAATGGACGCGGGCAAGGGACCGGTGGCGGGCAAGCCGGGAAACTTGAGGTTCGGCGAGCCGGCTGGTTTATGACTATAGGAGATCCGAGGCAGCTGCTGTTCCGAAAGCGGCGGGGTGAATCCCCGAGGCTTGATAACGAAGAAGGTGGTCTCCGGCCCGTCCAACACGGGCAACTCCCAGTGACCCGCGCGATCCGTTGAAACGAATTCGAGTCCGTTGGAGACGCGCACCCCGCGCAATCCGGGTTCCCCCTTGTCCCGAACTCCATTGCCATTGCGGTCCTCGAAGACGGTTCCACTCGCCACCTCGGCCTGAAGCCGACCCAAGCTCAGGACGACGATCAACCATCCCCACGAACGGAATCGGTACAACGCCAGCGCACGCATCGCGGTCACGCTACCGAAACGTCCCGCCGTCACAAATCACAAACCGGTGACCGCGCTCCGGCGGCGAGAAAACAGCTGAGGGCTGAGAGGTAAGCGGGAAGCCTATATAGAGGTAGGAATGGGGGATTGACCCCACCCCTCCCTCCGAACCGGACGTGCGGATCTCCCGCATCCGGCTCTCCAGTTGGTGAGTCACCCGCAGGTGGCGGGACTGGAGCGCTCGGCTCGAGCT
>JAFLEF010000050.1 GCA_017309115.1 Verrucomicrobiota bacterium | reverse complement strand
GGCCCGGAAGAGGGTAGGTCGCCACTACACGCACTTCGGCCAAAGACCCTGCCAAAACATTGGCAAATCCGCGCGACAACCCCCAAAAATTACCAGAATCACCTCCGAGTAGCGGAAGTCGGGTTAACCCCGGGCAGCGTTGCCAGTCGCTCGGTCAAACGGTCGTAGAACCGACGCTTCGCTGCGTCATCGCCGTATCTCGCTTCCGGTAGGGCAATCGTCGCCGTGAGCAGGCTGGCTGTGCGCCATCCGTGGTCACGAGCGAGAAAACGGTCCAGGCCGCGGAAGAAATACCCGGCCCCGGCCAGGAGCATCAACGAAAGGGCAACGCCCACCACCACCATTCCTTCCCGAATACGCACGTGAGCGCCGGAAGTGGATCCACGTGCGTTCTGCTTCAGCGCATCAATCACGTCTGCTCCGGAAGCCAACCATGCGGGCAGGAGGCCGGAAACAACGGAGGCGATGACGGCGGCGGCGAGGGCAAACGCTGCAACCCGCCAGTCAATCGCCAGGCTCAGCCCCTCTTGGCCGTCAAAACGAAGTTGGGTCCGGAGAACTCGGTTAATGCCTGTGGCGAGCAGCAAGCCGATGCCACCGCCAGCGAGCGACAGAAGCAAAGTTTCGGTCAATGCGCCCCGTGCCAACCGTAACCGGGATGAACCGAGTGCCGCGCGAATGGCGTTCTCCCGCTGGCGGAGCACATTCCGCGCGAAGAGGAGGTTCGCGATATTGGCGCACGCAATCAGCAGAACACAGACCGCCAAGGCCATCGCAAACAGCGCCAACGAACGCGACGTTTCGTCCTGGGTAGAGCGGAGGAACGGCACGAGGTTAACGCCGCTACCCGCATTGGTGTCCGGAAAACTCGCCGCAAGTCCCGCAGTGATCGTGGTCATTTCGGCAAGTGCAGTCGCCGGGCTGACTCCTGGTCGTAGTCGTCCAACGAGGTTGAGGAAATTGTCACCCCGGCTTTGTCGAGTCGCGTTGTCGAAAGCCAAAGGGCGCCACAGGGAGACTCGCCCCCAAACCAGCCGGTCGTCGAATCCCCGCGGCATAATCCCGATCACCGTCACCGGCTGACCGTCCAGACGAATCTGTCGCCCGATGAGGGACGGATCAGCAGCAAACCGCTGTCGCCAGACTGGCTCACTGAGCACGACCACAGGTTCTTTCCCTGCCTGATCGTCCTCCTCGGTGATGAAGCGACCCAAGGCAGGCTGAACCCCCAGGGCAGCGAAGAACTCTCCGGAAACACTTAGGCCGTCCAATTGTTCGGCGCGTTGGCCAGGTTCGGCCAAATTGGCGCCTTTCCATTGGTACGCGGCCAGATGGCTGAAGGACTTCGCTTGAATTCGATAGTCGATGAAATTGGCCGGAGAGCTCTGCGAGAAACGATACGTCGGTCCCGTGCGAAACACACGAAGGAGGGCATCCGTATCGGGATAAGGCGGCTCGTGCAGCAGCAGCGAGTTGAGCACGCTGAACATCGAGGTACTGGCCCCGATGCCGAGCGCCAGCGTGAACACGGCCACGACGGTGAAGCCGGGATTCTTCAGCAGCTGGCGGAAAGCGAAACGGAGTTCATTCATGGCCGATGGCGGAAGTTTGAACGAGGAATGTAGTTAGGGTCGGACAGACGCCGAAGTTGGAGGAGCGACAATTCTTCATTCACTTCGTAGCGCCACCATCGGATCCACGCCGGCCGCCCGCCGAGCCGGCAACCAGCAGGCCGCCAAGGCGACAAAACCCAGGAGCGCGATTACCGCCACAAACGCCACCGGATCGGTCGACGTCACCTGGAAGAGCTCCACCTGGCTGCCGACGACGCGGGCCGCCCCAAGGCTGGCGATGGTTCCAATCAATATTCCAAGACCGGCCAGCCGCCCGCCGTCTTTGAGGACGAGTGCGAGTACGTCACCAGGTTGAGCACCGAGGGCCATACGCACGCCAATTTCCCGGGTTCGCCGAGTCACCAGATACGAGAGAACACTAAAGAGACCGACCGTCGCCAGGGCCAGGCCGACCGCTGCAAACAGGCTAAAGAGCGTCATGGCGAAACGCGGTTGGGCCCGTTGCTCCATCAGGGACTGCTCGACAGTTCTCGTGTTGCCCAAAGGCAACTGAGAATCAATTTCGGCCACCTCGGCCCGCAGGGCATTGAAGAGGGCGGCCGGAGCGCCCTGGGAACGGATGGTCACCGTTCGGCCGGGAGGCGCGACCGCCGTGAAAGGAATCAGCGCGATCGGCGAGGTCTCGCTCGTAAGGCCGTTGTTGAGGGTGTCGGCGCAGATGCCGACCACGGTCAGATCGGGTGAACTGTTGGTTGGGAAGAAGACGGACCCACCCGAGCGCTGCAACAGGTCAATCCGGATCGGCCGCCCTAGGGGATCCTCACCCTCCGGCCAGAGCTTCGCGGCAGCCTCGTTGATCACCACGACCCGGTCGGCGCGCCGAACATCCTCGGCATCTATCATGCGACCGCGCCGAAGGGCGATGCCCATCGCCTTGAGATAGCCCGGGCTGACCAGGTTCACCGTCAGCGGACGGGATTCGGCCCCAGACAGTCCGTTAATCGAATAGCCGGACTGCGGTCCGCCGAAGGGCGTACCTCCGTTGCCGATCTGCGCCGCCTGCACGCCGGGAAGGCGCTCGATGCGCTCCAGCAGTTCCTGAGCGAAACGGTTCCGCTGCTCCAGCGTGGAGTAACGCGACCGCGGTAGCGACACGTCTGCGGTGACCACATTATCCGGCTGAAATCCGGGGTCCACGTTCTGGAGTGCGAGAAAGCTGCGGATCGTCAGGCCAGCACTGACCAGGAGCACCACGGACAACGCCACTTCCACGACGACCAACGTGGAGCGGAAGGCACCGCCCCGGGTCGAACCGATCGCGGCCCGCCCGTCTTTCAGAGCGTCGGAGAGATTTGGGCGCGTGGCCTGCAAGGCGGGCACCAAGCCGAACACCATTCCCGTAACGAGGGCGACCGCCACGCAAAAGAACAGCACGTAGCTATTAACCTCGATACGCGCCTCATTGGGGACATAGAACCCCGGCATCAGGGCCACGATCAGTCGCGTCAGAGCCACGGTGAAGGCCAGACCCAAGGCACCCCCAAGGGCGGAGAGCAGCACACTCTCGGTCAGCAACTGCCGTACGAGCCGGCCGCGCCCCGCGCCAATCGCCAACCGCACGGCTATCTCGCGGCCTCGGCCGGCGGCCCGGGCGAGTTGGAGATTGGCGATGTTCGCGCAGGCGATCAGCAACAGGAAGACGACTGCGGCGAACAGCAGCCGCAACGTGCGTTGTAGCTCACCGCTGGCCGCGGTGATGTCCAGGTAGTTGGTCAACGTGGTTTCGAACGCCTCCTTGGGAAAACTGCCGGGATTGGCCTGGGCCAGTTCCTGCTGGAGCACCTGAAGCTGCTGCCGGCCCACTGAAGGATCGGTACCTTCCTTGAGACGGCCGATGGGGAAGATACTGCCAACATCTCCGGGGGCATGAGTCAGGGGCAACCAAAGCCCATCACTAGTCCACCAACCAAACCGTAACGGCATCACGCCGATGACCGTGTAGGACTGGTCGTCCAGCCGCAGCGTCCGTCCCAGCACGTTCGGATCGCCGCCGAAGAGCCGTTGCCAGAGACTGAAGGTGATGACCGTGACGAGTTCGGGTTCACCGGATGCGGACACGTCATTAGTACCAAACGTGCGGCCCAGCATCGGCGGCACTCCGAGAAACTGAAAGGCATTCAACGTGACCCGAGGCACCGTGAGGTTCTGGACGGCGAACTCGCCGGACAACTGGGCGCCGCCGGGGGTTGTTCCCATCATTTCCGAGAACGCCGGCAACTGCTGCATCGCGGTGAACTCGTCCTTGCGATACGGCCGCAACGTCTGCGAGCTGTTCACGCTGGAGACTCCCGGCACCCAGATCTTCTCCGACTGCGCATAGGGATAAGGATTGATCAGTACACCATAAACGACGCTGAAGATTGCCGTCGTCGCCCCGATTCCGAGTGCGAGTGTGAGCACCGCCACGGCGGTGAAGCCGGGGTTCTTCAGCAATTGGCGGAAGGCGTAGCGAAGATCGTTCATAGTGGTGGGTGAAGGTCGTGGTTCGGCCGGTCCTGCAAGGGCACTACGGGGTTTCGACGACCGAGCGAGCCGGGCTGAGGACGCCAAGCCCAACCCAATAGTCGAAGCCGGAAATCGTTGGCGTCGTCCAACAGGCGTCCTTCGTCGTGATTGGTTGGTCTTACGTCCGTTGCCATGCTTCTCGCCTGGGTCTTCATTCCCGCAACGCCACCACCGGGTTCACCCGTGCGGCGCGGCGCGCCGGAAGCCAACAAGCCAGCCACGCCACTCCCAACAGGAGCAGAGGAATGGCGACGAAGGTGGCCGGATCGGTCGGGCTGATGCCGAGGAGCAGACTACGCAGCACTTGGGTGGCGGCCAGCGATCCGACCAGCCCGATTCCGACTCCCACCAGCGCCAGCCTCATTCCTTGACGCACAATTAACCGCTGAACCTCGCGGCGCTGCGCCCCCAACGCCAGACGGATGCCAACCTCGTGGGTGCGCTGTGAAACCGAGTAGGTCAGGACTCCGAACAGGCCGGACACTGCGAGCACCAAGGCCACGATCCCGAGGGCGCCCAGCAGCGCGCCGGAAGTCCGCACAGGGAAGAGCGCCACCGTGAGGTGTTGCTCCAGAGTGGTGAGTGACGTCAGCGCCAAACGGGGATCCAGTTGCCGCGTCGCCTCACGAATCGCCGTGAGCACCGGTTGAGGATCGCCGCGAACATGGGCCACCAGGGTCGCGTGCGAGGGCACTCCCTGGAGAAAACATTCGAAGAAGGCCGGCTTGGGATCTTCCCCGAGCGTGCGATAGCGACCGGTCGGCACTACCCCAACAATTTCCCGGGCGTTCTCCGCGCGAACCTCACCCGCATACAACCGGCGACCGAGCGGGTTTTGCCCCGGCCAGTAGCGGGTAGCCACAGCCTCGTTGATGATCACCACTCGCGGCGCTCCGGTGCGGTCTGCCGCCGTGAACTCCCGACCCTGCAGCAGCTCGGTGCCCAGGGTGGTGAAGTACCCGGGCCCGACGCCGAACAGTTCGAAAAAGCCGGACTCCGTGGTTCCCGGCTCCAGGCCCTCAAACTGGAAACTTCCGTTGCTATGCTCCGTGCCGAGCGGCAGATGCCGCGTCCAGGCAACCGAACGGACTTCCGGCAATGATTCCATCCGCCCAAGCAGGCGCGCATAGAAGTCCTCGGCCTGGGCGGTCGAATACCCAAAATCGTTCAGGTTGAAATCAGCCGTCACCCGCCCCTTCACTTCAAAGCCCGGATCGAACAGGCGGGCGTTGAACAAGCTGCGGAGGCACAGGGTCGCGGCGAGCAGTAACACGAGGCAAAGCGCCATTTGTCCGACGATCAGCGCGTTCGCGAGCCGGGATCGGCGCACCGCCATTCCCCGCGATTCGTCCTTCAGGGCAGACGACGGGCCCTCGCCGGTTCCCCGAAAGGCCGGCGCCAATCCAAAAAGAATCCCGGTGCCCAGCGAAACGAACGCGGTGAACCCCAACACGCGCCAGTCCAGGGTCAGGTCGAACCGAAGTGGCAAGGTGGTGGGCACGAGGCCCACGATGAGTTTCGCCAGCCCAATCGACAGCATCAGCCCCAGCGCGCCGCCCATCATGGCCAGCATCACACTCTCGGTGAGCAATTGGCGGATGAGCCGCGATCGTCGCGCGCCCAGCGCCAAGCGCACTGCCATTTCTCGCCGGCGCGCCGCAGCCCGTGCGAGCTGGAGGTTCGCCGCATTGGCACAGGCGATGAGCAGCACGAGCAGCACCGCGCCCATTAGCATCGCCGTGAACGTCCAGACAAAGCCCCGCAACGGGACGGGCACCATCAGGGAAGGTGTGAGGATCGCGCCGTCTTCGGGCGTCCTACCCTTGATCTCCTCCTGGAACCGGTGGGTCAACGCCGTGAGATCGGCCGCCGCCTGTGCTTCGTTGACGCCTGGCTTCAGACGACCGAGCCCAACGACCGAGTGCGAATCGGTGCGGGTGAGCCACGTGGTGTTGTGGGACACCGCTGGAACCATCATGAACGGGACCCACAAGTCCGGGGCAATTCCGGCCATCGTACCGGCAAAGGTCTCCGGGGCCACGCCGATGACGGTTAACGCAATTCCGTTGATCATCAGCGGGCGACCCACCGCCTGCCGGTCGGCGGCCAGTCGGTTCCGCCAAAACTCGTGACTGACAACCACCACCGGATGCGTGCCGGGCGTCTGGTCTTCCACCGGTAGGAAAAACCGTCCGAGCGCCGGCTGCACGCCGCACAGGTCAAAAAAATTGCCGGTGACCGCGAGACTTTGGACCGCTTCACCCACCCCGTTCTGGCTCCAACTTTTGAACGAAGGCTCGATTTCAAAAGCCCCCAGTCCGGCGAATGACTGGTTGTGATCGCGCAGATACGCGATCTCTGCGGGGCCCCAGACGCCAAAGCGCTTCGTTTCCGACGAGGCCTTGGGCCGCAGTTGCCAGATCTGCCACAACTCATCCGGGTGCTGGACCGGGGGCGGCCGGAGCAAGAGCGTGTTGACGAAGCTGAAGATGGTCGTGTTGGCCGCGATACCCAACGCGAGGGACAGGACCGCCACAACGGTAAAGCCAGGGTTCTTCAGCCACTGCCGAACGGCAAAATTGAGGTCGTTCATAAAGCCAGGGTTCTATTCCGATCGCAGGGCCACCAGCGGATCAATGCGGCTAGCGCGACGGGCCGGAAGCCAGCAGGCCAGGACGGTCACTGCCAGAAGGACAACGGACGCCAGCACCAGGGTGATCGGATCGGTGGGCTTGATCTCGAACAGCAGGGACGCCAGGAAACGACCCAGGGCCAGGGCCATCGCCAATCCCAAACCAAGTCCCACCAACACCGGACGCATTCCTTCCGACAGCACCAACCGGAGGACTTCCCCTCGCTGCGCGCCGAGGACCAGGCGGATGCCGAGCTCCCGGATTCGCCGGCTCACGGTGTAGGCCACGACCCCGTAGAGTCCCACCATCGTAAGGAGCAACGCCGTCCCCGCAAACATCCCGAGCAAGAGCGAGCCAAATCGGGGACCCGCCACCGCCTTGGAAATCAGTTCCTCAATCGTCCGGTAGTTGGCCATCGGCAGAACGGGATCGATGGCGGCCATTTCGCGGCGCAACATCGCCTCCGACGGCAGCGGTTGTCCCGCGCTCCCGCCCCGCACCACTACCTTCATTTCCTCCCAGTAGGTGGGTAACTGCGAATGCGCGAGATAGAATCCCGGCGTGGGTCCCACCTCCAGGGCATTGGCGCGTACATCCCGCACTACTCCCACAATCTCACACCACTCGTTCTCTTCGAAATCCTTCATTCGAATCCGTTTCCCGATCGGATCCACGCCGGGGAAGAACTGGCGCGCGAGCGTCTCATTGATCACCGCCACCAGCGGTTTGCCCATGGTGTCCGCCGGCCCGAAGTCACGGCCGCGAACGAGGCCCACCCCCATCGCGTGGAAATAGCCCTCCGTCACCAACCGTTGCTGTCCCAGTGGTTCCTGACCTGGTTGGGAGGCCGCCATTCCCTCCACGATGAAGTAGGACACGTTCTCGCTGCCGCCGAGGGGCAGATGAGAAACCAGGGCGACACTCTCGACCCCGGGCAGCCGACCCAGCCGCTCTTGGATTTGTCGGAACACCTCGAGGCGCGACTTACCCTGCTCATAGTTCGCGCCGCGGAAGGTCAGATCGAACGACGCTATCCCCACCTTCGAGAATCCCGGATCGAGTCCCAACATTCGCTGGAAGCTTTGAATCACGAGGGCCGCCCCGACCAACAAGGCAAAGGCAACGGCCACCTGACCGGTGATGAGTCCGAACTGACTTCGCCAACGTCCTCCGTCCGAGTTGCCCTTGCCCGCCGCATTCAAGGCCTCACTCAGATTGATCTTTGACGCGTGCAAGGCCGGCACCAACCCAAAGAGAATCCCGGTCATCAGGGTCAACCCCACGGTGAAGGCAAACACCCCGCCGTCGAACACGGCCTCCTGCAAGCGGGGCATGCTGGGCGGACTCAACACCAGCAGCAGTTTCAAACTGCCGATTCCCAAAATCAGCCCCAGCGCTCCGCCCATCAGGGAGAGTAGGACACTTTCCGTCAGCAACTGCCGGATCACGCGGCCCCGTCCCGCCCCGATCGCGGCGCGGATCGAAAGTTCCTTCCGACGCGCTGCGGAGCGGCACAGCTGGAGGCTCGCCACATTGACGCAAGCGATCAGCAGCACAAAGGCCACCGCCGCCAGGAGCGCATACAGCAGGGGACGCGTCTGGCCAGTCACCTGCTGAGTGAGAGGGCGCAGGTGCGTGCTCCAGCCGGCGTGTGTCTCGGGGCGATCGCGGGCAGCGTGCTGGGCGAGGGCGTCCATCTCGGCCTGGGCCTGCGACCGGGCAACACCCGATTTCAAACGACCGAACACAATGAACTGACGGTTCACATCGTCCTGCCAAAACTTCGCGTCGCCCGCGACGGGCACCCAAAGATCGGACTGCGCGGGAAGATTGTACGGTGCCGGCATTTCCGTGCTGCGCGGAAAATTGAAGCCCGCGGGCATGATGCCCACCACCACGCGGCTCTCGTTGTTCAAGAGGATCGGCGATCCCAGAATTCCGGGATCGCCTCCAAATTCCCGCTGCCACAGGCCGTCACTGATCACCACGACCTTGTCCTTGCCCGGTTGCTCCTCCTCGACGGTAAAGCTTCGCCCACGTGCCGGTGACACACCCAGCGTCGGGAAAAAATTGGCCGTCACCGAAACCGCACCGATTCGCTTCAACTCCCCGTTTCGAGAGAGATCCATCTGCACCGAGGAAATTCCCGCGACCTGTTCGAATGACTGCGCCCGTTGACGCCAATCCACAACATCGCGCTGCGAGGGCGGCAGTTCGTGGATGCCGAGGTTGAACGTCGGATTGTCGGCCCACACCATCATCAGGCGGTCGGGCTCGTGGTAGAGCAGCGGTTTCAGCAACACCGCATTAACCAGGCTGAAGATGGCAGTGTTGGCGCCGATCCCCAGCGCCAGGGTGAGAACCGCCACAATCGTAAAACCGGGATTCTTGGTCAGTTGTCGCAGCGCGAATCGGAGATCATTCATGTCGAGCGCGGTTCCCCTTACCGCCGCGAGCCACGACACTCTCCGAACCTTAAGCCACTTCCCCGCGGCGAGGCGGAGACTTCCACCTCTCATTCCCCGCAAGCCACATGCCACCCCCAATTGCTCATGAATCCGGAGAGAATCCACTCAGCGGAAGGATCCCCCGGCCCCTTCCTCTCCCAAAAGCGGGAATGCCTCGTCCCATCCGCGGGACGCTGCGAGGCATGTTTCTCGAATCAGGTGGCCCGCACCTTGCGTTTGCGTCGCGTAGGTACGCCAAAGGCACCAACAGCCGGCAGGATGATGGCTGGTACGGGCCGCAGTAGATACGCCGTGGCGAACAGTACCAAGGCCAACACAGCCGTGGTGCCCAGCGCCGGCGTCACTTCGAACCAGGCCGTCGCCAAGTTCTGTTGAGCCTGCTCCACCCGGGTCAGAAACATTCCCTGCTCGCGCATCAGCGCCCCGTGAACGGCATTCTCCAATTGCACTGGATCCACCGTCGTCGCCGCCACAGAAAGTAAGGCGTGAATCATGTCCGGATTCTCCTTCCGTCCCGAACGAAACAAACTTCCTGAAGAACGACAAGGCTGGATTCCCCTTCCCCCTGAAATCTGCGTGAATCTGCGGATCACCCCTCACTTCTTCGGAGCTTGCGCCAGGGTCAGTCCGTCCCGGCCCGACAGGACGCGCAGGCAATACGCCCAGGAGTCCGTGTTGTTGCCAATCCGCAGCAACACTTCGTTGTCACCCTTACGGAGACGAACGTCGAATCGGTCCTGATCGGGCCGCAGGGACCGCGGCACCGCGGATGCGTGTACCTGTTGTCCGTTGACCCAGACTTCCACCGTGTCGTCGGACCCCAGCGCCAGATTGACCACCCGGTCGTCCGGCGAGATCAGCGTCGTCCGCGCAAAGGCGAACTGACCCGCGGTGTCCGCCACCTGCAGACCCAAGAGCTGGGCCAACTGAATCGCGCCCAACTCCCGGCGGGGATCGGTGGGCCGCCAGACCGTCTGCGGCCCGAACTCGGGCGCCAGCGGACGCGGCGCGTTCCGGGCGATCGATTGACCATCGTTGGTGTAGTCATACTGGGTCTCATTCCGCGCCGGTCCGGTGGCAAAGGGCCCGGTAACTTCCCACTGTTCAATCAACTGGTCCCACGCCTGGGCCTCTTCCAATTCCAAACCCTGCAGTCCCGCCTTCTCGGCAAGCGCGCCGGCCGATACCTCCTGCCCCACCCGCGCACCCACCTGCGCGCCGAATCCAATCAGACCGGAAACGACATCATTCGTGGCGTGGACCCGACCTACCGCAATGACAGCTTCCTGGAACTTCGGCCAGGTCTCGGCTGTCACCGACTGCGCCAAGGTCTCCCGGGCTTCCACGCAGTATTCCTGGCCCCACACATTGATCAGCTGGGCCAGAGCCGTCAGGGCGGCTTGATAATCACGCTGAGCCGCCTGCGCCTTCACGAGCTCGGCGAGGGCGGGTTGCCGTCGCGAACTGGAACGACCGGGCTCGGCCATCCGCTGCAACATCAGGATGCGTTCGCCAGTGAAGCCCGCTTCCAGACTCAGCTTGGCCAGCGCGTCCAATTGCGCCGCGGTGAGGTCCGGAGCCGCCGCCAGCGCCGCCAACTTGGCCGCAGCGCCGTTGGTCTGCCCCCGATGAAACTCCACCAGGAACTCCCACGCCTGTCCTTGCGATTCGCTGATCTGCGCCGCTGTCAGAATCGGCTTCAGCGCTTCCACCACCGCCGTGTCTCGGGTCTTGGCCGCAGCGACCATCAACGAAGGGTCCTCGACAAACCACTGCGGCTGACGCTGGAGCAGCGTGAGGACTTCTGCGGTCGCCGCAGAAGCCTGCCCGGCCTCGGCCAAACCTTTGATTGCCTCCCGCTGATCCGCCGGTTGCGGCGATTTCAAAGCGCGGCGGAACTGGGTCGCGGCCGCCTCCGGATCCTTCAGTTCCAGCAGCGCCCGACCCAGGCTCAGTTGATCCTTGGGCTTTTCCGGAGCCAGTTGGGCCAGATTCTTCGAGTGCTCCGCGAATCGGCGATCGTTCCGGAGACGGGGCGTGGAATAGATGAGCGCCCCGGCCAGCACCGGATTCGGCTGCGCCAGATACTGTCCCCAAGCGGCCTCCGCCAACTGGTGATCCACCAGGAGCCGACCCATTTGCTGACTCCAGGAATCCTGTTGTGATTCCGGCAAGGCTGCAGTACCGCGCCCAAGGGCGGCGAACGCCTCGTTGGTCTGACCCAGGGCAAGGTGTCCGCGAGCTTGAAGCAGATACGCGTTGGGCGCGTTGGAATTCTGAGCGGCGCGCAATTCCCCAAACTGGATGGCCAACGGCGCCATTCCTTCCGACAAAAGCCAGTTCACCAGCGGCGACGTCAGGTAGGCTCGGTCGGAACTCACTCCCACTTCCAATTCGGCCCACGTCTTCAGGGCCTCTTTCGGGCGATCCGTCTTCGCATAGCACTGCCCCAGACGAACGCGGATGGAGGCGTCGTTGTAGCCGCGCACCGCCTTGCGTGACGCCTCATAGAACTCGGCCGCCCGACCCCAGTTTTTCATCATCCGCTGGAGATCACCCGCCCGTTCCAACGTTTCGCCCCCCTTCGACCAGGCGAGCAACGAGTCCAACTCCTTCTGCGCTTCGTCGGCCCGGTTCAACTGCACGAGCATTTCCATGAGCTCAAAGCGGGCGGCCACTTCCTCCCGCAGACTGAGGGCGCCGCGGAAGTCCCGCAGTAACTCCAGCGCTTCAGCCTCGCGACCGAGTCGGACCAAAAGGCGGGAGCGAGCGGAGCGGAGAGATCGGTCGAACGGCTGGGCTTTGGCCAACTCTTCGTAGATGGCCAGGGCCTTGGCCGACTCCCCGGCGGTCAACCACGCCTCCGCCCGCTTCTGTTGCATCAGCGAGTTGGAATTGGTCTCGGCGTTGAGTCGGACGTCCAGATCGGCCGCCAACAGCGGGGATTTGCCCCGATCCGAAAACAGGCGGCTGGTCGTTTCGAAGTAGTTGTTCCGGTTCCAGCGTTCACCATAGCGAGTGAAGCGCCACGACACATCCAGCGGGGTTTGGTAGTCGCTGGCATTGAAGCACAGGTTGAACGGAGCGTTTCCCTGATACTGTTCGAGATAACCTCCCTCTTTGTTGGCCACGAAGAAGGCATGCGCCTCCCCGGGATAGCCCTGCTCATCCAGGAAGGACAAATACTCCTGAAAGCTGCCCTGGTCCTTCTTGGTTTCGAACGTCGCCCGTAACGCCGCCTTGCGCTCGGCAGCCCGGCCCCACGCGGAATCAAAGGCCGTCAACTGCAAGTGGAGGTCGTCTTTGCGCGAGGGATCCGCCAGTTCCTCCGCCTTGACCAAAGCGGCTCGCGACTCCGCCAACCGACCCGCCTGCTGGAGCACCCGGGAGTAGGTGACCCAGCGCTGCTCCAACGGTTTCTCATCCACCCATTGGCGGAACCCATTCACCCCGTCGGAGGGCCGACCCACCCGGATCAGGCAGTTCGCCAATTGCTCCCGGTAGTTGAGGTTGGCCGGTTCCTCCGCCACCAACCGTTCCAAGATGGCGAGTTTCCGGTCACCTTGGAGCGCGTCGTCGTAGGCGGTCGCCAAGGCGTACTGAAGTTCCCGGTTCTTGGGATCGGCTCGACAGATTCGTTCGAGAAACTCCAGGCGACGTTCCGGCTGCGACTGCCACTGGTACCGCTCCAGAATCGACTTCAAGAGATCCAGATCGCGGCCCTTGAAGGAGTCTTTCTTCAGAATGTCCTCAACCACGGAACCGAACTGGTTTCGCTGGACATAGTTCTCGGCGATTTCGTTGTCGATTTCCCGGCGTTCCCATTCCTGGACGCCCTGTTCCCGAAACTTGCGCACCAACCGCTCCGCCGCCTCCCAGTTGTCGAGGGCTGCCAACAACTCGATGCTTTGCCGCACCACCCAGCCGCCGTTCCCATTCCCCATCTGTCGCTCCACGTTCTCAAACACCAGGGTCTCCGCCTTCTTCAGGTCGCCCTGGGAAGCATAAAACCGGGCCAGTTGAGATTGATCGAGGCTGCCCGGATCGGCCTTCTCCAAGGTCGCCAGAATCGGACCATAGTCGCCCGTGATCGCTGCCAAATCCATGAGCTGCCACATCCCGTTGGGATCCCGGCCTGCTTCCTGAAGAGCCTTGTATCCCGCGATTGCATCAGCGATGCGTTTGTCCAGTAAGGCGAGATGAATCTGCAACCCCAACCCGGTCAGATCGCTGGGATTATTCTTCAGCGCTGTGGCGGCGCGCTCCTTCAGTTCCTCGATCCGGCCGGTCGCGCGGAAGAGTGCCGCCAACCGCATCATCGCCTGATGATCCACCCAGGGCTGACTGCGCATCTGGGGAGAATCCAGCCATTCCTTGTAGAGGGTCACCGCCTCGTCGTACTTGCCCAGATTGACGAAGACGTCAGCGAGTTGATTGCGCACCCACGGATCGCCCGGCGACATCTTAATGGCCTTTCGATACATCTCGGCGGCCTTTTCATACTCACCCTCCTCCTTTAGCCGGTCGGCGACCTCCCGGATTTGATTCGGATCCCGCGCCTTGTCGACGAGCCGCTCCTCCATCTGGGCCAATTCCTTCCCTTTGCCCATGCGTTGGTAGAGGTACCGCAGTTCCCATTGAAATTGCTGATAGGAAAGCGGGTTGGCCTTGATCAGGTCCTCGAAGTACTCCGTCGCCCGCTTGGTATCGCCCATCTCGACGTACAGGTTGGCGATGTTCTGACGAACCTGAACGAGGTGCGGTCGTTTGGTGGCCAGCTCTTGATACAGCTCCAACGCCGCCTTCCGGTTGTCCGCCAGCCGATACAACTGCGCGAGATTCTCATGCGCCGCGATGGAACTGGGCTGCTTCTCCAATCGTTGCTTGAACTGGCCTATAATTTCATCACTGCGCCCCTCGGCGACGTAGTACCGAAACAGATCCGACAGCAAGGTGTCGGCTCCGCTGATGCCTCCGATCCCGCCAAAGTAGGTTCCCGGTCCGTAGAAGTAATTCTGCGAGGAACGGCCGTGAGCCTTGCGATCCCACGCTTCATTGCCCAGCGCGATGGCCTTGGCGAACTCGTTCTCCTCGCCGTAGAGCTGCGCCAGTTCCTGCAACGCCGCCGGATTGCGACTGGCTCCGGCCAGATGTTCCTCCAGTAGTTCCCGGGCCAGCTTCTTCTCCCCCGCCCGGCGCACCGCGCTAATCATGGTAAGAATCTGCGCGGGAGGGACCCGTTGCTGATTCATGTCCCGGATCACTTTGGCCGCGCCGTCGTAGTCCTTGGCTTTGACCAGGGTAATGGCCTTGGCCTGCGCGACCTCCCGGGACTTGGCCGGATAGAGCTGCAGAACCTGATCGTACAGTTGAACCATGCCGGCGAGGTCCTCTTTTTGTTCCGCGAGGTAGAGCGCAATGTTGAACCAATCCACGCCTTGGTAGCCGGCCTGCCGAAAGCTCTGCAGCAGGCTCGCCGCCTGATCTTCCTGCTTCTCGGAAAGTTGATACGCGATCAGGAATTTGGCGGTGTCCCACGCCTGCGCCCGGGCCGTGGCACTGACGGCGTTGGTGTAGCCGCGGGCCACTGTCTCGAGTACCTGCACAAAACCCATTGCGTTGGTGTCGGCATCGGGACGCTTCTCCAGAGCCTTCAACTGGCCCAACGCGTTTTGCCGCATGTAATCCATGTACCCGAAGACATTCTGCGGAGCGCGTCGCATTCCAATCCCCCCGATCATCATCATGGGTTGCTGGCCGGCCCTCGCGATCTGGGGAACGTACAGTGGCACCTGTCGCTGACCGCTCACCAAGGACACTCGGCTGGCCGAGGGATTGGGGCTCTTGAGCATCTCCAAATAGAGCGCCCGGGCCGCCGCCGGCTGGTTGTCCTGCAGCTCCATTTGCGCCAGCGCAGACAGCAGATTGGGTCGCAGGTTCGGATCGAGCTCGAGGGCATTGGTGTAAACCGCGCGCGCCCGGTCCCGTTTGCCCTGCTGCTGCAGGAAGTTCCCCATCGCAAAGACCGTGGAAATGTCCTTGGGATTATCCTTCAGGAGCTGATCCACCAAGGCCAGAGCCTTCTCCTCCTGCTTGTTCTGGAAGTACAGGGGAACCAGCCCCTGCAAGGCCTGGGTCCGTTGCTTCGGCTGGGCCTCCGCCAAACGCTCCATCAGCGGAATCGCCTGATCCAACTGCTGCTGGCTCTGATAGAAAAGGGCCACCTGCTGCAGCAGATCCGGATCCTTGGGGTAACGTGCCAGGAGTTCCTGAGACACCTTCAACGCCTCGGGAATCCGATTGTACAACTGCAGGATCTGGACGAGATCCCGCTGGGCTTCGCTGCCCGCGCCCGCCTTGCGGGCCCGTTCGGTGAACTGCTCGACCAGGGCATCCTCGCCAATGCTCTGCTGGGCGACGTTCGCCATGAAAGTGATCAACTGCGGACGGAACTGACGGAACGTCCCCTGCCATCCGCCGCCATAGTAGCCCCCGCGATAAGCCGAGAGTCCGTACATGAACTGTGCGGAACTGACCGGTGAGGTCTGGCCCCGGTTGACGGATTTCACCTTCTTTTCCGAGGTGGACTCCTCCGGGGGAGGTTCGGCCGCCCCCAGCTCCAGAATTAGATTGAGCTGCTTGATCGCCTCTACCGGCTGCTCGCTCTGCGCCAGAAGCTGTGAGAAGTCGAACCGACGCTTGAGATCCGTGGGGTCCAGTTCCACCGCGCGCCCTTTCATGGCAATGGCTTCGTCAGTGAGCCCGGCGTCCCGAAGAATCTGCGCCAACCGATCATGCGCCTTCGCATCCTTCGGGGATTCGGAAACAATCCGCATCCAGGTCTGACGGGCCTTCTCGATTTCACCCAACTGCGCATAGATCTGACCCAACCGCTCGAACTCGTTGGCGGTAGGCTTGCCGCTGGCCGCCACCAACTGTTCGAAGTAGCTCTTCACCTTCGGGAAATCCTGAGCCTCGAAGCTGGCTCGGATGAGCGCCCGGAGCGCCGCATTTTTGTCGTCCACGGAATTGAGCCCGGACTCCAATACCTCCACGCCCCGCGACACTTGCCCAGACTCCCGGTAGATCACCGCGAGCTCCTCGTACGCAGCCAGCTTCTTGGGAGTGTTCCGAATGCGTCGCTGGAACTCGGCCACGAGATCGTTCAGCCGATCCTGCAGCGTGTGAATCCGCGTGAGCGCCCCCACCGCGGCAATCCGGGTCGAATCCTCCTTCGCCGTGTCGAGCATCTTGCGGTAGGCCTCCTGCGCCTCGCCATATCGCTTCTCGGATTCCAGGACCTCGCCGTAGCGCCGGTAATACTCCGGCTCGTTCGGTTCCAGCCGGAGCGCAGTGCGAAACTCCGTCAGGGCTTTCTCCGGCAAGCGATAAGTCAGATACACCTGCGCCAGGGTCAGGCGGATCTCCGGATCGCCCGGAGCCAGGCTCACCAGGGCCTCGGCGGCGCGAATCGACTCGTCCTTCTGATCCGCGGCCAGATACAGATCCAGCAGGTTTTGCTGATACACCCGAGCCCGGGACTTGTCCTTTTCCAGCAGCGTCTGATACGCCGTCAAAGCAGACTCCACCTGCTTGGTGCTCTCGTACAGCGGAGCCAGCGCGCGGAGGTAGTCGAGGTTGTCCGGCTCCTTGGCGCGACGGACTTCATACAGCTCCACCGCTTTCTCGCGCTGACCGGACCGTTCGTAAAATCGGGCCAACTGACCCAGCTTCGCCGCGTCGGTCGGATGCGCATTCAGGTCATCCTCCAGAGCCTTCTGCTTCTCCTCGAGGACCCCCAGTTCTCGCCACGCATCCAACCGACCCTGCTCGCCCTGCAGGGTCAGGAATTCATTGGTGTTCTGGGACGCCAGCAACTCAAAGGTCGCCGCCGCTTCGGTGAACTTCTGTTTGCGGAGCAGGCTTTTTCCGAGGGCCAGCTGTTGTTCGAGATTTCCGGGCTCCTTGGTAACGGCCTGTTGTCGCAGGGACAACGACTCGTCCAAACGTCCGTTGGACTCCAGAATCGCCGCTACGTTGGCGAGGTCCTCGACCGAACTGTCCGGCGTCGCCAGCGACAGCCACAACCGAACCGCCTCGGCCTCCTCACCCTTCTGGAACCGCAACGCGGCCTGTCGGTCGGTCCAGTCCCCATTCGGCTTCAGCGCCAGCGCCTGCTGATAGGTCTGGATCGCTTCGTCCGGGAATTCGAAGCTCTCGAACCATCCCGCCAGCGTGCCGAGCGCCTCGGCGGAGGGCGTACCCTTGGCAAGACGGCGCCAGGTCTCCTTGGCCTTATCGGGTTGATTCTCGCGCAGGTAGAATTCGCCCAGGCGCCGCAGGTAATCAGGATCCGTGGGGAACAGTTCGATCAGCTTCTCGTAACTGGCTACGACCGCCTCCCGTTTCGACGTCCGCTGGTACAGGGCAATCAGCTTCTCATGCACGTGCCCGCTCCGTGGGGAGCGCTCAAGCATCTCTCGATACTGCTGCTCCGCCGCGTCGAACTGACCCAAGCGAATCAAGGTCTCCGCCAACAGATCCCGGAACTCCCCATCGCCAGCGTTCTGTTGCAACCGCGCCTCGACGTATTTCTTCAAACCCTCCAGGTCGCCAATGTCCTCATACACGCCCACCAACCGCAGCTTAAGATCCTCGAACAACCAGTTGCCCGGAGCGACCAACCCCAACGCCTGCTCGTACGTGGCAATCGCCTCCTTGAACTTCTCCGCCTGCACCTGGCATTGACCAATGCTCCGCAAGGCGCGGCATTGTCGGTAGGGATCGTCCTTCGCCTCAGTCGCGACGCTACGGTACACCTCGATCGCCTGATCCCACATCCGGTTGTCTTCGTAGATTTCAGCAAGTTCCAACTGGGCGAACGCCTCACCGGGATTCTGCTCGGTGATGCGTTTCCACACCGCCACCGCCTCGTCGCGCTTGCCCTGGCGCAGATACAGATTCCCGAGCAACCGGGACACGGCCGCCCGCTGATCCAGATCCGTCAACGAGTCGAGAGCCTGGCCCAACAGTTTAGCCGCGGCCTCGTCCTTGCCCGCTTTGTAGTAGAGCGTTCCCAGCAACACCTGGAACTGCGGCCGCGATTCGCCCAATTGGCCGGCTTGCTCCAACGCCGTCAGCGCGTCGGCAGTCTTGAACTGGCGATCGTAAATCTGCCCCAGCAGCAGCAGGGCCGCGGCCCGTCCCTCACCTTCCTTGGACGATGGTAGGAGCTTCGCGACCCACGCATCGACGCCCTCCACCCGGCCATAGCCTTCGTAGACGGAATTGAAGGCGCGTTCCTGGAACGGATTCTTCAGCAGAACGGTTTCATACCGGTTGCGCGTCTCCAGTTCACGCGCGGCATCTGGGGCTCCGTCTTGTCCGGCGACCCGGCCCAGCAGCAACACCAGCACGATCGACAGCAGCAAGGATTTCATGGCGAGGTTGAGTGCCCCTGAAGGGCGTGGAGTGGGATCAGAATGAAAAGGGAAATCAGCCGTAGCGTTGGGCCTCGTCGCGGAACAGTCCCCGGCCTGCGAGATCGAGCCGGCGGAGGGCCACATCCACCACAAACAGGAGCAGCGCTGCGGTCAGCAGCCAGGGCCAAAGTCGTTTGCGAACGGCCACCTGCTCTCCGGCGGCTACCCGGAACAGATCATCGGCACTGGGTTGAAACGCGCCGCCGGTGCTCTCGGCTAGGGACCGCAAAAACGGTTCGTTGAGGGACAGATGACGGTACTCCGGTTTGTAGCTGACCGTCATGGCCCGGGTGTAGTCGTTCACCACTTCAGGTTCGGTCCCCGGTCCCGGGCGGGTTTGCCGGATCTTGAACAAGTAGCTTCCGGTCTCCGGCATCGGAAAGGTGGCTTCATACCGGCCCGGAGCGGTCTGGCGCAGAGCGAGCGGCATCAGCGACAAGTCCGGCTTCACCAACTGGGCTGAAGTCGTCAGCCCATTCCGAAACACCCCGCTCTCATCCGTGGCATCGACGCGCAAATGCCCTTCGCCACCCCGGACGCTCAGGGTCGTCTCCGCCCCGCGATGCTGCGTGGTGCGCATCACGTCCCGCACCAGTTGCGCCCAGAATTGTCCGTACCCGGCCCACCGCACCCAGTCCGCCGCCCACTTGCTCTTGGCGTCACTCATGAAGGCCGCGGACTTACCCAAGCCAAATCGCCAACTCACCAGCAGCGGATCACCTCGCTCGGTCAGCAACGGCACCCCCGCAGTGGGCTTGGGTACCGTGACCACATAGCCGAACAGGAACGGCGCGTTGTTCCAGTCGATGCCCCGGACCACCTGATCATTCCGCAGTACTTGGGGAAGGAAGGGTTCCTCCACCAACGACGACTTGCTGGCGGTCATGGTTTCCTTGGTGAAGATCTGCGGAACATCGTGCGGATCGCTCGTCTGGTAGAACCGCCCCTTTCCCCAGCGGGCAATGTTTTGCAGCACCTCGGCATCAATGTCGCCATCGCCCTGACCAATCCCCACGGAACTCACCGTGATCTGATCCAACTGCATGGACTGCGTGATGCCTTGAAAGTCCCCCGGCTGCGAAACGCCATCGGTCAGAACGATGCAGTGTTTCAGGGCCGCCGTGACCTGCTGCAGCTGCTGATGCGCCTGCACCATCGGCTCGTACATCGCGGTTCCTCCACCTTCTTCGATACGCTCAATCGCCGCGACAATGCCGCCCTTGTTCGACGCGGGTTGCAGTTCGGAAACCACATACGGTTCGCTGTCGAACGCAATGACTCCGACGTAATCCCGATCCGACATCAGCTCCACCGCCGCGATGGCTGCTTCCTTGGCCAGTTGAATTTTGTCGCCCGACATCGAGCCCGACTTGTCGATCACTAGCATCATGGCGAGTCCGGGCGTGTCCTTCTTCTTCTCGGACCGCATCTTGACCGGCAGGGCCTCCTCAACCGGCGTCCGGTAGTAGCCACCCAGACCGAAGGAATTCTGACCACCAATCATGATAAATCCGCCGCCGAGATCCTCCACGTAGGACCGGAGCAGATTCATCTGCGCGAGTCGCAGGTCGGTCGCCGGAACATCCGAAAGAATCACCGCATCGTACGCGGCCAGTTCCTCCAGACTTCCCGGCATGCCCTTCCCCTCGCGGACCTCCACACGAATGTTTTCCGCCTCCAAGGCGCGGGCGAGAAACCGGCCGTCCCGTTCGACGCCTTCCAGCAACAGCACGCGAGGTTCTCCGGCCACACTCACCAAGCCCGAGGCGACATTGTTGTCGGCGAAGAAATCCCGGGCCGCCTTCATCCGCAGCTCGTACTTCACCAGACCTTCCTTCGCCCGGGTTTCCTGGAAGGTCAGCGTGTTGGCTCCCGCGACCAGATCGACTTCCTTCTCCTGAATCTTGAAGCCGTCTCGATACAACGTGAACTGCGCCCGGGTCGCGGCACTGGCCTGAGCAATTGCCGAAACTCCGAAGCTCGCACCCTTCTTCACCTCGCTTGGTACCACCAAATCCTCCAGCAAGACCTCGTCCCGCACCTCGTTGGTGTAGGCCGCGGCATACACCTTCCAACCATGCGCCGAGGCCCGGCGCGCCGCCGCCAAAGCGTCCCCGACCGTCTCGTTGCCATCGCTGACCACCAGCAATCGGTTGAGTGTGTCGGTCGGCATGGACTGCGCCGCAGTGAGAAACGCTCGCTCCACATCGGTCTCGCCGGCGGAACCATGTCGAGGCGCCTCGCCCACCGTTTTCGGATCCCCGCCCAGTCGGACCAGTTCCTGATTCGTCACCGCGAAGGTGGTCAACCCCACGCGCGTGTGCTCGGGAACCGAACCGCTGACCTGTCGCCACCAATTGCTCAACTGGCCCGGCGCACTCTTCGGCACCGAATCGGAAACATCGCCCAACACCAGCACGGAAACCCGCTGCGAATGCGACACCCACAGCAACGACGCCAGCGCCAGTACCAGCAGCAACAGGATCACCGACCGCGTCGCCGCCGATAGCGCCAACTGAGCCTTCGGCGAATCCGCCAGCGTGTACCGCAGCACGCCAATCACGACAGGAATCGCCACCAGCAGGGCCAGGAACCCGGGATGTTCGAGCGAGAAGTTCATCATTCGATCAGCCGCCGATGAAACAGAATCCACTCGACCACGCTCACCAACACCGCCAAGGACGCGAGGATCATCCAGGGTTCAAATCCCAGCCGGAACCGTTCCTGGATCTCCACGAGCGGAGTCTTCGAGCGAAGGGGCAATTCCACTGAAGGCGCCAGCCGGCTTTCCCGTCGGTCCGCCAGATTCGCCGCGAACAGCACGTTGGTCGTGCCGTCCGCAGAAACTCCCCGGTAGAGACCCGCGCGCTCCACCGGCACCAGTCCGGGAGCCGTCTTCAGCGAAACCGGTCCGCCTTCCGGGGTCACCACGGCATCCAACGTTTTTCCCGCTTCGCGCTGCGCCGAGGTCAGATACCCCATCACTTCCGGCGGAGAGAGGACCTGGCCCATCGCCGGATTCACCCAGCGTTCCGACGTGTCGGCTCGTGCCAAATAACGCACGGAGTTTCCGATCAGGATCGGGAAGGCCACCCGCAGCGGCAGATCCGAACCCTGGGGGTCGAAGGTGATCACGAGCACTTTGTTGGTGGACTCCTCGCGCAACAGAACGAGGGGATCAGTCACACTGGAGGCCAGCCGCTGCCAGTCCCGTCCGGGTTGCGCGGACAGGGCCTTTTCGATGCCGACGTTCTGGAGGGCCAGATGCCGATTCACCGGATGATCCCGCTGCCATTCCGTAAACAGTGGTTTGGCCACTTCACCTTGGCGCGCCAATCCCAGATCCTCCGGCCAGTCTCCAATGAAGATCACCGCACCCAGCGGCGTACGGGTTGGCCGACATCCGGCAAACACGGTCACGGTCGCGTCGGTCGCCGCCGGGAATTTGTCCGGAGTGATGACCTCCAATTGTAGATCATCATCCGTCGCCAGGGCGCGTTCGAGGAAGGGACTTTCCGGAGTGACCAAACGCACCCGGATTGGACTGGGCGGTGGCAAGACCCCGTACGCCCGGTTGTCCAACGGGAACGCGTCCGGAACGTCGGCAAACACTTCCACCTCTCCGCCCTCGGCACTGAACTGACGCAGCGTCCGGGTCACCGCCTGTCCTGCCGGCACACGAAACTCAAACGCCTCGGCCAGGCGACCTCCAATTCGCAGCTCCACAGGAATGACACGCTCCTCTTCCGAATCGTTGAACAGTTCCAGGTGAGCTTGAAAATCCCGCGGCGACGACGGCAACGGACGAACGCTAAACGCCGTAATGCCGACGTTGTCCGACCGTGTGCCCACCGGCCGATAGGCGAACTGCGTTCGGGGCGGCGGCACGATGTCAATCGGGTCAAAGGCGCCATCGGTAATCAGGTACACCTGCGTCTCCCGTTCGTCGGGCGGCAATTGCTCCACCCGTTGCCAGGCCTTCCTAAAGTCCGTTCCCGAGTGGCTCAACTTCAGTCCATCCAACGCCTCCAACAGTTCCTTCTTCGAATCCGTGAAGGGATGCACCAAATCCGCCTCCGCACCCACGGACATCAGCAAACAGGTGTCACCCATCGACAGCCCGCGAATCACGTCCCGGGCCCGCTCCCGCGCGAGCTCAAAGCGGGTTTGTTTCCCTTCGCGCACTCCCATGGATGCCGAGGTGTCGACCAGGAGCACCACCCGCCGCGCTCCGGTCAGCCGATTCGACAAGACCGGTCGGGCGAGGGCCAAGGTCACCAGCAGCAGGAACAGCAACTGCAACAGCAGGGAGAGCAGTTTGCGCAGCTGCGTGAAGGAGGTGACCGACGGCTGATCCTGCAGGATCTGATCCCAAAACATCAGGGTCGAAACCTCGACCCGACGCCGCCGCTGCTTGAGCAGGTACAGCAAGACGATTGGCACCGCGAGGGCCAGCAGCGACAGGAAGATGGGAGCTCCGAAGGACAAGCGCGGGTCTTCGTCGGGGTTAGGTGGGGTTCCAGCGAGGAGACGTCATTGGAGGAATTTTTTCCGGCGCAGCATCGTAACGACCGTATCCGAGAACGGCTGATCCGTCCGGGCGCGGACATAGCCCACCCCATTTTTGCGGCAGGTGTTTTCGAGGGTGTTGATCCACGTGTCGTACGCTTCCCGATACCGCCGCAGCAGTGACTCAGTCAGCGTGACCTCCCGCCAGCGTCCCGTCTCCGCGTCCAGCAGTCGCAGATCTCCCAGCAGTTCTGGGTTGGTTTCCTGCGGCGAGACCACCTGGACGCAGAACACTTCAAACTTCTGGTACCGCAACGCGTTCAGACCGGCCAACGCGGTTGGGTCGTAGAAATCGCTGAGCACCACCGCGAGTCCGCGCTTGCGCGAGCTACCAGCAAAGGTCTTCAGGCAGGAACCGAGCTGAGTTGGCCCCGACGCCTTCAAGCCCTCCAGAAACGACAGCAGTCGGAACACCTTTCCCTTGCCGCGCAACGCCACCTGCTGCGCCGCCCCCTTCGGCAGGCTGGTCCCAATCGGAATCACAAACACCCGATCCAGACTCGCCAAACCCAGATAGCCGATCGCCGCGGTCAACCGGCGGAGGTAATGCCACTTGTAGGGCACTCCGAAGTCGGACGATCCCGAGACATCCAGGAGGAGGTAAATATGCAGGTCCTCCTCCTCTTCGAACAGCTTCAGGAACAACTGATCCGTCCGCAGGAAGATCGACCAGTCGATGAACCGGAAATCGTCGCCGGGGGAATACGGCCGATGATCGGCAAACTCCACGCTCACCCCTTTGGTCCGGCTCCGGCGCTCGGCCTTCATCTGGCCGCTGAGAATCTTGCGTGCCACGATGTGCAAATACTCCAGCGTCGACAGGAAATCCTCGCCGAAGACCGGCGCCTGCCGGTCGTCGGCCGGGAGGGATGCTGACGGCGGGAGGCTCATCGGGGTTAGTCGGGCCACCTTCGCCTACCGGACATCCGCCGGGGTCCGCTCCAGGATTTCACTGATAATGTCGTCGGTCTTCACCTCTTCGGCCTCACCTTCGAAGTTGAGGATCAGCCGATGGCGCAGCGCTGGTTTGGCCACTTGTTGCAGGTCTTCCAAACTCACATTGAACCGGCCATCCAAGAGCGCCCGAACCTTGGCCCCGAGCACCAGCGCCTGAAGCCCGCGAGGACTGGCGCCATACTTCACATACTGCTTCACCTTCGGCGTCTCCTGCGTCGTGCCCGGATGCGTCGCCAGCAGCAGTCGCGCGGCATAGGATTCCACGTGCGGCGCAATCGGGACATCCCGGACGGTTCCCATATGGCGCACGACTTCATCGCCGCGGAGCACTTTCCCGGCGTGAGGCAGGTCTCGTCGGGTGGTTCGCCGGGACACTTCGATCAGGTCCTCCAGGGTGGGAAAGGTGACCACCAGCTTGAACAGAAACCGGTCCAACTGGGCTTCGGGCAGCGGATAGGTCCCCTCCATCTCCAGCGGATTCTGGGTGCCCAACACAAAGAACGGTGGGGGCAGCTGCATCTTCTGACCGGCCACCGTCACACTCTTCTCCTGCATCGCCTCCAGCAGGGCCGATTGAGTCTTGGGCGTGGCCCGGTTGATTTCATCGGCCAGCAGGATCTGCGTGAAAACCGGACCCTTCTGGAAGCTGAAGTGCTTCTGCCCCCGTTCGTCCTCAACCACGACCCGGGTGCCAATGATGTCGCTCGGCATCAGGTCGGGCGTGAATTGAATGCGGGCAAAATGACAGTCCAAGGCGTTGGCAAGCGTGCTGACCAGCATCGTCTTGCCGATGCCCGGCACGCCTTCGAGCAGGACATGTCCACCGGCGAAGAGGCCGGAGAGAACCTCCTCGACCAGGGTTCGGTGTCCGACAATGACTTTGGAGATTTCGTCGTGCAGGCGGCGGAAGGCTTCGCCGAACTGGACGGCATTCTGTTCAAACTCGGATCCGGTACTCATGGATGGAAGGCTGGCGCAAAATGACCCAACAGAAGGTGAGCGCGGCCGGCACGACGACTGGCCGCAGGGGAAAGGGAGAAACGAAACGCAGGAAGCGGGCACAACACACCCAATCGTCCGTCGACGCGTTTCATGGAGAGCGCGGGCGTCCCGATCTGGAGCAGCGCGAAATCGAAGCCGTCGTTACTCGGCCGGACGGATGGCCTGGAAATACCGCTTCACGTGGTACCGGTAGCTGAGCGGGACGTCTTCCTTCTCGATGACTTCCTCGGCCAGCGCGGCGAAATTCGCGTGCACCTCGCGGGCCTTCAATTCGCTCGCGGAAGCCTGTCCTTCGGTCGTCTCGGTTTCCGTCTCCACCGGACCAGCTCCTGCCTGACCCGAAATCTGAACCATCTTGCGCATCCCATCTGCCAGCCGGCTCGGGTCGCCCAACGGATCTCCGGAGGCTCCGGTGCCTGCTCCTTTACCGCCCTTGCCTTTACCCGGGGTCTTGCCCAACGCGATGTTGCGGGATTCCGAGCTGCACTGACCGAGGGAGGATTTGCACATCCCCAGACTGTTGCAGGCGCTCTTCATTCCTTGGCACTTCTTCAAGGTCTGCAGCTTCTGACCCAGGCTCCGGCAAGCCGACTTAAATCCTTCAGAATCGGACTTCTCCAAGGATTCCGAGGCCGAAGCCAGGTCGCCCGAAAAGGAATCGTTCGACTTCTTTTTGCCGAGCTTAGCCGCGGTGGCGCCAAGCTGAGCGGCCAGCTTCTTAGCGTCCTCCTTGGAGAGCTTCTCCCCGGTGACTTTATCTTCGAGCGCCTTCAGTTCCTGGGACGCCTGCTCCAACTGCTTCTTCTGGAGCGCCTGGGCCAAAGCCGCCGTGGCCGAATTGGCCATCAAGTGGGGCACCATGGTGCTCATTTCCTGCTCCAGATTCTCTACGCCCAACGCTGCGGCCTGAGCTCGCAAAGCTTCGTCCAGCCGACCCAATTGAAGCATCACCTCCCGTTCGCCAATCTCCCCGCGCTCAAATTGCTCCGAAATCTTCTCCAACTGCTTTACCAACTCCTGCACTTCGGGCGACGCTTCCGGCTGTTGCAACTCCTCCTTTAATTCGGCCAGTCGCTCCAATTGCAGTTCCTTGACCGCATCGGCGGTCACCGCCACCACCGGGGTCGCCAACGGCGGAACCCAAAAACTGAGCGCCAGCATCAACGCCCCCACTCCAACCACTGGGGTCAGGCGGGACCGAGGCATTGCCAACACCTGCGGAAGCTCAATCGACTGCACCCGACGAAGGGCGTCTCGAACCTGCACCTGACGGACTTCGTCGAGGTCAGGTTGCTGCAAAAACTCCCACGCGCTGCTGACCCGATCCTTGAGCTGGCCATCCCGATCCAGCCGTAGGGCCAAGTCCACCTTGTCCCCCAACCCACGAAAGCCTGTCGTCGCCGCCCCAAACACCGCCACCAATCCCAACCCCAGGACCAAATAGGGAGCGGCGAGGCCGGCATTCCAGCGCTGGTCCAGCGCGATGAGGAGCGCCGTCAGCGGCAATCCCACCGCCAAGATTTTCACTGCCGTCGCGACCGTAGTGGTCCAGAAGATTCGACGACGGACCGACCGCAGCAGCTGTTCGAGGGCGAGTTGCTCAGACGAAGAGGACATGGTGTTGAACTGGGTTTGGACCCGCCGAGAGCCCAGGACTCACGGCGGAAAAATATTGGGTCTGATGACGACTTCAGCGGAGTCATTTAACTCCGGCGTTACATCTCTGATGTAAGAAAATAGGAACGGTTCAAGAAAGGGAACAGAAATTCGCGACGACCCCATCATTAAGGTAGGGATGGACCGCCGGACCGTCCCCGGTTGACCGGCGCCGCCGGGGCAACCGGCCTTTGCTGCTCCGTGCAGAATTGGCGTGAGGCAACCCCGTCTCCTACCGCTCGGGAAGTTCATTTCCCCCGCAACCCGCCCCTTCATCCGTGGCGACGCTTGCTTCCCGAAACGGCAACCGACTAGTTTTCAGAGGGAACGTAGCCCATGTCCCCCACTTCCAACCCCGTATCAACGCACCGGCTGACCTGCCTCGGCGTCGGCGAAGGCTGGCCCTCCGGCAGCCGTCGGCACGCGTCCTTTGTCTATCAGTTCGGCTCGACGCGCCTCCTGCTGGATTGCGGGGATGGCATGAGTTCAGCCTTCAAGGCGGCTGGATTCGACTACGAGTCGCTGGACGCCATCGTGCTGTCCCACATGCACAGCGACCATGTCGGCGGGTTTTCCATGTTTATCCAGTCGCTCTGGCTGAATCAGCGCCGCCGACCCCTGCCGGTTTACGCCCCCGCCCGCGCCCTGCCCGCCCTCCAAGCCTGGCTCAATGCCACCGTCCTTCCCGCCGGCCTGATCGGATTTGAGCTCCAGTGGCGCGGACTTGAGCCCGGCGGGCATTTCAACGTGGGACCGGTGCAGATCACCGCCCACCCCACGACCCATCTGGATTCGCTCCAGCGCAGCTTTGGCTCGCAATTACCGGCCACCGCCTTCGAGGCTTTCAGCTTCGTCCTGCGGGATTCCCAGGTTCGGGTAAGTCATACGGCCGACATTGGGGATGTCAGCGACACCGTCCCCTTACTCGCGGTCCAACCCAATCTGTTTGTCTCGGAACTGTCTCATGTGGATCTACCCGCCTTGACTGCCGCCATTCGCCAGGCCCAGCCCTCCAAGGTCATCTTTGTTCACGTCGCTTGTGAACTCCTGTCCGATCTCGACGGCTTGCAAGCCCGGCTAAAGCAGGAACTCGGTCCGATTCCCTTCGCCCTGGCCCGCGACGACGACGCCTTCGACTTCTGAGAAAGCGGAGGTCGTCGTTCGGAGTCTTCGTTCGGAGTCCCGCCTTCAGGCGGCGGAACCTCCACCTCGACCTCACGCAGAGGGAGTTCCACAGCGCCCAGCCATTCGACACCCTTCCGGCTAAAGCCGGGACTCCATACTTCAGAGTCCCGCCTTCGTTCGTAGTCCCCGTTCGGAGTCCCGCCTTCAGGCGGCGGAACCTCCACCTCGACCTCACGCGGAGGGGGTTCCACAGCGCCCAGCCATTCGACACCCTTCCGGCTAAAGCCGGGACTCCGTACTTCAGAGTCCCGTCTTCGTCTCTCAGCTCTCAGCTCGGCCTACGGCCGCCCCCCAATCACCTGATCCAGCAAGCCCGCCGCATCCACCACGCGGAGCAGCACGAAGGAAGTCGCATTGAAGAATCCATGGGCCAACACCGCCACCCATAGCGACCGGTGACCCAGCATAATAAGCCCCAGACCAAAGCCCAGCGTGCCCGTGAGAAACACGCCGCTGATCCCCTGCGGCAAATGGCCAATCCCAAACACCACCGCCGCCAACGCCGACGCCAGGGCTCGACCTTTCCAGGTGGACAGGATTCCCCTTCGCCACCGTTCCAGCCCGGCAAACACCGCGGCCCGCCAGAGTTCCTCCCGCAGGCCTGCCACCACAAAACTCACCACCGTTGTCACCAGCAGTAGATACACCGGATCTCGCAGCACCGTGGGATCGAGCATGTTCTCAATCTGCGGCCGAAATCCTTCGAGGGATTCCAACTTCTTCCCCTGAAAGAACAGGACGAGAGCCTTGAACGACACTGCCGCGGTTAGGAGCACGCCCAATCCAATGCGAAACGCCACGGAATAGCCCAAACCTAGCGCCCACGCCTGCCACCCACACCGCGACCGCGCCCACAGCTCGGCCCAACTCGGACGACCCAACGCCGCCACCCCGGCCGCCAACACCAGGAACAAAACGGCGTTGAGCATACACACCTGCAAAAGCCCGGAAACGGTGGGCGGAAGCGCCACCGCGTCCGGGGTCGCCCCGGTCCGACTTTCGCCAACTAACCCCAGCAACGGCGGCATCACCAGCAAGGCCAGAACCATCAGGATCGACCGCCAACGAGCCACCGGTGGGGCTGGATCCGGCGCGGACAGCACCGGAGGCGCCTCGGAAATCATCGGGCCTGGCGGGCTCCGGCTTCCGCCGCCTCCCGACAGGCATAGGATACCAATTCCAACTGCTCCAAAAACCGTTCTCGCTCCGCTTCGGGCAAAACTGCCAGCACCTCCGCCTGCAACCCCACCGCCAGTTCCCGCACCTCCTCGTACTTGGCTTCGCCGGCCGCCAGCAGCCGAATCCGGTAGGCTCGGCCATCCGTTTCGTGCCGCCGCCGATCCACCCACGCGGCCGCTTCCATCCGTTCTAACAGCGACGCCACGGTGTTAGGATCGCTCGACATGGCTTGAGTTAAGTCCCGCTGGGTCATGCCTTGGGGATCTCCTTCCCGCAGCGATCGCATGACGGTGAACTGATCCGGCGTCACCCCGGTATGGGCGATTCGCCGGCGAAAGGCCTGGTTCAGTCCGTACCACGAGCGCCGCAACAAGGGCGGCAAACGGCGGCGCGCAGGAGAATCGAGGGGAACGGATTGGTTAGGCATGCAGTCGCAACGCTCCCGCTAAGTACCGGTGAAGCCCACCCACTGCCAAGCCTGCGCCCCGTCGAAGTCATCAGGAACTCCACACTTAGTACGCACTCGTATCATTTCGATTGCCAGTTGGGACCCGGAGTTTCACCTTCCGCAGGTCCGTCAAACTGATCCTGCCATGAAACGGCTGTTCCTGATTGTTCCCTCGCTGGTGTTGTCGCTTTGGTCTGCCCAGGCGGAAGTCTCGGGCTGGCTGACCTGGCGAGGTCCCCAACAGACCTCGGTGTCCTTGGAAAAGGGACTGCCCACCAAACTCGAGGCCAACTCGGCCCTATGGACCGCTCCCTTCCCAGGCCAAAGCACACCGGTCATTGCCGATGGGAAGCTGTACATCAATGGCTATGTCGGGGACGGACCGGATTTGCAGGAGGTGGTCGCCTGTTTCGATGCCGATACCGGCAAGGAACTCTGGCGCCACGCGGAAAACGACTTCCTCTCGGACACGATCTATCTCCGCTACTCGACGTCGTCTCCGACCATTGATGCCGAAACCGGCAATGTGTACGTCCAGCACACGCAGGGTTTGCTGATGGCCTTTACCGCCGACGGCAAGCTTCTCTGGAAACACTCCATGATGGAGGAGTTTGGCCGGTTGACCTTCCCGAACTCCCGAACGGCCTCGCCGGTAGTGGATGGCGATCTGGTGATCACCCGCGGCATCACCAGCGCTTGGGGCGCCCACGGCGCGGCGGGTGACCGGTTCTACGCCTTCGACAAAAAGACCGGGCAGCTCGCCTGGTCGAGTGCTCCCGGAGACCGCCCGCAGGACAACACGTTCTCCAATCCCTACCTCGATTACTGGAACAACCAAAGGGTGCTCTATTCCGCCGGTGGTGACAGCACGATCCTGGCCATCAACGCTCGCACTGGCCAACCGATCTGGCGCTTTTCCTTCGCCAAAGCCGGCGCCAAGGGCGGCATCAACGCGGCTCTGATCCGGTATCAGGATTCGTTGGTGGCCGTGCACGAATCCGAGAATCTCGACTCTTCGGAAATCGGACGCATGGCCGCCTTCCGAATTCCCGCTCCGTCGGAAGTGAAACCCACCAACTCCCTGTCCCCGGCCATCTTTCAAGCCAAGGAACTCGAAGTCTGGCGCAACAACATCGGTTCGCTCGCCAGTTCCCCAGTTCTCGTCGGCGACACCATCTACGAAGTAACGGGCACCGGCGATCTGGCTGCCGTGGACGCCCGCAACGGCAAAGTACTCTGGAAGAAGAAACTCGCGATCGAACAGCGGCAAAGCACGCCCTTCTACGCCGATGGTTATCTCTACGTGGCCATGTACATCGCGTCGGAAGGCACCGATTCGGTCAAACAGGCCGATCTCGAAGCCGGCGGCGATGGCGACCTGTGGGTTTTCAAGCCGGGTCCCGACGGCGCGGAAGTCGTCAGCCACACGATTCTCAAGGGTCGGGCCTATGGCTCACCCATCGGCTACAACGGCAAAATGTACCTGCAGACCGACAAGCAGCTCTACGCCTGGGGCAAGGCCGGCAACAGTCCAAACTTGGTGAAGTCAACCATTCAGCCCTTCCCGAAGGCCGGACCTGCCGCTCAGTTGCAGATTATCCCCTACGAAGTGCTGCTCCGCCCCGGCCAAACTCAAAGCTTCCGCATCCGCTCTCTTGATGCCAACGGCTTCACGGTTTCGGAGAACATCGACCCCAAGTCGGTGCACTGGGAGCCGTACATCCCGCCGACGGCCTTGGTCAAAGCCACGTTGAAGGGCTCGTTCAACAGCGAGGGACAACTGGTGGCCGATCAGGCCGCGATGGGCAGCGGCGGCCAATTCAAGGCCACCCTGAAGTCTGCCGAGGGCAAGGACCTCGCCGGATTCATCAAGGGCCGGGTGCTGCCAGGATTGCCGCTGCGTCAGGATTTCGAGAGCTTCGCCCTGACCAACAAGACCACCAACACGATCGAACCCGAGACACTGTTCGCCTATCCTCCGCTGCCCTGGAATTCCGCGCGCTTCCGCTTCGAAGTGCGCGCCAAGGATCTCGAGGGCGGGACCAATCAAGCGTTGATGAAGACGATCGAGAACAAGCTGTTTCAGCGCGGCCAGATCTTCTTCGGCTTCCCCGACATGTCGAATTACACGATCGAGGCCGACGTCTTGTCCGAAGGCAATCGACGCAAAATGTCCGAGGTGGGGCTGATCAACCAGCGCTACGCGGTGATTCTCAAAGGCAACTCGCAGGAAATTGAGGTCAATTCCAACCAGGAACGCATCAAGGTGGCCAAGCCGTTCAAATGGTCACCCAACACCTGGTACCGGCTGAAAGTCCGCGTGGATGTGGCCGACGACGGCTCGGGCGTGGTCCGGGGCAAGGCCTGGAAGAAGGGCGATCCCGAGCCCACGGAATGGACCATTGAAGTGCCCCACCGGATCGCTCACAAGACCGGTTCGCCCGGGTTATTCGGCTTCGCGCCGCAGGAGCAGCGGGTCGCTTTGGACAACATCACGGTGCTCGCCAATTGAGCATTGCCCCGTATTTCCGTTTGAAGGCAGCCGTTTGAAAGGAAGATTAGGAGAATGAGCATGACGAACACAGTGGTGAAATGGGCGGTTGCCGTCGTGGCAGCCAGCGTTCTGACCCAGGCTGAGGATTGGCCGCAGTGGGGCGGCAATGATCCCGGCCGGAACATGTATTCGTCGGCCAAGGGTCTGCCCGAAAGCTTCGAGCCCGGCAAAACGAAGTCCGGAACGGAGGAAATCGACCTCGCGACCACCAAGAACGTGAAGTGGGTCGCCAAGCTGGGTTCCCAAAGTTACGCCAACCCGGTGGTCGCTGGCGGCAAGGTCTACGTCGGCACCAATAACGAATCGCCCCGGGATAAGCGACATGTCGGTGACCGCAGCATCCTCTACGCGCTCGATGAAAAGTCCGGCCAGTTCCTCTGGCAGCTGGTCGTTCCCAAGCTGAAGTCCGGTAAGGTCAATGACTGGGAAAACCTCGGCCTGCTCGCCGCGCCACTCGTCATCGGCAATCGCCTGTGGGTCGTCACCAGTCGCTGCGAAGTGCTCTGCCTCGACACCGAAGGCATGGCCAACGGCAACGACGGTCCCTACAAAGACGAAGCCAAGTACGTCACGCTCGACACCGGTAAGCCCCCGATCGAACCCGGCCCGACCGACGCCGACATCATCTGGCGCTACGACATGATGGAAGAGCTCGGCGTCTTTCCGCACAACGCCTCCAATTGCTCGGTCATTCTCGTGGATGGCAAACTGTTCGTCTGCACCTCCAACGGCCAGGACTGGACTCACGTCAACATTCCCTCCCCGAATTCCCCCAGCTTCATCGCCCTGGATCCCAAGACCGGCGAACTGGTCGGCGAAGACAACGCGGCGATCGGCAACCGCATTTACCACGGTCAATGGACTTCCCCTTCCGCTGGCAAGGTCGACGGCAAATGGCAGGTGTTCTTCGGCGGCGGCGACGGCGTCCTGTACGCGGTTTCGACCACTCCGGAAAAAGGCAGCGGTCAGCCCAAAACGAAGATCTTCCCGAACCAGCCTGACCTCGTGGAAGATCCCGAGTTGGACTACATCAAAAATGTCTGGTGGGTCGATTGCGTGCCGCCCGAGTACAAGGTCAAGGACGGCAAACCGATCAAATATCCGGCCGCCGAAGGTCCCAGCGAAATCAACAGCACCCCGGTGTACTACGATAACAAGGTGTATGTCGCGATCGGTCAGGATCCCGAGCACGGCGAAGGCGTCGGCCGGCTCGTGTGCATCGATCCCGCGGGAAAGACCGGCGACCTCACCAAAACCGGCGTCGTCTGGGACTACAAGGGCATCAAGCGCTCCATCTCGACAGTTAGCATTGATCCCGCCACCGGACTGCTCTTCATCGCCGACTTCTCCGGCTTTGTGCACTGTTTGGATGCCAAGACCGGCAAACTCCACTGGGTGTACGACATGAAGGCCCACATGTGGGGTTCGACCTTTGTCGCGGACGGCAAGGTGTACGTCGGGGACGAAGACGGCGACTTCGTGGTTCTGGCCGCTAAGGGTGGCGACAAACCGGTGGTCCTAAGCGAGACCAATCTGGGCGCCCCGGTTTACGGCACGCCGATCGTGGCCAACGGTACCATGTACGTCATGGGCCAGACCCATCTGTTTGCCATCGGCGCCAACGCCAAGCCCGTCGGCCAGGACGCCGCCAAGCCCGGTGAAGTCCAAGTGAAGAACTGAGGGCGGGTAAGGGGTAAGCGGCAAGCGGCAAGGGTAGGGATGGACCTCCGGGCCGTCCCTAGTCCGCCGGCGCAGCCCCGCGGACGGGCCCTTGGTGGTCAGCGCCAAAACCACTCCCGCCCCATTCGCAACAACCGGGCCCGGCGGGGCGACACTCCCGCCGAGCCGTCCGCGTCTCGGCGAATCACCGCGTGCCCCCCTCCACCCACGCCCGGCTCCGCCGAGCGTCGCCTTCTTTTCCCTTCCGACCTCTCAACTCTCAGCTCTCAGCTTTCCCCCGGCCCACAGCTCTCAGCTGCCCGCTGTTTCCCCCGCTTTACCGTTTGACACTCTCCACCCAATTCCCAGACTCACCAACCAGTTTGGCGCGTTCGTCTATCGGCTAGGACACGGCCCTCTCAAGGCTGAAAGACGGGTTCGATTCCCGTACGCGCTACCAACCTCTTCTCCTCTTCCAGGCTCCCGTCGAACTGGTTTGCCAGTCTGGAGAACTTCCCGAATCTCCGCTCCAAGTCCCACTCCGTGACCTCGAGTGGAGCCGCCCTACTAAACACCCAACCAACCGCTCCGCCCCAATTCCTGTCGCAGGTGCAACCAAAAGCTGCACCGCTTGAATCGGGGCCCAGGCCTCAATCCCACCAGATTTCAAAATGGTCAGTTCACAGCCCGCGGAATGCCGGCTGGAGGTCCGACGGTATCTCCCGTCCGGCATCCAGCAGCAGTTCCTGGGTCGAGCGCAACAGGGGCAGGGTCTTCTCGTTACGGCCGAACGATGCCACGGAACGCACCAAGCCAGGCAGCCGGCGGTCCAAATCTCTCTGAAGCGCTTGGACCTCACCCCGGTTAAGGTGGCTGACCACCCGCAAGTGCTGTTGCAAAGCGTTGGTCCAAAGCATTTGGGACTGTTGCTGGTGCCAGCGCAGTAGCAGGAAGGAAGTGGCCGATGCGGAAATGATGGCGCCCGAGACAAAGGCGGCCGTGATCAGAAGCTTGATTCTCATCGGCAAATTGGACCGGGGCCGTCACGATTCGTCACTATCCCAAACATCAGCCACTTCCGCCCCCCGACTGCGACGCCCAAGAGCCCCTTGAACCACGGTCCGATGGGAATTTCCGGCCCGCTGGCGAGCCAGTGGCGCAGGAGGACGAGTCGGGTCACTTGGATGCGAAGCTCGCGCACCCGTTGCGCTAGGTACCGAAACAGAGGCTCAGGCAAATTGTGACGGCGGACTTTAAGAATGACCCTTAGGCCCGTAGAAGGCCCGCACCAACTCGTCTTCTAGGCCGGACAACTGCGTCGGGTTGCTCCTCAAACGGCAAGGCGCCGATCTCCCGAATGATGTCCGCAGCACTACTTAAGCGACGCTGGATTTCACGCTCGGAAACGTCAAGGGAGTGGGTCTCGCGCCATCGCAGATGGGGGTCTCTGGACATCGTGGTTGGCAATCGAGTCTCCTGCGTCATCCCCCAAGACTCGACGCCTTGCGCCGAACTACCAAAGTCATTCCTCCAATCCCCAGCAGCGCCAAAGCAGCCGCCGAGGGCTCAGGAATAACGAAGCCCACCGTCAATCCAACAAAGTTGGAATCGTTCTGAAACGTCGCCGGTGGAACCAATCCGGTCATGAGGTTGGTCACTCGGACCAAACCGGTTCCCGGCTCTGAGCGAACTCCCGCAGTGGCCCACGTGCCACCGGTCGAGGCGTCCCAGGCACGGACAATGAGATCCACCGAGCTTCCGTTGCCCGCGCCGGGAACAACAATTCCGTTGATGAAGAACAACCCGTCCAGAGTCAGTCCAACCCCTGCGTCTCCGTTGGGGGACAACGTGACACCATCCGCTTGGTTGATGATCTGAACCCTCCCCATGGTCTTGGCGAGTGGGAGTCCGGTGCGACTATCCCAGACGAACGCCTTCTGGCTGGCACCGGGCGGGATGTAGTTGTTGCTGGCGTTGAAAGTCCCCTGAGCAAAAGCACAGAGTCCGGCGATCCATCCGTAGACAACGAACATGGTTCTCATGGAGGGCAAGTATTGACCAACTCTGCTAAGTCTTGGCCAGCCGGCAAGCCGTGAACCGGGTTCCTTGCCACCCGCCCCCATGTGAGGATGCCTCCCGCATTCCGGAATGGTCAGTGCGCGAGTGAACCTTTCTCCAATCGGGAGTCAGCCGACGATCCGGCCAAACCTCCGGGCGGCCTGATCTTCTGAAGGATCGGATCGCCGAACCTCCTCCAGATCCGACTCCGTGACTATCCCCCCGCGTGGAGCCGACCTGAACACCACCCAACCGCTCCGCCCCAATTCCGTTGCACCTGCAACAAAATCTGGAGCGGCCGGGCTCGTTTACCCGAAAGAGTCAAAAGGCGAATCATCATTGAACAAACGCACCCTCCGAGGTGAATTCCGTGATGGCCAACGCGCATGCCCGATTCCCTCAGTTCTATGCCGCGATAAAGAACGAGCCTCTGTTTACGCCGTGGCAGGGAGATGTGCTCCGAGCAACCCTGCCGCGTTGGATTTCCCGTCCTTACCGTTTCACTGGAACCGGGGCGCTGCTTTCGGGTGGTCGTTGGAACAACCTAAAGTTGATCCCCGCGGTCTATTTCGCCGACTCCGTCCAAACCTTGGTCGCCGAGGCTGAAGCCTGGGCGAACCGTTATGGATGGACAGTCGCCGACCTGAAACCGCAGACGCGCATGACCGTCCATCTCAAGTTGCAGGCCGTTCTCGACCTGACAGCGAAAGCCACGCTGGCTCAACTCGACTTGAACGTGGGCCAACTGACCTCATGCGACTGGAAAGCCGACCAAGATGCGGGCCGCGAAGCGCTGACCCAGTCCCTTGGTCGAGCCGCCTTTGAGTGCCTGGCCGAAGGCCTCGTGGCTCCCTCTGCCCGTCATCCCGGCGGCACAACCGTCGTCATTTTCCCGTCTCACCGACGCGACGCCTCGACTATTCTGACCAGAGATGAGGCCGAAATTCCGTTCGTCCACGGACTCTGATTTCAGTAGCCAGGCATGCAGATCTGCATGCGAATCCGCTGGACAGGGCCAGCCTCAGGACAAACTCTCCCCTGCATGAGCACTTCGACCAAAGTGTCCCCGCGAATCAAGACACTCAAACGCTCCAATCCCAGCTTCCTTTCCAAGCCTGAAGCTAAAGGGAGCATTGCCAAGAAGCTGCTCTCGGGCGGAAACAGTGGCGTAAAGGTCCGCGCGCAATCTTCCGGCAAGGTACCATCCCTGGCCATGGCGTCCGCACCACTGAAGGGCGCTTCCGGTGGCAAAGGTTACCTGAAATCGCCCGCAACCGGAGGTTCCCGAAAGGTGAACCTTGAGGTCGAGCTAGCCACCCAGCTTGTGTCTGAACTCGACTCAGTATCACCTGACGTCAACGCACTCTGTAATTCTTACGGACTACGGCGCGAGGAGTTATCGCGACTGACTGGATTCTCCCTGCGCGCTCTGGCGGATTGGTCTGCCGGCAAGCTGCCCAGCCAGCCAGCCCAGCGGCGCCTCCAGGAAATCCGGCGGTTGCTGGACGCCCTCTCGGAAATCGTCACTCCCTCATCCATCTCCGGCTGGATGCGCCGACCGAACCCGGCATTCGACAAACTGGCTCCCCTCCAGGTCATTGAACTGGGCGAGATTGATCGCCTTTGGGAGATGGTGCATCAGCGAGCGTGAACCCCGGCTCAAACCAGTTGTACCCCAGTCCTCAATCCCACCACATTTTGAAATAACCAGACGTTGCCAGCGACTTGGCCAACCGCTTAACGCTTCCGCCGACATTGTCGGTTACAAACGGACAGAATTCGAAATGCCCTTGCGCAATCTTTTCCGGACGTGTGAGTTTCCCCTGAAACCCAACACCACACATCACAGATTCTAACGATTTCAACGCCACTTAGATCGACACACGTATCGGTGCATTCGCCCTGAGGGCTACGCGACACCTCGTCTTCGACATAATCGTTTCGATTGGTTCAAAGTCCCAAAAGCCAATGCTCTATCGGTACAATTCCCGAATCAAAACAAGGCTACTTATTTGACGACATACTTTTTTGTTTTTACAACGTGCTTATCTATTAAGTCCTCGAGTTTTAAACTTTTTTCTAGTCTTATCGTCTTTCCAACCTGCCCAAAGGAGTCAAACTCCAGAACATCATCAAAAGAGCCGTCACTATTCGAACTCCTATACTCCTTCCGCTTCACACCTCCTTCAAAAATCTCTACTCGTAGTATCTCCGAACCATTGTTCGGCCTCCACGCACCCAGCTGATTTACACCCAAGAAACTGTAAACAAAATAGTCCGGAACACCGTTCCAGTCTGTGTCAAATTCACCAAGTTCTACATATCCATCCTTATACTTCCACCAAGAATCCATCTTTCCATCAAAATTGTCATCACCCCTTACCATCGCCACCTCTCCATCAGAATAGTCTTCAACTAAATCGATCATCCGATCAGAATTTCGATCGTGGTCAATTCGCTCAACAATTCCATATTTTAAGGTGACGAACCTCTCTGGTATTCCATCGCTATTAACATCTACTACTTCCCTGAATTCTTTAGGTGGCTTTCTACCAGTTCCTAAAAGCATCCCGACTGCGCCGAAACAAATTCCCGCAATGAGGCTGAGAACCAACCACACATAGCTCCTCCGTCTTCCAGGTTTATTGTTTTCCATAAATCGATCCGATTTGACACCAGTATACGGCTACACCTGACGGAGAATAAGGTAGCCCGCTAACGACGGGGAGGAAAACAGCTATTTTTTCTGGCGACGGCTCAAAACCGGTCCATCGAATGGAGGCGGGTTCGGTCCAGACGAAGACAGCGCAGTCGGACAGAGCGATCCGGCGGGACCTTCCTGTTTGCTGGCGAGTTAGTTAGGCCAATTGGATGCCCCGTTTTCGCACCCCCTGCGCCAAGTGCCTAAACAGGGGCTCTGGGAGATTCTGACGGCGGACCTTAGCCATGACCCTTAGTCTCAGGACCGTTCTGAAACTCGTCAAATTCCGCCAGTTTGAAATCCACCACATTTATCCCCTGGATTGGGGAAATCTTCTTAAATCAGCAGCGTCAGCTCTTCTTCCTTCTTCGGCGTCTTCTTCCCGTTGGTCACATGAGTTTCCTACGTTCAATCGACGTCTTGAGGCTGGCCAGGTCACCCTAGTGCCTTCTCGCAACACTACATCGTGGTGAATTCTAAACCGGCGGATTCTGACGGTTTTCACGCCGGCGGCGACACCTTAGGCCCGTAGAAGGCCTGCACTAACTCGTCTTCCAGACCCGCCAACTGCGCTGGGTCGGTGGCGTCCTGATAACGCTGCGCGAGCGCAATAAACTCCCCGCGGGTCAACTTGCGGTTTTTCTCCAACTCCTTGCTGAACGCGATGACCTTGAGCTGCTCCTCCAACGGCAAGGCGCCGATCTCCCTAATGATGTCCGCAGCACTCATGGATGAACGCTGAACTTCACGCTCGGAATCGTAAAGGGACTGGGGCTCGCGCCATCGCAGATTAACCTCTCTGGATATCGAGGTTGGCAGCCTTGAACTCCAGACCTTCGTTACTAACAGGCCTACGTTTCCGAAGTTGTCTGCCACGATTTCTGTTGTCCCTCGTTCAAAGCAATCAACCCCACTGTTCCCATCGCTTCAAGACTCCGAGGAATCCTTCACCGACTGTTCGAGAAGCCGTTTTCTTACTCTCTCAAACTCAAAAAGAAACCCCTCAAGTATTCCATAGAAATCCACATCACTCAGCACTACCTGCGAAACATCGCGAATGACCGGCTTCCCCTCTCTGGTCAACAACTTCCCGGCAACGATCCGAACACTCGTACCACTCTCCAATTGAATCAGATGACTACCGTCATCAAAAACCTCATCCCCATCTGGGGCTAACAGAAGTCTATTCCTATAAATCAATTGGCTCACCTCCCAAAGCGCGACTCCATTGAATGGAGTATCCTCGGGAATATCCTCATAAATGCTCTTTTCAATCGCCAATACCACCTGCTCAGCTGACCAATCCTCAAAAATTTCTCCAATAAAGAAGCCCCTTCTCAAAACGCTCCTCTCAACCTCATCAAATGTGTTTGCAAGCCACGACGCGTCGGGCTCATCGACCCCATAACGTACTCCATTGACATGATAAAAGAAACAACCCAGCGCCCGACTATGCAGCTCCGCATAAGCCTTCAAAATATGGAATTCAACGGCAAATCGTGACGGGTTTCCAATGATCATTCCAGCGCCTCCCTAATTCTTCGTAGGAGCCTCTCAAACCCTTTTGGAGCGGTCGAGCCGTTCCAGCGAACGAATGACGGCGCAGATTCGCGCGACATCCTCCAGTGCGAGTGAGTCGTAGATGGGGAGGGTCAGAATCTGACTGGCCACGCGGCGGGCGTTGGGCAAGGGAACCGCGCCGAACTGGTCCCGATAACAGGCAAAATCCGGAACCAACGGGTAGAAATAGCGGCGCGCGAAAACGTTGTAGCCCTTCAGGAATTCGCACAGCTGATCGCGGCTCGCACCAAACTCCGTCGGCTCGATCTCCACCGGGAAATAGGAGTAGTTGGACGTAACATGAACGCTTGGGGCGGGTGGGATTCGCAGACCCGGTAGATTACCCAGTTGGTCCCGGTAAAGCGCATCGATCTGACGACGGCGTTCTCGAATACCGTCCAGATGATCCAGCAACTGCAACCCCATCAGCGCCTGAAACTCATTCATCTTGGCATTCGTGCCGGGGAGCAAGACGTCGGTTTCGTTCGCCAAGCCGAAGTTGCGGAGCAGATCAAAGGTCCGCCTTTGCTTGCCGTCGCCAAACACGAGCAGGCCGCCTTCGATCGAGTGAAAGGGTTTCGTGGCGTGAAAACTGAACATGCTCAGGTCACCAAACTGGCCGATGGGGCGACCCTCGACACTGACACCGAAGGCGTGGGCGGCATCGTAGATCAGCGGCAGACGGTAACGCCGGGCCAAGTCGGCGAGCGCCTCCAGTCGGCAAGGATACCCATAAACATGGACCGCCAGAATGGCCCCGGTCCGCGGCGTAATGGCCGCCTCAACCGCGGATGGATCCAGGGTGTAGGTCGTGGGTTCGATGTCGGCAAAGACGGGTTGATTGCCATTCCAAACCAGGGCGTGCGTGGTCGCCGCGAACGTAAACGGGGTAGTGATCACTTCCCCTCGGATGCCTAGACCGCGCAGCGCGAGGTGCAAGGCGAGCGTGCCGTTGGTGAACAGCGCGAGATTCTCGGTGCCGAGGGAGCGAGCGAGCTTGGATTCGAAGCGACGGAGAATGGGTCCGTCGTTGGTAAGCCGGACATTCCGCCAGATTTCTTCCAACCCCGCGGCGTAGTCAGCAAGCGGAGGAAGAAAGGGGCGGGTGACGTAGATGGGCTCCGCAAACGGCACGAGCATAAATTCCGGCAGGCCAGGAACGGTGAGATTCCCGAGGCCACAACCCGCCCAGATTAGCCGTCGGATCGTCCGGCCCACAACCAATTCCCTGCCAGCTACCTTCGTTTGCCGATTCCGTGCTTTGGCCGAGGTCGATGAAGTCGCACTCTCACCTCATCAACACCGGATGAGCGCTCGACCATCAACTGACGCCAAGCCGACCTGGGCCGTGGCCGTGGAAGACCCGCAAAGCGTCGTGGCCCGGGAACGGGGAGTGCCCGTCTGTCAGTGTCTGGAGCAGCTGGGCTATTCCGTGCGCTTGGTGGAGGACGGCGACCCCGCGGGCTTGCAGGCGGATGTCCTGTTGTTCCTGGAGAACCTGGCCGACTTCGGTCGGTATCGAAGGTTGTTGGCGCGAACGACCGGCCGGCGTCCGGTGACGGCCGTGTGGATGTTCGAGACCCTACCGCCCTCGTCGCTCACTCCCGAGGCCGACCGGATCGGCCGCGCCGCGGCCGCGTGGCAGCAGCGGCTGGGGTTGCAGATTCCCAAACGCCACCTGAGCACATGGCAGAAGCGGCTCACTCTTCATGGTCTCCGCCATTGGCTCTACAAGCAGCTCTCTGGCGTCGGTTTTCTCCGCACGCTCAAACTGCTGCAGCGCGTCGACCCAACCCTGGCGGACACCCATTGGACTCAGATCCGTAGTTCCATGGTGAACTGGGATTGCCTGCAGCGGACTCGACTCGAGGGCTGGTTGGACCACTGCATTGTGAGCACCCAGCAACGGCAACGATTTTTGGAGGAACGCGGCTGGTCGGCGCCCTTCGTTCCCGTGGGCTGTCAGGAAAAGGACGGCCGCCTTCTCTCTCTCGCCCGGGATATCGACGTCTTGTTCCTCGGCTATGTGCGAAAGGACCGCCGCCGGGACTTACTAAAAACACTCGAAACGGATTTGGCCACGCGCGGCCTTTCGCTCCGGGTCATCACCGGCAATTGCTACGGCGAGGAACGGATCCAACTGCTGAATCGGACGCGGATCCTGGTCATGCTGCATCAATACCGTTGGAGCCCGGCGTGGATCCGATTTGGCTTCGCCGCTCAATGCGGGGCGTGCGTTGTCAGCGAACCCATGGCGGACACGCAGCCGTTTCAGGCGGACATCCATTACGCGTCGGCGCCCGCCGCCCAACTGCCCGAAGTCATCGAGCGATTGCTGCGGGACGACGACGAGCGCAGCCGGCTCGTATCCGCCGCCGCCGAGCTATGCAGAACTTCTCTGACCCTGCATCATTCGGTCCGTCAGATTGCCGAAATTGTCACCCGCTCGATGAACCGATGACGAACTCCTCCCCACCGACCCCACTGCTCATTTTGGGAGCCCGCCCCTACTCGCTGGCCTTTGCCGATGCGTTCGAGGATGTGACCGGTTTCGAGATCGTCGGCTACGTGGAGAACCGGGAACGCGAACGCGCCGGCACGTGGCACGGCGGGCGAATGATCTACTGGGTCGACGACCTACCGCGGTTCCGGGAGTCGCATCAGGTGATCTGCAGTCTGGGCACCACGTTTCGCAACCAGTTTACCGAACCCGTGAAAGCGATGGGCCTGACCTTCGCCACGTTGGTCCACCCCACCGCCACCGTTTCTCGAAGGTCTACCCTTGGCGAGGGCACCAGCATCAGCATCGGCAGTATCATCGCGGGTTTCACCACCGTCGGCTGTCATGTTCATGTGAACCGCGGTGTGAACATCGGACATCACACCCTGATCGAAGACTTCGTTACGATCGGGCCTGGGGTGAATCTCGCGGGCAACTGTCACGTGGGCGCTCACACCTACGTGGGAATCGGCGCCACGATCATCGATGGGATCAAGATCGGGCGTCACTGTGTGATCGGTGCGGGAGCGGTCGTGACTCAGGACCTGCCCGATCGGGTCCTGGCGGTCGGGGTGCCCGCCAAAGTCGTCAAAGAAGGCATTGAGGGGAAGTAAGCCACGTCGTCGCCTTCGAATCGACTCAAGTGCATGAATCCGTTGATCATTAATGCCGCTCTCACCGGGATGGTGCCCCAACCGGCGGATAATGCGGCCGTGCCCATCTCTGTGGCCGACATTATTGCGGATGCTCGCCGTTGCGCCGCTGCCGGCGCGACCATCGTCCACGTCCACGCGCGCGAACCGAACGGGGAACCCACGTGGCGGTTAGAGATTTATCGCGAGATCATCGACGGCATCCGCTCCGCCTGTCCCGGACTGCTCATTTCGGGTTCTACCAGTGGCCGGTTGTGGTCCGACTTCGAGAGGCGCGCTGCCGTGTTGGACGGCCGTCCTGACTTCGGCTCTTTGACACCCGGCTCCATGAATTTCGCCAGTGGTCCCTCGGTGAATTCGCCAGAGATCGTGCAGCGGCTGGCTCGGCGCATGTTGGAACTCGGCGTCCGGCCAGAGCTCGAATTCTTCGAACTGGGGATGATCGATTACGTTCGCGACTATCTGATTCCGAGGGGCCTCATTCGCGGTCCCTACTACGCGAACATCCTTTTAGGATCTCTGGGAACCGCTGCCGCCTCGGCGCGAAACCTAGTCACCTTGGTCGACGCCCTTCCGCCGGGCACGGTGTGGTCGGCGACCGGCCTCGGACGGTTTCAGTTCACGGTGCAGTGTCAGGCCATTGCCATGGGCGGCCATGTTCGGGCGGGCTTGGAGGACAATCTGTGGATGGACGCGGGCAAGACGGATCCGGCCACAAATGTCCGGCTCATCGAACGGGTCGTCGCCGTCGCCCGAGCCATGGGCCGGGAGATCGCCTCGCCCGCGATTGCCCGTCAGTTGGTGCTGGGTTCGGATTAAACCGCTGAGCCCGCCTGCTCGGCCTTCACCACTAACCGGTGCTCTATGAGATCCGCTGGCTGAGAGGCACTGTTTCCCCCTTCCCTTTGAAGATTACTCCGGATTCGAACTGATCCGTGAGCATTACCTTGACCCTGTTTAATCAGCGGATTTTACTCAGTACATACCCCCGGTTTATTCCTCAACACTTCAAGAGCTCCCCACCGATGAACCGTCTTATTATCGCCGCCCTCCTGTGCGTCCCTTGCGTTCTCTCGGCCGCCGCTGCCGAGTTGGACTCCGTCCACTTTAGCTTCGGCACGTTCACCGACCGGACCCCGCCCAGCGGCCCATTCAACAACAGCCCGTTTCCGGCCCCACCGCTTTCCGGTCCGACCTTCTCCTCCGCCAAGCTCAGTGACTACCAAGTCACTCTGCTCAATAATGCGACGGTCTTCGGCCTCGCCAACCCGGTGGATGGCATCCACCTGCAGCGCATCGTCAACCAGGTCGATCCCGTCGTGCCAGGCAGCATGATCCCGCCCGGCTCGTTCTACCAGAAGACCGACATCCTCCTGGTCAGCGAGGACCTTGGGGTGTTCGGTCCGGGGGCCACGTTGAGCGACTGGAATTTCGCGTTCCCGGTCGGCCCGGGTTCCGGCATCACGTTCGACCAGTCCAGCAGCCGATACTTTGGGGTTGGACCGTTTGCCGGTCCGGGCGTACCGATCACTTCAGCCATGGCTTTCGACGTCGTGGTGCAATCGTTCACCATTACGCAGGTACCCGAGCCTGCCGCGGTGGCACTCGCGGGGGTTGGGTTGGTCGGGTTGCTGGCCCTTTCGAGGAACGTGCGGCGGTGATTGTCGGAGTACCGTTCATACTTTACGCGACTGATCCGGTGGCAGTTTTGATGGAAGGACGATCTGTTTCACCAGTTTGACCGGAATAGTCGCCAGGTGTGGGTCACGATGAACTAGGGTGGCGTTGATCAGCTTCGCCGTAGCCGCGATGAGAGCATCGCCGTTGGGAATTCGTTGGAGCACCTGGAGCCGCAGTTCCAAGGCAGCTTGTGCCACGTCGCGGGTGACCGGCAACGACTCCGTCAGCAACTCATCGTAAATGGCGAGAACTTCACGGCGGTCCTTTTCCTTGGGAATCAACTCCCGTAGCCGCAACTGAAACTCCAACCAGGTGATGGCACTGACGAAAACCCCGACCGCAGTTTGCTCCAGTAACCGCTCTACGATCTCGAATCCCGCCTCCTCCCGGCAATGAGCCAACAAGGCGGACGTGTCGAGGACATGGGAATCGCTCATCGCAACGTTTCCCTCCGGACCCGATCATCCTGATCGCGTTCCCGAATCAAGTCTCCGATGGGATCCTGCCCTTCCTTCCTGGCCGCCCGCCCGATTGACCGCACCCGCTCCAAAAGTTGCGTCCGTGTGGGCTTGATGGTGATGACAATCCGGTTTGGCCGATCGCCCAAGGCCCAATCGAATTGCGCGCCCGGCTGAAGCCCCAGCTTTTGGACAATCTCGGCAGGAACAGTCACTTGATTTTTACCCGTCAAGGTCGTCGTCATTTCCTTGGCAGGAATCTATCAAGGACGTTATCCAATCAAAGAAACCCTTTCGAACGTCAGCACGTTCATCTACTCCATAGGCAAGCCAGCCTGCCTACGGTGTAGCTGTACTCCTTTCCGACCGATTCGGAGCGCAATTTGCCTCCAGCAAAGAGGACTTTGACCTGAACTTCGTTCGTTTGGTCCCGCATCGACTTTTCCCCCACGATAGTGGTGGTGATAGAAAACTCCGTCACACCAGAAACCACCTGCTGACGCGCCCGCGCAACGCCCACCAGAAGATCAAGCGGGTCCGGCAAGATTTCGGCAACAACGGGTGAAGCAAGCGATGTTGAAGGATCGATTTCCAAGGGAGAACCGCCACCAATCTTGGATTGGGACAGAGAACTTGCAGGACCGCGGGACGTCGCATTTCTGGCAGCCAGCCAGGTGAGACCTCCCAAAAGAGCGACGGTCAGAGCTCCAGTCGTCCACAGGGGACCCCGGCCAAATTCCAAAAGACCCCGTAGACCAGAGACGAGAGCGGCCCGCCCACCCAGTCGCGCGATCGTGTTCGGAGTGATCTTTAGTGCCGCGGTTGCGATCGAGGCCACCAAGGTTTCGGACACGGCGGGTGCTGCCTGACTCGAAAGCAGACCCGCGAGCCCACCTGATGCGACCGCCACTCCACGTTGAGCCAGCAGGTCGCGCAATTGGTCTAGAGCGCGACGAACCCTTTTCTGAGCGGCATCTTCCGAAATGCCCAAGGCAGTGCCGACCGCACGTAACGACTGGTTGTCGAAGAAGCGGAGGAGCAATGCATTCCGGTCCAACTCCTCCAACGCCTGCATCGCGTCATCCAGGAGGGGAGCGATCTGGAGCCAGTTCTCTGTGTCGTTGCTGAGGGTATTCATTTCGGAAGCGGTCTGTTCCCGGCGCTGGCGGCGGACCTCCCGGCGAATCGTGTCGATCGCGGTCCGCCGCGTAACCTCGTAGAGCCACGCGGGCAGAATGGTGGTTTTCGCCAAACGAGGCGCATTCCGAGCCAGATCAAGAAAGACCGATTGGGCAATCTCCTCGGCCAACTGGGGCGATTGGACCTGTCGGAGCGCCGCCGCATACACCAGTCCGAGATAACGCCTGACTAGGCTCGCGAAAGAATCTTCGCATCCATCTTCGACGAACCGCGCCAGCAACTCGGGATCGGAATCACTCATGGTCAACAGCCCATCGCCACCCGACGCGAAAATCCGCCAACAATTCGGTTTCGCGCCTTGAATTTCTTACCACCAGAGTACCTCAGCCGACGCTGCAGTTCTGGTCTAATACGTCTTCGGGCGTTCCGGGTTGGACTTTCTCTCCCTCCTCGAACTTGCACCTCTGCGGGCGAGTATCTCAGCGACGGAAAGATTGGTAACCCGCAATTCCTCTAACCCACCAACCAACGTCTCGACCAAGGAGATGTCGAATTCTCACAATGCGCTTTGCCTAGATCGGTGAATGTCGGCAACTGCGCCATTTCTGTCGTCAGTCGAGGTCCAAGATCGAAAACGGGAAGTGGACGACGAACAGTTGCACCTCGCCGTTGTGCTTCAACTGCAAGACTCCTCCTCGGTTCTGATACCGCTGACGAAATGTCTCCTCCGGAATCAGGATCCTCTGTGCCTTCAACGTTGCCTCCGTTACTGACCCGGGAAGATTCATGACCAGGTTTGTCCGTACGGCCAGGTACATCGTGGTCACGGTCCAGAGCGCGCTCTTTCGATACCGGAATTGCCCTTCGTAGTTGGGATGGCAGTACGCACCGAGGCCATGCGCCTCCCAATAGTAAAACGAATCAAACGTTTCCGACTGGGAGACCAAACTGGGCGTGCCGAGCAGTTGAATCCAAGCTCCGATGGGTTGACCCAGCTTTATTTCCAGACTCAGACGCTCCGCCACTTCGCGCTCAATGACTCGGGAGTTCGAGCCTCCGGAACAACCGCTCAGTAGTGTGGCGGCGAGCCACACCACCAGAATCCCCCGTCGCTTGGCGCTGGGTGGATCCGTCATTCCGGGAGAATGAATCTGGGTCGAAGTCAATCGAGTATTCGGAGACTCAATCGCGTTCTCGTGTTCAAAGCACCGCCGTCGCGGCATGGAGTCCCACCTACGGCTGATCCGGAATCTCGGGTTCCACCAATTGAGCGAGTAGGACCAGGGACTCCTGCCAGCCGAGATAACAGGCCTCCACCGGGATCATGGGCGGGATGCCTTCCTGGGTGATCTCCAGCGCGGTGCCACAGAAGACGGGCGTCAGGCGAATGGTGGTTTGCATTTCGCCGGGCAAATTGGGGTCGTCGAATCCATCGGTGTGACGGATGAGTTCTCCAGGTTGCAACTCGAGGAAGCGGCCTCCAAAGGAATGGCTCGAGCCAGTGTTGAAGTTGGTGAAGGACATCCGGTAGGTGCCGCCCACCTTGGCCTCGAGATGATGTACCCGACCGGTGAAGCCATTTGGCGGCAGCCATTTGACCATGGCGTCGGGATCAATGAAGGCGCGGTAAACTCGCTCCGGCTGGGCGCGCAGGACCCGGTGAAGACGGACGGTGTTGGTGGGGGTACTCATAGTGGCGTGGCGATGATGACGTTCTTCCTCAGAGACGAACGAACAGAATTGATCGGGACAAGGGAGCAAAAATCTTGGTTGGTTCCGGCAGAAAAGAGGGGCAAGGCCAAGGCCGACTCCCTGAATCCGAGTTGATTCACTCACGCCTCGCCCCAGCTGAGTGCCACGGAGGTGAACCGCAGATTGAACGCAGATTAACGCAGATTTTTTTGGCATAAAGAACGTCCCTGCTTGCTCCGCAGTCCGGTCATCGGGCACGTCTCCTCGGCCCCGAACTCGCCAAAACCAGAAAAGAAATCTGCGTTAATCGGTGTCCAATCTGCGGTTTCAATTGCCTCGTTCCGTATCAGCCCTCGCCCTACCAAAGCGGCAGAAGTTCTGCCGCACTCCGTAAAGTTGGGCTAGCGGGCTGGCGATTGCGGGCCGGCGGGATTTCCGGGACGCTGTTCCGGATGATCGGGATCGGGACTTGGAGACACTGGGGATTGGCCGGCTGGCTGGCCGTCGCGACGGGACTGGCACTCCCACGCCTGCATGCCGCCCTTGACGACCAGACACGGCTGGCGCTCGAAACGCTCAGTCGGCTCAAGGACGCCGATCTGGAGTCCAACGCCGCGCTGAAGAATGCCGTCCTGAAAGTGCTCGAGAAGACCCGCGGCGAACCGGAGTTCGTGGAGATCGTCCGGGACTTCCGCTTGCCCGGGCAGGAAGCCGAACTGGTGCGGGTAGCAGCTCTGCATCCGCAGACCTCACAGGCCGTAGAAGCCGTTCGGATGGTTCTCGCTTCATCCCAATCCGCGATCCTCACTCAGTCGCTTCAAGGGGAACAGGCGTCAGCCTTGATCGAAGTGTTGGGGCGGTCGGGGGATGCCCGAGCTGTGCCCTTCCTCCAACCGCTCTTGAATCGGGAGGCAGTCCAAAAGGCCGCTGCGTTGGCGCTGACCCAATCCCAGGAGGGCGCCGTTCGTCTGCTCGCCGCGCAAAAGGACGGAACCCTGGCGCCCTCGCTGGCCGTCGTCGTGGCACCAGCCCTGCGGTCGGCTCGCTGGCCAGATGTCCGCTCCGCCGCCCAGACCGTTTTTCCTGAAACCACGGCGGCACCCGGCAAGGGTACCGGCGAGTTTCCACCGATCGCTGACTTGCTCCAAATGACCGGGGATCCTCAGAAGGGACTCGCCATTTTCCGTCGGCCAGAAGTCGCCTGCAGCACTTGCCATCAGGTCAACGGCGAAGGTGTCGATTTCGGTCCCAAACTTTCGGAGATTGGCTCCAAACTCGGCAAAGACGCGCTCATCGCCGCGATTCTGGAACCGAGCGCCGGGATTTCGTTCGGATTCGAGGCGTGGCGCGTGGAACTTAAGAATGGCGACGAAGTCTTTGGCCTGATCGTCAGCGACGCCGAAGACGAAGTGGAGGTGAAGCAGCAGGGCGGCCAGAGCCAGCGGATCAAAAAGGCGGACATCGCCACGCGGGAAAAACAGCCGCTTTCCATCATGCCTGCCGGACTCCACCAGAGCCTCACTCCCCAGGAGTTCGTGGACCTCATCGCCTACTTGAGTTCCCTCAAGAAGGTCGAACCGCGCCAGCCCTAAGAGTCCGTCTAATCCACTTCAACGTTTCCACGACTTCGGCAGGTCCGGCAGCGTGGCGACCAGAATCTCCCGGATCGCTTTCCGGTCCTCAGCCGTCAAGCGCTGCCACGTTTCGCTCTGATCCTCGCCCGATAGAATCTCCTCCAGCCGCCGGTAGATCCGCGTCTTCAATTCGGGCGGCAACGCCTGAAAGGACTCCGACTGAATCAGGTAGCTGCACGGATATTTGAAGAGCCGGGTCTTGAGATCGAACTCGCGCAACGAACGGCCCTGCGAATCCCGGGGACCTTCCGCGACGAAATCCCGCGCAAACTCTGCACTCCCGGTCACGGGTTCCTTCAACGGCGCCTCTTCCACAAACAGCAGGTATCGCAGAAACGCCTCCAGCGGACTCTTGATGTAGTTGCAGTGTCCGTAGGCCTTGAGCTGGAGCGTGGCCTCGTAGTTCAGACGCGTCAGGAAGTTGTGCATGTGCGCCTGATGCTCCATGACCATCAGCGCCACGATGTCGCTGGTCGGTTCCAAATACCGCGTGACGTCGAACGGCGGCGGCAAATCCGCCAGGGTCGTCTTGTTGCCGGCAAAATTGGGTTCGGTTTGCTGACGAGCGAAGGCTTCGGCGCCGACCAGATTGCCGCGATGCCGTTGGGAGCCGTGTTGTCCAGTCACGAACCATCCGCCCCAGCGATCCTCGAGCGGCGTTCGATGCGTGATGAGTTCCCCGCCAGACAGCAGATCGGCCACGCCTCGATCATCCGTGGCGAAGGAGCGAATCAAGTGCCCGGGAACTCCCATCGTTTTGGCGCCGGCATGGCATTCGAGGCAGTTGTCGGTCCGCACAAACTTCACCCGATTAGTCCGCACGTTTTCAAAACCGTAGAACACCCCGCCCAGTTTGGGATCGGCCATGGAGAACTCGAGCAGCGGGGAGCCCGGGACGAATCCCACGTAGACATCGTCGTTGAAGTACACGGCCCGCGGCGAAACCGGCGAAATGCGGTCGCGTTGAAAAGACGTCTTGGAGAACACCAGCATCTGCGACGACTCGGGAACCTTCAGGGCCTTCAGAATTGCGGGCAGATAACCGAATTGATCGTCCCACGTCAGGGTGACGTCCCCGGTATCCAATTGTTGTTGGAGTCGGGCGATGGGTCCGGTGGCGACGGTCTTGCCGTACTGGAGATTATCCTCCTCGAAGGGAACCAAGTGCGTGGCGCCTTGGAAGTCACTGGCGGCGACCGCCCCGGCCATCGCGAGCGGCCAGAGGACGGCGAAAAGCCTGCGAAAAGGAGATTGCGCCATGAATGGATTCATCAAGTACCAGAAGGGACCCGGACTGGCCCACCTTCCTTTGACCAAAACCAACCCTCTTTCGCTTCAAACAAAAGTAGCCGCTGAGAGGAACCAAAGCCGGTGAACCCCGCAGGGCGTCGCCTTATCGGGAAACTGGCCTCGAGCGGAATCAGGGAAAGGCGAACCGATTCCACACCAACCGGACCTCGGCCGGCGTCGCCAGCGCGGCGCTGAATCCCGGTTCTACTTCCAGAGTCTGCACCCACCAGGGGGCCGAATCTGAGCCCAGCCAGACCCATTGCGGCGGGGCATTGATACTGACCGGCACAGCGAAAGAATTAAGCGGCCGGCGCAAACCAAATCCGGCCGCTTTGAGCACGGCTTCCTTACGCGTCCAGACCGCAAAGAACGCCAGCGCCCGCTCCTCCGGAGGCACTGTGCTGAGGGCGGTCTGCTCGGAAGGCGCCAAGGCAGCTCGAACCCGATCGAGATCATCGCCGAGATTCACCTGACGCTCGAGATCGATTCCCACCGGACCGGAACGTCCCACTGCAATGAGCGCCCGACCGGCGGAATGGCTGGCATTGAAGTGGACTTCAGGAGCCGTTCCCGCGAGCAGCGGTTTGCCATGAAGACCCCGCTCGAACCGAACCTCGTGGAACGGTTGCCCCAGTTCCGACGCCACCAAAAACCGGCGTGCCGCCCTGCGGGCGAGAAAACGCTGACTGTCCCGGGGATTCGCAAACGTGCGGGATTGACGGTGTTCTTCTGGATCCACCCACGATTGCCAGGAACCCGACGGTTCGGCGGCGTCCAAATCCACGTTCCACAGATTGACGACCATCATGACGGATTTTTGGGAGAAAGGGTGTTCAGGAGTTGATCCAAGTACCGCCGGGCCGGCGGGAAGATCGGGTTCTGGAAGAGCTCATGGTGCAGGCAATCGAAGGACTCGATCTGAAACTTACCAATGGGCAAACCGCCCCAGCCATTCCCGGGTTCCGGCGCGTACCGGAGGAAGACATGGTCATAAACCCGGCTCGCCTGAAAGAGAATCACCCGTCCGTCAAAGCCGCGAGGTCGGTAGGAATCACCCGCCTGGTAATTGGCCTGGATGACCGCCGCCTGCTCCGGCGTCTCTGGCAGCCGGCCTTCCTCCTCCGGATCGTACCAAAGTCCGGGAGCAAACTTGTTGCTGACGAGCATGCGGAGGTATTCCAGACGCTTGCCCGAGGGGCGCCGACAAAAGCGCTTGCCAATGACCCAGGCCATCTCAGCGAGGGAACGGCGTCGGCCAACACCGAGAATGGTGTCGAGCAACAGAATGAATTCCACCGACCGCCCGGCCGACGCGAGCTGGCATCCGACTTCATAGGCGACCAGCCCGCCATACGAACTTCCCATCAACGCCACCGGACCGTGCGGATAAACTTCGTTGATCTGACGAACCAAATCCTGGGCCAAATCTTCCACCCGAGTGAACGGAGTGCTCCCCGGGCTCAAGCCGCGATGCTGCAAGCCGTCGAAGTAACGCCGATGCTGCTTCACCACGTCGGCCAGTTCTGTTGCCAGAAACTCAAATCCATACAGCCCGGGAATCAGGAACAGCGGAGCGCCGGCGCCTTCCCCCCGGAAACCAAGTTTGGCCGAGGCTCCCGTCACCGCCCCCGCCCCGGCTGAAGTCAACCACTCGGCCTGAAGCGTCAGCGTGGGATGCGTCACCAGATGCGTCAGCGTCAGACTTTGTTGGAACTCCTTTTCCACGGCAGAGATCAGCCGTAGGGCCAACAGTGAGTGCCCTCCGAGGGCAAAAAAATCATCCCGACGCCGGACGTCCGGCACGTTGAGCAAGCGGGACCAGATGGCCGCAAGTCGACGTTCGGATGCCGTCAATACCTCCGAATCTGCTTCCACCGTAGCGGAGCCGGACGACGCGCCCCGGGCGTTCGGTTCGGAGCTTGGCGCGTCACCGGACACCGCCGAAACCGGCGCGAGATCGCTCCAGAGGCGGGACGAACCCTGACTAAATTCCGCGAAGAAGGGGCCCACCTGATCCGCCAACCGACGCGCAGCGGATTCCGAGAATAAATCGGAGTTGTACTCCAATTCTGCCTGCCAGCCCCCGGCACCGTTGTCCGTCAGGAAGAGGATCAGATCCACCTTGTGGGTGCGGGTCTCCACCGGCCACGGCTGGGACACGAGACCCGGCAGTTGCAAATCCGGCCACGGCTCGTCGAGCAGTACAAACATCGCGTTGTACAGAGGAACCCTCGAGCTTTCCCGTCGGGCCGGACCCACCGCCTTCACAATCTGGGTGAGCGGAAGCTCCCCATGGGCAAACGCCTCATGGACCCGGTTTCGAACCGTTTCCACCATTCCCAGAACCGACTGTCCAGGCTGGGATTTCAACCGCAGCGGCAGGGTGTGAATCAGCAAACCCGCTAGGCCTTCGAGCCCGGGCTCGGAACGTTGCGACAAGGGCGTTCCAATGACCCCTTCGCCCTCACCGCTCCAGCGGCTGAGCAGGCCGAAATAAGCAGACAAGGCCGCCACGTACGGGGTGGTCTTCGCCTGCCGGCCGAGTTGTTCGCAGGCCCGCCGCACCTCCGGCGGGATAGTCACGGTCATGCGCGCCCCGGCTCCCGTGGGAACGGTCACGTTGCGATCTCCCGGAACAGCCCAGCGAGAAGGCGCCCCTGCCAGGTTGGACCGCCAGAATTCGCGATGCCGGTCTGCCTCGGGTTGTTCCATCCGCGCCCGATGCCACGCTGCGTAGTCGGCAAACTGACGGGTTAACGGCAGCCAATTCGGTCCCGCTTCTCCCGCCGAATACGCCGCCGCCCAGTCGGAAAAAATCAGCCGAAGCGACCACTCATCAATCAGCAGATGGTGAACCGTGACCAACAACAGGTGATCCGCCTCGCCCAGCCCGAATCCCTCCACTCGCCACAACGGAACCCGGGCGAGTTCAAAGCGCACCCGAGCCGCAGCAGTGAGCCGTTCGGCCAGGGCTTCCCGAGTCTCGGCGGGTCCCAGTTCCTGCCAGGGCAGACTCCACGGTCCCAACGGACCACTCGCCTGGAAAGGCTCGCCATCCCGCAGTTCCACCCAGGTTCGCAGGATCTCATGACGCTCCACCACCCTTCGCCACGACTCTTCCAGCCGATGCCGATCCAAAGGCCCGCGGAGGCGCCAGGCAAACGCCACATGGTAGGCTGAGGGATCCGGACACTGTTGGTCCACAAACCACAAGCCCGCCTGCTCGCCGGTCAGGGGAATTGGCACCTCCCGGGACGCCACGGGAATCGCACTCACCGCCGAGTCCCGGGGTGCTTGGTTGATCCACTGTACCAACTCCGCGACCGTGGGTTGGCTCAAGAAATCTGGCAGGGTGAGAGGCACTCCCCAGTGCTCCCGGATTCGGGCAACGAGCCGCAACGCCCGCAGGGAATGTCCGCCCAGATCCGCAAAACGATCATGAATTCCCACCGGCTTCCGGCCGAGCAGATCTTCCCACAACGCGACCAACTCCGCTTCCAGTTCAGTTCGCGCCGCGGTCACCGGCACCGACGAGGCCGGCAGCTCCAAACAAGGTTCCGCGGCGAGCCGGGATCGGTCCACCTTGCCGTTGGCGTTGAGCGGCAGAGCCGTCAGCACGCCCACAAAGTCTGGCTGCAGGAAGGCCGGAACCCGCGTCGCGAGCTGCTCCCGCAGACTCGCCCGGCTCAATCGTGCGCCCTCGTCCACCACGAGATAAGCCGCCAACGCCCGGGAGCCATCCGAACCCACCCGCGCCGCCACCGCCGCCTGGCGTATACCTGGCAAGGTGACCAACACCGCTTCCAGCTCACCGGGTTCAATTCGGAATCCGCGAATCTTCAGTTGGTCGTCCAGCCGGCCCAGATACTCAAAATTACCGTCGGGAAGTTCCCGAACTAGGTCGCCCGAGCGATACAACCGCGCCGCGGGATCGTTCGACTCGGGATCCGGGACAAACTTCTCCGCCGTGAGTTCAGGCTGATTCAGATATCCCAACGCCAACGCCTCGCCGCCAATGAACAGTTCTCCCGACGTTCCCACCGGGACAGGCCGGCGTTGGGCATCAAGAACCCGACACACAGTTCGCGGCAGGGGCCGACCAATGGGGATCGAGGTTCCTAAGGGTTCGTCCTGGGGAATTCGGTAAGTGCAGGTGAACGTAGTCGCCTCGGTCGGGCCGTATCCATTGAGCAGATGGGTCCCGGGCAAGGCCGCCAACGCCCGCCGAACGTGCGGCACCGAAAGCGCCTCCCCCCCGGTCAACACATACTCCACCGGCGCCAGAATCTCCGGTTCCTCGTCCACCAGATGATTGAACAGGCCGGCGGTTAACCAGAGGCAGTTGATCCGCTCGTCCCGCAACACCCGGCGCAGCCCACCGAAAGTCATCTTCAACTCCGGATGCACCACGCAGGTGCCGCCGTGCAGCAAGGCTCCCCACAACTCGAGTGTGGACGCATCAAACGACAACGGAGCCAACAGCAGGAACCGCCGATCCGGACCCCACGGCAAATAGTCCCCGGAACACAACCTCAGGATCGCCCGCTGCGGCACCACCACCCCTTTGGGTCGGCCGGTGGATCCCGAGGTGAACATCACGTAGGCGGGCTGTTGAACGGTATCAATTTCCTCCGCAATCGATCCGCCCTCCACCGCACGGCGGGCGAAATCGGCTGCCTCCCAAACCGGGCATGAGACCGTAGCGAGAGCTGATGAAGTGGGCGTGGCCGAGAGAATCCCCGCCAACTGGGCATCCTCGGCCAAGAGCGCGATTCGGGACTGCGGCCAGTCCGTACCCAATGGCACATAGGTGCAGCCAGCTCGAAGAACTGCTAAGACCGCCACCACAAACTCCAGCGACCGATCCAGATGCAACCCCACCATCGACCCTGGACGAACCCCGCTGCGGACCAACTCACCCGCCCACTGAAGGGACTGCTCCCGCAGTTTCTCATAGCTGAGAGACGCCGAACCCGCGACCACGGCCGAAGCCGCCCCTCGGGCGCTCACCTGCTGGTCAAAAAGAGTAAGGAGTCCGTCAACGGACGGCACTGAAGCCATGTCTGAATCGGGTTGGAGATGCAGCGCCACGCTAGACCTGAGACTGGATGGAGTCCGCGTGGCTGGACCGACTGGAGCACAAAAGCCCCGCCTGGGCTAGCCACGGGAGTGTTTCCGAGGATCGGGAACACGGAGAAAAACTTCCCCGAACGAACGGAACCGGCGCGTTGGTTCGCCGATATTCAGGGCGTTGCCGCGCCCGCCAGAGACCGCGGAGTCGGGTCGCTGTAGGGGGTGAACACGATGCGCCGGGGAATCCGCTGCCCGCGGGATGGCTGGAACTCCACCTGCCCGAGCAGTTGGTCTCCCGCCATCGCCACATATCTTTTCGGTTCGCCGACATACTGACCCCAAGCGTTGACCGGCACTTTCAGTGTCAGCGGCGTGGGCCCCAGGTCCACCCCGTCACACCAGACGTTCGCAGTGCCGCGAAACGTCTTCAGTTTGCATTTCCTGTACCGGATAAGGGGGTCCGGTGCCGGGTTCTCCGCCACGGCTTCCGGTTGCTCCGGCACGTAGATGTGCGGGCGACGATGATGATGGGTGCAACCGGCGCCAAAACCGCCCAAAACCAAGCAGGCCAGGAAGAGCAGAAGACACCGGATCATGGGCATTTGGGTTGGGCAACGGACGAAGCGGAACCGCGCTGCCGACTTCAGACGATGCCCCAACCGGCCCGCCTCGGAAAGGGGATAGTCAGCCGGTTCGTAGCCGCCGACGGCAGAAGGCGCCATCCAGTTCCCTCCCCCGTGTCACAACACCATTCGCTCAAGCAATTCCATCCGCGTCGGCCCACGCGAAGCGTCTTATAGAGGTAGGGATGGGGGATTGACCCCACCCCTCCCTCCGAACCGGACGTGCGGATCTCCCGCATCCGGCTCTCCAGTTGGTGAGTCACCCGCAGGTGGCGGGACTGGAGCGCTCGGCTCGAGC